>CAMMEP010000001.1 GCA_946495905.1 uncultured Clostridium sp.
TGCAGTATAGAGTAATTTTCTTTTTTATGCTATAATCATCTCGACAAATTACAATTTGTGAGGGGAGGAACAAACACAATAAATGAAAGATTTAGGAACCAAAAGATTAGAAACCGAAAGGTTAATATTAAGAAAATTCGAATTATCTGATGTTGAGGAATTATTTTATAATGGATATATTACAGATGAAAAAATGGCTGAAAACATGAGTTGGACTCCATGTAAAAATGTTGAAGAGCAATACAAAGTGATAGAAAAGTGGGTTAAGGCATATGAAAATTTAGACTTCTATAAATGGTTAATAGAAACTAAAGATACTCACGAATTAATAGGTGGGATTGATATTTGCAATTTATATAAAAAGAAGGACTATGGTGAAGTAGGATATTGTATTAGCTCTAAGCAATGGAATAAAGGATATGCAACTGAAGCATTAAGAAGAGTAATAGAATATTTATTATTAGAATGTGATTTTCATTTAGTTGAAGCACATCATGCCGGGTACAATCCTGCAAGTGGTCGTGTTATGCAAAAAGCTGGAATGAAAAAAGATGGAGAACTTAGAGAAAGAAGATTAGATAAAAAAACAGGTATATATACACCACAAATATATTATTCTATTTTAAAAGAAGAGCTGTAAAAATATAAATAATACAAATCACAATTTATAATAAACTCAAATTAGAGATTAGCAAGAACTAATCTCTATATTTTTTAGAAATTTTTCAAAAAACTTGTAACCTTTTCCTAAAAAATGTTACTATGTAGATGAAAGTTAACTAAGATAAGAAAAGTGGTTTCGTCAAATGTGCATTTTGCTTCGCAAATATGCACAGCCCAAGGAAACTTAGGCCTTGTTACTTCGGAAATTTCTAACGAAATTTCCTACATAATAAAAGGAGATTTAGATCTAAATTGAAAAAGGAAATGTTAAAGGATTATCTAGAAGATGGAAAACTAAATATAGACAAAATGCTTGATGACTTCTATGGCTATGTATATATCATTGTAAAAAATGGTGTGAGTAGCCATATAACAGATGAAGATGTAGAAGAAATTATATCCGATGTATTTGTTGCCATTTGGAAGAACAGCGATAATTTATCAGTTACAACGGATTTAAAAGCATACTTAGCAGGAACTGCTAAAAACAGGATAAGAAATAAATATAGAAAAACAGAGGCAAATGTATCAATATCTGAGTACGAAGAAAAAATAATAGAAAAGATTAGAAAAAACATAAAAGAAGAAATAGCTATATCAAACATCAGAAAGGAGTTTGGTATGAAAACGAATAAGAATAAAAAAGTAATATATGTACTTTCATCTATATGTGCAGTATTTATATTAGGAATTGGAATATTTATTGGAACAAACCAACACCTATTACCAAGTAACACAATTGATATTGGACAAACGGATGCTAATGATGGAGTCGAATTAAATATAAACAAGATAAAAGATATGACAATGACAACTTTAGATGCAGACATAAAAACTGTTGAAATAGAAAGTTTGCCAGAAAAATTTAAGTTTATAGAATATTTAGCTGTACCAGCAGAATATCAATTAGAAAGTAGTTATATGGTAAACATAAGAAGCAACAGAGGTATAGCAGAATATGATGTGATACACGACTATGTATTTAACTATAGGAAAGATAGTTTAAACGATATAAAAATAGCATTTTCGGAAATAGAAGAGCCAATAAGAGATTATTTTATAGATGAAGGAGACAAGGTTTCGAAAATTGGAGAGGTAGAACTTGTAATAAGTCAGTGGAAAGAAATGTATATTGTAACTTTTGAATACAAAGATATCTACTTTGATATTGAAACTACTGGCGTAACACAAAATGAGTTGGTAAGTTTGTTACAGTCTGTTATAGATGGAATAAATAATTAGCTTAGAATCACAAAACAAAATGGGAGCATAAAGTTGCTCTCATTTTATTTTTTTGTTAATATTAGATTATTAAAAGTTGTAAAATGAAATTTTGGTAGAAAAAATAAAAATTATAAAAAATTGTAACAAAATAGCACCAAAGGACACTAAATAAATGAAAGGAGGAAATGTTATGCAGAATATGGATGAAATATATAGCAAATATGGAGATATAGTTTATAAATATGTATTCTGCTTAACTGGAAACGAGGATATAACGGAAGAAATTGTCCAAGAAACATTTGTAGTAGCTATTAAAGATATAAAAAAATTTAGAGGAGAATGTAAAATCTCAAGTTGGCTATGCCAGATTAGCAAATATATATGGTATAAAAAACTAAAGAAAGAGAAAAGAGACAAAGAAATATCACTTGATACTTTACAAGATTCACTAACGGTGGAAGAGTCAATAGAAGAAAATCTTTGTAACAAAATGAATAAAATACAATTATTTAAAAAGTTACAAAGTCTTGATGAAGATACTAGAAATGTGATGTATTTAAGAATATTTGGTAATCTCGAATATAGTGAGATAGCTGAAATCATGAATAAAACATCAAATTGGGCACGAGTTGTATTTTTTCGTGGTAAGCAAAAATTGAAGGAGGAATTAAAAGATTAATCCAATAATTGAATTTGTAAGATAGGAGTGAAAGTAGAATGAAAAATGAATGCGATATTGTTAAGGATTTGTTATTTAGTTACAATGACGGAGTTTTAAGTGAAACTTCGAATGAATTTGTAGAGGAACATTTAAAAAATTGTGAAAGTTGTAATAATGCATTAAAAGAAATAAGGATAGAAAGTGGAAAAATAGATCAAAAAAAAGAAATAGACGCTTTTAAAGGTGTTAGAAGAAAATTAACGAAAAAGAATATTATTATTTCTATAAGCTTAATAATTTTGTTGCTCATCATTATATTTAATATATTCGTCTTTAAAAACTATAATGATGTAGCTTCTACGGTGGTAGTATACTTAGAAGATGATATAACAGAAGAACAATTAGGCAATATAAAGGAGAAAATAACACAAAATGCGAAAAGTGCGGAAATTACATATGTTTCCAAAGAAGAAGAATTAGAACAAATTAAGGAATGGCTTAGAGAAGATACTAATTCGTTAGATGTTTATAACAATAGTGAGAATAACCCTTTACTAGCAAGTTTAGAAATAAAAGCAAATACAAATAAAGAAATTCAGAAAGTGCTAGAAGCGATACAAAGCATGCCAGGGATAAGGAGCATAAGCTCCTACATGAATTGGAATCCTTATGAATTGTTTGTGTCACAGATTCTTGCTAACTAGTAATTATTTGAAGAATAGAGCAAGTAAAAATATTCTATATAATAAAATTTACGGTAAAGTATGTGAAAAAGTATTGAAGAAAACACATAAAAATGATATATAATATTAAGAAAGAGGTGAAGATAATGCGAGATATAAGAATAGAAAAATTAGCTAGTAATTTATTAAGCCATTCTATTAATTTACAAAAAGGAGAGAAAATATTAATAGAAATAATAGGAATGGATGCAATTCCTTTAGGAAAAGAATTGATTAAGCAGTCTGAAAAGATAGGAGCATTACCATTTTTTAATATTATAGATTATGAAATAATGAGAGAAATGCTTATAGGTGCAACAGAAGAGCAAATGCAATTTTATGCAAAACATGATTTACAGAGAATGAAGGATATGGATGCATATATTGGAGTAAGAGCAAGTACAAACACAGCAGAATTAAATGGAATCTCCAAAGAAAAAATGGAATTATATAATAAATACTATACTTTACCTGTTCATTTTGAAGAAAGAGTAAAACATACAAAATGGTGTATTTTAAGATATCCAAATGCATCAATGGCACAAATGAGTAATATGAATACGGAAAGCTTTGAAGATTTTTATTTTAATGTTTGTACTTTAGACTATGATAAAATGTCAAAAGCTATGAATCCTTTAGTTAAGTTAATGAATAAAACGAAAAAAGTTCATATAATAGGCGAAGGGACAGATTTAACATTTAGTATAGAAGGAATACCTGCCGAAAAATATATGGGAACATTTAATATACCAGATGGAGAGGTTGCAACTGCACCAGTAAAAAATAGTGTAAATGGATATATAACATATAATACTGAGACAAGGTACAATGGTGTGTTGTTTAATAACATTCGATTTGAATTTAAGGATGGAAAAATAGTTAAAGCTACATCGAACAAAACAAAAGAACTTAACGAAATTTTAGACACAGACGAAGGAAGCAGATATATTGGAGAATTTGCTATTGGATTGAATCCATATATAGAAAAACCAATAGGAGATACGCTATTTGATGAAAAAATAAAAGGTAGTTTTCATTTTACGCCAGGAGATAGTCTGGAAGAAAGCGATAATGGTAATCGCTCAAGTATTCATTGGGATATAGTAAATATTCAAACACTAGAGTATGGTGGAGGAGAAATATGGTTTGATGATGTATTAGTAAGAAAAGATGGAAAATTCGTTTTAGAAGAGTTAAAAGCATTAAACCCAGAAAATTTAATATAAGTTTTAAGTACTTAAATTATTTAAGATAATTATTCTATATAAATAAAATATATAGAATAATTATCTTTTATGTGTTATAGTATATAAAGTCAAAATATATTGTTAAGAGTAGTAGAAATTATCAAAAATATGTAATAGATAATGAAGAACAATATGTTATTCTAATTAGAAGAGATAATTTTGTTTTTTATGGCATCGGACATACACAGTACAAAGAAGAGTTAGACAAAATAGTGAATCTTTTAGAGGAAGAGATGAAATAATTTATAAGGAGCAATATATGATTAGAAAATTTGAGAATACTGACATAGATGCCGTTATGCAAATTTGGCAAAATGAAAATATAAAAACACACAACTTTATACCAAAAGAATATTGGGAAAGCAATTATGAATATGTAAAAAAACTTTTACCAAATTCCGAAATATATGTGTATATAGAAAATGATAAAATTGAAGGTTTTATAGGGATAAATGAGGACTATATAGAAGGCATTTTCGTAAATAGCAATTATCAGAATAAAGGAATCGGAACGGCATTGCTAAATAAAGCAAAAGAAGCAAAAGAAGAATTAACACTAAATGTATATGAAAAGAACAGAAAAGCTATTAAGTTTTATGAAAAAAATGGTTTCAAAATTGTGAAAGAGGCAGTTGATAAAGAAACCAATGAGAAAGAATTTAGAATGATATGGAATAAGGGAGATTTTAAATGTTAACAATTAGACAAGAAAATAAAAATGATTATGAAGAAGTATACAAAGTGATTAAAACTGCTTTTGAAACAGCAGAGCATAGCGATGGTAATGAGCAGGACCTAGTAGTTGCATTAAGAAAAAGCGACAATTTTATTCCAGAATTATCTTTAGTAGCAGTTATGGATAATAAAATTGTAGGATATATTTTATTTACTAAAATAAAGATAGGCAAACAAGAAGAGCTTGCTTTAGCACCTCTTGGGGTATTACCAGAGTATCAAAAACAAGGCATTGGAAGTGCACTTATACGAGAAGGACATAAAAAAGCAAAAGAGCTTGGGTATCATTATTCCGTTGTTTTAGGTAGCGACAAGTATTATACAAAATTTGGATATATTCCTGCAAAAGAATATGGAATAGTAGCACCTTTTGATGTACCGGACGAAAATTTTATGGCAATTAAATTGAATGATATAGATATAGAAATAAAAGGTATAGTACAGCATGCGAAAGAATTTGAAATTTAAAAGCACTTATCTATTGACTTAAAGTCCACTCTAAGTGATATATTATAAATTATGAAAAAGGAGGAGAGTAATATGTCATATTTAGGAGAAGAAATAAAAAAATTAGGATTTGGACTAATGAGATTACCACAAAAAGATGGAGAAATTGATGTAGAACAAACAAAGCAAATGGTAGATATGTTCTTAAAAGAAGAATTCACTTATTTTGATACAGCATGGGCATATAATGGAAGTGAAGATGCCATAAGACAAGCATTAGTTGAAAGATATCCAAGAGATAGTTTTCAGCTTGCTACAAAAAATGCAGCTTGGATAAATTGTAAAACTAGAGAAGATGCTATTAATCAATTTGAAACATCTTTAGAAAGAACAGGTGCAGGATATTTTGATTTTTATCTATTACATAACCTAGGAGAACATAGAACAAAATCGTTTGATGATTTTGATATGTGGAGTTTTGTTCAAGAAATGAAAAAAGAAGGAAAAATTAAGCATGTAGGTTTTTCTTTCCATTCTACACCAGAAGAACTAGAAGAAATACTAAAAAAACATCCAGAAATGGAGTTTGTGCAACTTCAAATAAATTATGCAGACTGGGAGAATCCAGCAATTAAGTCAAAAGAATGTTACGAAATGGCAAGAAAATATGGAAAGCCAGTTGTAATTATGGAGCCTGTAAAAGGTGGTATGCTTGCAAACCCACCAGAGCCAGTTGCTAAAATATTAAAGGAAGCAAATCCAAATGCTTCATATGCATCTTGGGCAATTAAATTTGCTGCAAATTTAGATGGTGTTATTACTGTATTATCTGGTATGAGTAATATTGAACAAATGAAAGATAATTTATCATATATGAAAGATTTTACAAAATTATCGGAAGAAGAGAAAAAAGTATTAGACAAAGCGCAAGAAGAACTAAGCAAAATTCCTTTAATTCCATGTACTACATGTAACTATTGTGCCAAAGTATGTCCTATGAATATTGGTATATCAGGTTCATTTACAGCAATGAATATGCTAACATTGTATGGAGACATGGCTGGTGCAAAACATCAAGAAAGTTGGTTGGTAGGAGGCCATGGAAAGAAACATGCAGAAGAATGTATTAAATGTGGTAGATGCGAAGAAGTATGCCCACAACATATTAAAATTAGAGATGAACTTGTAAAAGTAGCTGAAACACTAGGCAGTAATTAAAAAATGTATGAAAAGGAAGTGATTATATTGCGAATCACTTCCTTTTATGGTAGGATAGTTCTAACAGAAGGATAGAAAGGAAATATAGAAATAAAAATAAAGGGGGATTTTTTATGAAGAAAAGGACGAAAATTATATTGCTTATTGTTTTACTATTGCTTGTTTTTATTACAATCGGGCTATATTTATTAACAATGTACGAAAGTTATACTTTTACTATTGTAGAAATAGATGGGAATAGAATAATGGCAGTAAGGCAATATCCTAGTTATTATAGCTTTTCGGAAGGTCAATATAAAATTAAAAATGAGGAAGGAAATGACATTACATTTGAGGCAGTACAGATAGGAGACATTATTTACGTAGAAGATATTTATAGCTTAGTAGAAACAGATAAAATAGGTGCTGATTATGCCTGCATTGTTATGGATATAAGTAATGGACAAATTCAAGTTGCAGCACCAGATATCCATTTTTATAATTTTTCTTTAGAAAATGCTATCGTAAAAAATGAAAATGGCCATTCTATTAATTACAGTGAACTAAAAGTAGGAGATACAGTAACCGTAGTAGAGAAAAAGGATGCCGTACAAACAGATTTGGCAACTATTCACGAGGGACATTCTGTAGATATGCTAGATACTGTTACAAGTATAAAAATAGTAGAACAGGATGTAAATGACTTAGTGGCATATAAGACAAGAAATAGGGTTGCAACTAAAAGGGCTATAATTGTAGCTGTAAATGAGAATAGCATAGAAGTAAGAGACATAGAAGATAATACAGATATATTTAATGTGAGTTTTGCAGAAGATGGAAATATCGGATTTAGTGAAGGGCAAGAAGTTTTAATTTATTTTAATGGCAGGATAGATTTTACACCAGCGAAAACAATAGAAAATGTAGATAAGATTCAAATTATAGAGTATTAACAGTACTTCCAGGAATAAGAGGAAAAGCAGATTTAGAAGAAGTGCTAAAATTTAATGAAGCAACAGAATAAGAAAAAGATTATTCTATTATAAGTAAGTTTACTCCATTGGATGCAACAGGAAAATGTGTTTATTTCAATCATTGCAAACCTTGACCTATGGGATTAGATATTGGATTAATAAATAAATATTATGACTTATCTATTGCAGGAGATATTTTAGCTAAGGACCATTACAATAATTTAGAAAAAACAGCAAAAGACTGTGTTAAATGTGGCCATTGCAATGCAAGGTGTCCATTTAAAGTAGATCAAATGAATAGAATGGAAAAAATAAAAGAGTATTTTGGAAAATAAATTTATAAATCAGAAAGAGTAGTTTATAAAGTGAATTAGGTATTTGCCTAACTTTTAGGATAAGATTCACTTTATATAACTACTCTATTTTTTATTTATTATAAAAATTCTATTGACATATTGTTATATAGTGTTATAATAATAATATAACAGTTGAGAATAATAGTATCATAAAAAGGAGTGATGGTATGAACATTATAATTAGCAATAGTAGTAGTATACCAATTTATGAGCAAATAAAGACTGCTATAAAGCAAGCAATATTTTCTAATGAATTAAAAGAAGAAGATATGTTACCTTCCGTCAGAAGTATGGCAAATGATTTAAAAATTAGTTTTTTAACAGTAAAGAGAGCTTATGATGAGTTAGAAGAAGAAGGATATATCAAAACAGTTCAGGGAAAAGGAAGTTTTGTTGCACCTAAAAATTTAGAGTTAATAAAAGAAGAAAAGTTAAGAGAAATTCAAGAACTGATAGAAAGGATTTATGATATCTCAAAAATTTCTAATATTACAGAAGATGAAATTAAAGAATTGTTTAAAATAATATTTAATGAAAATTAGAAAGGACGAAAATGTATGAAAAATAATATTGAATTACAAAATGTTTCTAAAAAATATCAAGGGTTTATTTTGAAAAACATTAGCTTTAATGTGCCAGAAGGAAGTATTGTAGGACTAATTGGAGAAAATGGTGCAGGAAAAACAACTACAATAAAGTCCATATTAAACATTACAAATGCAAGTGGAACAATAACGATATTAGGAAAAGATAATAAGAAAAATGAAAAAGAAATTAAAGAGAAAGTTGGAGCAGTGTTAGATGATAGTTTTATGTCTGAATACTTAACTGCAAAACAAATTAATTCTATTATGAAAGACTTTTATAAAACTTGGAATGAAGAGAAATATTTTGGTTACTTAAATCAATTTAATTTACCAACTAACAAACTAATTAAAGAGTTTTCAAGTGGAATGAAAATGAAACTAAAAATTGCAACTGCAATTTCTCATGAACCACAAATTTTAATATTAGATGAACCTACAAGTGGACTTGACCCAGTGGTAAGAAGTGAGATTTTAGATATCTTTAGAAAATACATAGAAGAAGATGAAACAAGATCTATATTATTGTCTACTCATATTACAACAGATTTAGAGCATATTTCTGACTATATTGTATTTATAGAGAAAGGTGAGATTATTTTTAACTTACCAACTACGGATTTATTAGAAAATTATGGAATCATAAAATGCAGTAAAGAAGATTTTGATAAATTAGATAAAGCAGATTATATCAAATACAAAAAAGAAAAGTATCAGTATGAAGTCTTAACAGATGACAAATACAAGATAAAGCAAAAGTATAATATTGCAATAATTGATAAACCTTCTATTGAGGAGATTATGTTGTTATATATTAAGGGGGATAAATAATTATGAATATTATTAAAGGATTAATAAAAAAAGATTTGTATAATTTATCTAGCTATAAAATGTCTTTACTTATAGTTATTATATTTTGTGGAATTGCAATTATAGGTACAGGTAACATTAACTTTGGACCAATATTAATATGCACAATAATGGGAATGATTTCACTTTCTACATTTAGTTATGATGAAATGTCAAAATCGAATAAATATATTTTAACACTACCAACTAATAGAAAAGAAATAATAAAATCAAAGTATATTCTAGCAATTGGAGCGACTATATTAGGTGGGATATTAGGGATGGTTCTTACTATAATTATTGCTAACATAATGAATTATTTCAGACCTGAAAATTTAATTAATTTAGATTACGAAAGTTTAATTGTATCTACTGTAGGAGGAATGTTTGGAATATCACTAATTCAAGCAATACAAATACCAAGTATCTATAAATGGGGAGCTGAAAAAGGAAGAGTTCAAATGTTTATTTTAGTATTTATTTTAATCCTATTAGTACTTGGAATTGGATATTTGATAATGAATGCAAGTTTCAATATTAATCTAGAAACTATAGAAAATTTTATGAATCAATATGGATTAATATTACTAGTACTTCTTATGGCGATTATGTACCTTATATCGTATAAAGTATCAAATAAAATATATAGAAATAAAGAAGAGTAATAAATAAAGAGAGGTTGAACTTTAAGAAAATTTTAAAAGTTCAATCTCTCTTTATTATAGAAGATAACAAGGTCCTAAGGCACTTAGGATGCAATCTTTGCTTGCTATGTTTGGTCAGGTTCTTATCATTAAGCCTAAAAGTGAATTCTTAAACGGACATAATCCAAATAGATACAGAGCCACCGTTTACACGGAAATCTCCATTACCATTTTCATCAATTTCTATTTTATCTTTTATATTTCCAGTACAATCATAAAAAGTAGCGCCGGCGAATTTTGTTCCTACATTCATTACTTTATTTCCACCAGGACCATCACTTAGCAAGACAGCAAGTCCTGAATTTTTATGTTCCTCATCACCATCAAGTGTCCATCCAATAATATTAAAATTATCAAAATAATCTTTTAAATTTCCATAAGCATATTTTTTTCTAATGTATAAAGCAAGATTTAAAAAATCAGATTTACTAACAATATTATTATGTGGTATGCCATAATAATCTCCATAAAAGATGCATGGAGTTCCTTGATTTCTAAGCAATATAATAGAATAGGCAAGAGGCTTAAACCAATCAGGTATCCACGATTCTAGGGATTGACCAGGCTGTGTGTCGTGATTATCAACAAAAGTAATTGCTTTAGCTGAATTTACTTGAACCAAAGTGCCATTTAAAATATTTCGCATATCATAATTACCACCATTATTAGCGGCATCTAAAAAGTTATAATGTAAAGGTACATCAAATAAACTCATTTCTGAATTTACTTCATTTAAATAATTGGTTAGAATATTAATATCTCTTGACCAGTATTCTCCCACAGCAAATAAATCTTTTTGAGCATATTCTCTAAGATTTTCTAACCACATTCTGTAAAAATCAGCACGAATATGTTTTACAGCATCTAATCTAAAACCATCTACATTTGTAAAATCTAAATACCATTTTCCCCAATTAGTAAGTTCTGTTACAACATCCAAATTATTTAAATCAATATCAGCACCCATTAAATAATCGTAATTACCATTTTCAGCATCTACCTGCTTATCCCAATGCTTTCCATAAAATTTATAAACAGACTTTTTATCATTTTTCTCATCCCAGTCTACTCCATGAAAATGTGTCCAATCCCATTTGAAAGCAGAATATTTATCACCTCTACCAGGAAAAGTATATTTGGTCCATGCAGATATTAATTTAGCAGGACTAATGGTATTATTTCTATTTGTTGGGTTTTCTTCCACAGCAATGACCTGCTCCAATTCATCTGCTCCAAACTTATGATTTAGTACTGTATCGGCAAAAACCTTAATATTGTTCTTGTGCAATGTTTCGATGGCTTCTAAATATTCATCTTTGGTTCCGTATTTGGTTGAAATACTTCCTTTTTGATCAAACTCACCTAAATCGTATAAGTCATATACAGCATAACCAACGCCATTTATTCCATCTGAAGACTTATAGGCAGGTGGTAGCCATAAAGATGTTATACCAAGTTCTCCTAATTTTTGTGCATCTTGTTTTACTTTCTTCCATAAACTTGCATCATTTGGCAAATACCATTCAAAATATTGCATCATTGTTTCGTTATTCATTGTGACTTCACATCCCCTTCTTATTTACTCAGATTATATCATAATACAAAAAATGACGTCAAATTAATAATAGTTTTAGATAAAATATACTTGTTAAAAAGAATTTTTTATGATATATTCCTAATTGGGGACAGGCACCAATTAGGAATATCCGGACAAAAAAGCCTGTCCCCAATTAGGAAGGAGAAAAAATGAAAGTACTATTTGCAACAACAAATCCTGCGAAAGTAAAGAAGTATAAGGATTTATTAGCAGAAAAAGGCATTGAATTAATTACAATAAAAGACTTAGACTTTAAATTACCTATTGACGAAAATGGTAAAGATGCTATTGAAAATGCATATATTAAAGCGAAAACTTACTATGATAGAACTAAAATTCCTACTATAGGAATGGATAATAATTTGTTTATAGAAGAATTGCCAGAAGAAAAACAACCTGGAACACATGTAAGAAGAATAAACGGAAAAGAACTAAATGACGAAGAAATGATAGAGTATTATACCAATTTAGTCAAGGAAAATGGTGGAAAATTAACAGCAAAATGGGTTTATGGAATGGTAATTTGCAGTAGAAAAAGTGTAAATAAGTTTACTTGGAGTAAAGATCATTTCTATTTTGTAGATAAACCATGTGAAAAGCGAAATCCAGGTTATCCATTAGATTCCATTTCTGTAATGCCAGAAAGTAATAAATATTGGTTAGAATATCCAGAAGAATATAGGAAACAATATAACGAGAAGGACAATGTAGAAGAAGTAGTTCAGTTTATTGTAAATAGTGTAAAGGAATAAGAATATAATTGTCGAAATTAGAAATTATAATATAATGATAGAGCATGAAATATAATGGATTAATAAATTTAATTATTTTCTAACCAGTTTTGTGCCTTGGAAAGGAATGTGAAGAAACATGAGAGAACTTGCTATGTGTGTTCAAAATAGTAATGAAAATGTGAGTATAGAAGATACCATCTATGCCATAAAAAATGCAGGATTTAAAAATGTTTTTGTTCAATGGTATGATAAAGATTGGGAGTTTAGCCAGGAAGAGCAAGTAGCATTATGTAAAAAATTAGGACTTAATATTATATTTGCTCATTTAGGATACCAGAATATTAATTCTATTTGGGAAGAGGGAGAAGAAGGAGAAAGCCTAATAGAAAGATATAAAACAGATATATGGAATTGCAAGCAAAATGGAATATCTTTGGTAATAATGCATTTAACATCAAAAAAAGTAGCACCAATGTATGGAGAAATTGGATTAAATAGAATAAGAAAAATTACTGAGTATGCAAAAGAAATTGGAGTAAAAGTAGCGTTTGAGAATACAAGACTTAGAGGATATCTAGAATATGTATTGGGAAATATTAAAGATGAGAACGTAGGACTTTGTTTTGATATAGGACATTATCACACACATTTCAATGATGAATTTGACTTTGAATTTTTTAAAGATAGAATATTTGCAGTACATTTACATGATAATGATAAAACAGGAGACTTACATCTGATGCCATTTGATGGAACAATAGATTGGAAAAATGGCATAAAAAAGTTAAAAGAAAGTAATTATGATGGGCCAATTACAATGGAGCTATGTTATAGATACGAGTATTTGAAAATGCCAATTGATGAATTTTATGAAAAAGGTTTTGAAGTAGGTAAAAAGTTACAAAAAATATTTGAAAAAGAATAAGAAATGAATGGTTAGTCAAATTAGTAGGAAATATGACATATATAAAGAATAATATATATGTCATATTTAATGAAATTAAAAAATGGAGGAAAAAGAATGAATAAAGAAGTATTAAAAGTTACAGATTTAAAAGATATGTTAAATAAAACAGGAGAACTTTATGGGGATAGACCAGGATATAAAATAAAAATAGGTGAAGGAAAATATAAGGTATATACACATAAAGAAATAAGAGACATGATAAATTATTTAGGAACAACACTAATTAGTTTAGGACTAAAGGATAAAAGAATTGCTGTTATTGGAGAAAATAGATATGAATGGGAGTTAGCATATTTATCAGTTGTTTGCGGTACAGGAATAGTTGTTCCAATAGACAAATCTTTACCAGCAAATGAGCTAGAAGAAGTAATAGAAAGATCAGAAGTAGAAGCAATATTTTACTCTCAAAAATATGAAGAAATTATTGAAAAAATAAAATATAGCGAAAAAAATAAATTAAAACATTTAATATCAATGGATTTAGATTCTAACATAGAGGGAATATACTCACAAAAAGAATTAATAGAAGTTGGTAAAAAACTAATTGAAGAAGGAAACAGAGAATTTTTAGATGCAAAAATAGACCCAGAAGCAATGAACATTATGTTATTTACATCAGGTACAACATCAAAATCAAAAGTAGTGGCTTTATGCCACAGAAATCTAGTATCTAACTTAATGGATTTTGCAACTGTACTAGATATTAATTCAAGTGACAGAATGTTATCATTTTTACCATTACATCATGTGTTTGAATGCACAGTAGGAATGCTATATTCTTTATATATAGGAGCTGAAAGGTCATTCTGTGAAGGAATTAGACATATTACAGAAAATTTAAATGAATACAAAATAACATTTGCTTCCTTTGTTCCTGCTATTTATGAAAGTATGTATAAAACAATCTTAAAAGGTCTTGAAAAAGAAGGAAAATTAGAGGCTGTTAAAAAATTAATGCAAGAAAACAGAAATAAAACAATGGCAGAAAAGAAAGAAATATTCAAAGATATTCATAATTTATTTGGAGGATGTGTACGATTATTTGTTAGTGGAGCAGCAGCACTAGACCCAGAAGTAGAAAATGCATTCAGAGACTGGGGTATTAATTTATGCCAAGGATATGGGCTAACAGAAACATCCCCAGTTATAGGTGTTGAAACAGACGAAAACTTTAGAGTAGGTTCAATAGGAAAGCCACTTCCACATATACAAGCAAAAATAGAAGATGCAAATGAAGAAGGTATGGGAGAACTTGTTGTAAAAGGGCCAAACATAATGCTTGGATACTATGGTGATGAGGAGGCAACAAAAGAAGTATTAAATGATGGATGGTTTGCTACAGGAGATTTAGCAAAAATAGACGAAGATGGATACATATTTATTTGTGGAAGAAAGAAAAGTGTTATTGTTTTAAAGAATGGTAAAAATATATTCCCCGAAGAAATGGAGAATCTAGTAAACAAAATAGAAGGAGTAAAAGAATCTTTTATATTTGGAAAGCAACAATCTGAAGATAAAGAGGATATCAAAATAAATGTAAAAATTATATTTGATAGAGAAATTATGAAAGAAGCATATAAAGTAGAAACAGATGAAGAAATACGTAAAGTTTTATCAGATAAAATAAAAGATATAAATAGCATAATGCCAAAATATAAAGCAATTAGAGGAATGATAATTTCAGAAGAGCCACTAATTAAAACTACAACAGGTAAAATAAAAAGACAAGCAAATTTAGATGCGATGGCATAACAAATTAGAGAGAAAGCAGGTTATTAGTTGTAAATAACCTGCTTTTATGATACAATACAAAAAATATTAAAAATAAATGGGGAAATTTATGGAAAAAGATAAAATATTAGGAGTAGTTTTAGGAATATTATATTATTACGTGCTTTCAAAGATTTTTTCATTCTTGATGCTTTTTGAATTCATAGGAGGAACCATAAGTGGCTTTTCTAAAATATTATTCTTTATCTGCTATATTGTTTTACCAATAGTTATTTTAGCAATGCCAGTTATAATAAAATTTAAGTATAACAAGAAATTTTATAAAGCAATTTTAGATAGCATTGTATTTGTACTTCTTTATATATCTATTTGGATAACGATATGCTCTTGTATTTCAGTGTACTTTGAAACATTTTCTACTTACAAATGGAGCAATGAAAACTGGCATCGTTTTAGAGGAGATATGGTTGAAGATTTAGAAGAAAGATATGATTTGAAAGGCATGACAAAAGATGAAATACATGAACTTTTAGGAAAAGAAGATGGATACTCTGAAGAAGATAATGCAATTAGTTATTATATAGGAGAAGCAATTAATTATTATATCTATTTTGATGAAAATGATGTAGTTATATATGCACGACAGTTAGCATGAGTAAGGAAAAAAGCATCCAGAGCGATGTCTACATATCTATAAGAAGTAAGGAGTAGCTTATGAAGAAGGATAAAATATTTGGAATAATACTAGGAATATTATATTATGTTCTAAGTGCGATTTTCTATTTTTATTTGTTTATTATTGAAGCTTTAGCAGGAAGTATAAGCGATTTCTCAAGCATACTGTTTTATATTTGTTATGCTGTTTTACCAGTTATTCTTTTAGCGATGCCTCTAATATTAAAATTTGCATTTAAAAAGAAATTTTATAAATCTATTATATATAGTATGTTTTCTGTAATTATTTATTTGATTATTTTAGTTATCATGACATTTGGTATAAGACAATATTTCAAAACATTTTCAACAGAAAAGTGGAGTAATGAAAATTGGAATAGTTTTAGATATTTAATGATTGACGATTTAGAAGATACATATGATTTAGTTGGAATGACGAAAGAAGAAGTACGAGCACTTTTAGGAGAAGAAGATGTAGAACTGGAATGGTTAATTACAGATTATGCAATTGGATATTCTGTAAGAAATGGATTTATGGATTGGTATTATTACTATATTTATTTAGATGAAAATGATGTGGTTGTACGAGCAGAACTTAATTATTGGGGATAGGAATGGAGGAAAGATATGGATAGAGTAATAAAGATTGGTTTAGGTATTATGATTAAAGATGGAAATAAAGTTTTACTAGGGCATAGATGCGAAAATTATGGAGATACAGGAGGAATCTATGAACCAGGAAGTTGGACTTTTCCTGGTGGAAAACAAGAGTATGATGAAACTATGTTTGAAGGAGCAAAAAGAGAAGTAAAAGAAGAAACAAATTTAGAAATATCAGAATTGTCAATTTTTGGAGCTACAGATGATATTCAACCAAATAAACATTATATTACGATTCAAATAATTGCTAATAAATTTAGTGGAGAATTAAAAAATATGGAACCAACAAAACACAGTGAATGGAAATGGTTTGATTTAAATAATTTACCACAAAATTTATATACTCCAACTAGGGAATTTTTAGAAGAATATATAAAGAATAATAAATAAAATGTAAAGGAAGAATGAAATGAAAAAGTTAAATGTAATTTTAGTATATAACAAAGAGGAAGATAAAATACTTATGTGCAAAAGAGAAAAAGAACCATACAAAGGAAAATTCAATTTAGTTGGTGGAAAAGTAGAACAAAATGAAGATGAATTACATGCAGCATATAGAGAGCTACAAGACGAAACAGGAATTACAAATAAAGATATTATTTTAACAAATATTATGAATTTTGAATATAAAATGTCTGATATGGAATTAGAAGTTTATGCAGGAAAATTAAATAAAGATGTGAATTTAGTAGAAGAAGTAAACAAATTGTATTGGATGGATAGAAAAGAAAATTTTTTTGATATGAACAAGTTTGCAGGAGAAGGCAATATCGGGCATATGCTAGAACAAGCAGAAATATATAAAGATAAGTTGTTTTAGGGAGAAAAACTATGAAAAAAAATTCACGTGATTTATATTGACAAAAAAGAACAAATGTTTTATACTATTAAATAGTAAACCAAACTGTGAAAGGAAATATAGTGTGCAAATTGTCGGTAAAATAAATGTGAATCAATTAGGTGAATATGCTGAAAAATTAATAACAGATGAAGTTATTTTAACTGAAGAAAGACTATATCAACATATACTTATCTATCATAAACGTGAATATGAAGAACTAAAAGCACATATAAAGGAAATTATAGAAAAACCAGATTATATTATTAAAGATAACAGACATAATGATACTATGATTTATTTAAAAGAGATAAAAGAAATAAATAAAAAAGGTAGAGTTGTTATAAAATTAGCATTAGGAATAGATAAAGAACATAATAAAAATTCTATTATAACAATGATGAAGTTAAACGAAAGAACGTGGAAACAAACAGTTAGAAATAGAGGAAAAATTATCTGGAAAAAAATATAAAAAGCTAGACAAAAATGAATAAATATAGTATAATTAGAGTACAATAAAGGTAGGTTATTTGAGGTGGACAAAAGTGCCATCCACACACCTGAATGGTCAAAAGAGATGCAGGATTTGGCACACCTGCCAAATAACCAAACAAGAAAGAGGCTATGTGAAAACATAGTCTCATATTTTTTTAAAAAACTATTGACAATTGAACAAACATTCAACTATAATATACTAAAGTTGAACAAATACTCAACTAAAAATATAAATAAATCTAAAAGGAGGAAAGTGCAGATGTCAAAAAATGAATTTATATGTGACTGCAATATAATCCATGAAGATGTAGTAAATAGAACACTAGCAAAAATGCCAGAGCAAGATGTATTTAATAAATTAGCAGAATTTTTTAAAATTATTGGTGATACTACAAGAACAAAAATTTTATTTGCATTAGATGAAAATGAAATGTGTGTATGCGATATAGCAAATGTATTAGGAATGAGTAAATCATCTATTTCACATCAATTAGGAACATTAAGAAGAATGGGTATTGTAAAATGTAGAAGAGATGGAAAAGAAGTGTATTATATGCTTGATGATGAACATGTAAAACAAGTATTTGAAGTGGGTATTGAGCATATTGAACATAGAAAATAAAGGATTAGAAAGGAATTCAAATTTTATGAAAAAAGATGGAATTAAAATAATAATTGCTTTTGTACTATTCTTATTTGCAATGCTTGTAAAATTTCAAAATGTATGGATAAATAATGGAATCTTTATTGTCAGTTATCTTATTGTAGGATTTGAAATTTTAAGAAAAGCGGTAAAGAATATTTTTAAAGGTAAAGTTTTTGATGAGAACTTTTTAATGGCAATAGCAACTTTAGGAGCATTTGCAATTGGCGAATTTCCAGAGGCAGTAGCTGTAATGCTATTCTATCAAGTAGGAGAACTATTCCAAGACTATGCAGTAGATAAATCTAGAAAATCTATTGCTAGTTTAATGGATATTAGACCAGACTACGCTAATGTTGTTAGAGATGGAAAAGAAGAAAAAGTTAGTCCAGAAGAAGTAAAAATAGGCGAAACTATTCTTGTAAAGCCTGGCGAAAAGATACCATTAGATGGACTTGTGATAGAGGGAAAAACTACATTAGATACAAAGGCCTTAACAGGAGAATCAGTACCAAGAGAAGTAGTAGAAGGAGAACAAATACTTAGTGGATGCATTAACTTAAATGGTGTTATTAAGGTAGAAGTGTCAAAAGAATTTGGAGAATCAACAGTAAGCAAAATATTAGATTTAGTTGAAAATGCAAGTAGTAAAAAAGCAAAATCAGAAAACTTTATTACGAAATTTGCTGCATACTATACACCAATTGTAGTGATTATTGCAATAATACTTGCCATTGTGCCACCACTAATCATGGAAGGAGCCAATTTCCAAGACTGGCTATATAGAGCATTATCATTCTTAGTGGTATCTTGTCCATGTGCATTAGTAATATCAATACCTTTAAGTTTCTTTGGAGGTATTGGTGGAGCTTCTAAAATGGGAGTACTTGTAAAAGGTAGTAATTATTTAGAAGCACTATCAAATGCAGAAATAATGGTGTTTGATAAAACTGGTACTTTAACAGAAGGAGTGTTTGAAGTACAAAATGTTGAACCAATTGGAATTAGTAAAGAGGAGTTATTAAAAGTAGCAGCATATGCAGAATATTATTCTAATCATCCAATTTCAAAATCCATAAAAAAGGCATATAACAAAGAAATTGATGAAAAAGAAATTATAGATTCACAAGAAATTTCTGGAAAGGGAATTGAAGCAAAAATAGGCAATCAAGATGTACTTGCAGGAAATGAAAAATTGATGAATGAAAAAGGCATTGAATATGAAAAATGTACGCATATTGGAAGCGTTGTATATGTTGCAGTAGATGGAAAATATGTTGGGCATATTGTAATTTCAGATAAAATAAAAGAAGATGCAAAAAGAACAATAGATGAATTAAAGAAAAACAACATTAAGCAAACGGTAATGCTTACAGGAGATAGAAAAAATATAGGAGAAGCTGTTGCTAAAGAAATAGGAATAGATAAAGTATATACAGAATTGTTGCCAGACGGAAAGGTAGAAAAAGTAGAAGAATTACTAAAAACAAAATCACAAAAAGGAAAATTAGCATTTGTTGGAGATGGAATTAATGATGCACCAGTACTTGCTATGGCAGATATCGGAATTGCAATGGGAGGAATTGGAGCAGACAGCGCTATAGAAGCAGCTGATATAGTAATTATGACAGACCAACCTTCAAAAATAATAAGTGCAATGAAATTATCAAAAAAGACAATGCGAATAGTAAAAGAGAACATTATATTTGCAATAGCAGTTAAAGTTTTAGTCTTGATATTAACTGCATTTGGCTTATCTAGCATGTGGCAAGCTGTATTTGCAGATGTAGGAGTTTCTATTATTGCTATACTTAATGCACTAAGAGCCTTGAGAGTAAAGAATTGATTTTTAAGAACACTCTTAGAAGTTCAAGTTCTTGAAATTTGAGACACTCATAAAAATAAAAATTACTTCTTAAAAATATGGAGTAATTTTTATTTTTGTGATATAGTATGAATATAATTTTAATTCAAAGGAGGAATTTTGTATGAAAAAAGATTTAGGAGTAAAACCATTTTTATTTCCAATGCCAGTTTTAATGATAGCAACATATGGAGACAATGATAAAGTAGATGTTATGAACATGGCATGGGGAGGAATTTGTGATAATAATAAAGTAGCATTAAATATAACAGAAACACATAAAACAGCAGAAAATATAAAGAAAAGAGGAGCATTTACAATAAGCGTAGCAGATGTAGCTCATTTAGAAGAATCAGACTTTTTTGGAACAGCTTCTGGCAACACAATGGAAGACAAGTTTGAAAGAACAAATATGCATGCTACTAAGAGTACAAGAGTAGATGCACCAGTAATTGAGGAATATCCTATTACATTAGAATGCAAAGTAGCCAAAATCCAAAATGATGAATTTGGTTTTAGAGTTATTGGCGAAATTGAAAATGTTTTAGCAGATGAAAATGTGCTAGATGAAAATGGAAAAGTAGACCCTACCAAATTAAATGCATTTGTATTTGACCAATTCCAAAATGGATATTATAAAATAGGAGAAAAAGTTGGTCAAGCTTGGAGTAGTGGAATGAAGTATATGAACAAGTAGGTAGAAATCATAATATAAAGTAGGCTTTGAATTCAATTTTCATAGCCTATTTTTAATCTAAAAAAATAAATAAGGATATTGACTTAAAGTGAACTTTAAGTGATATATATAAAATAATGTTCATTAGACAATTTTTCTTAAAATAATTATAAAAATAGAAAGGATGATTTGTATGGAAAAATCAAAAGTATATTTTACAAAAGAAATAACACCGGAAAGTGTTGTAAAAATGTATGAGACATTAGGAATTAATTTGCCTGGAAAAGTAGCAATTAAATTACACTCAGGAGAACAAGGAAATCAAAATTATCTTAGACCAGAATTTGTAAAACCAATTGTAGAAAAACTAAATAGTACAGTAGTAGAATGTAATGCAGCATATGATGGAGCTAGAAATACAACAGAAAAACATAAAAAATTAATAGATGAACATCATTGGACAAAATACTTTGATGTTGATATTATGGATGAAGAAGGTCCAGATGTAGAACTTGAAATTCCAAACGGGAAAATTTTAAAGCAAGATTTTGTAGGCAAGCATATAAATAATTATGATTCTATGTTGGTATTATCACATTTCAAAGGACATCCAATGGGAGGATATGGTGGAGCATTAAAACAATTGTCAATTGGTGTAGCTTCATCTGAAGGAAAAGCTTGGATACACTCAGCTGGGAAGTCAAAAGACCAATATACAATATGGGGAGATTTACCAGAACAAGATAAATTCTTAGAATCAATGGCGGATGCAGCTTCTAGTGTAGTAAAACACTTTAATGGCAATATTGCATTTATTAATGTAATGTGTAATCTTTCTGTTGATTGTGACTGCTGTGCAGTTGCAGAAGAACCATGCATGAAAGATATAGGAATATTAGCAAGTTTAGACCCAATTGCAATAGATCAAGCTTGCATAGATTTAGTATATAATTCAGAAGACCCAGGAAGAGACCACTTCGTAGAAAGAGTGGAAAGACAACATGGTATTCATACAATTGAAGCAGCTGCTGAGCTTGGATTCGGAACAAGAGAGTATGAATTGATAAATATAGATTAATTGTGCACCTGTTACTATATAATGGCTTAATTAAAAGATACTATAAAAGCCAGATAAGATGTATATTTCTCAAATTTTTAAGTCGCTTGTTGTCGAAACCATATAAGCACAATTTAAGAAAATATATTTTCTTAAATTGTGCTAGGTTTCTTCAATCGCACTCGCCTAAAAGGCTCGTTTGGTCGCTACGCGCTCCTACAAAAATTTTCTAAATATACATCTTATCTGGCTTTAAAGGACATACTAAATTAACTATTAAACAGTAATGAACAAGTGTGATTAATGGAGGTATTATGAAAACATTGTATTTTGACTGCTCAAGTGGAATTAGCGGAAATATGACACTAGGAGCTTTACTAGAGATTGTTGGAGATAATAATTATTTACTAGAAGAACTAAAAAAATTAAATGTAGATGGATATAGAATAGAAATATCAAATAAAGTTAAGAATGGAATAACAGGAAAATATGTTGATGTTATCTTGGAAGATGATGAACATGAGCATCATCAGGAGCATGAACATCAGCATGCACATAGAAACTTGAATGATGTAAACGAAATAATAGATAACAGTTCAATCGATGATAAAAGTAAAGAATTAGCTAAAAGAATTTTCCTAAGAGTTGCAAAAGCAGAATCAAAAGTACATAATAAGCCATTAGAAGAAGTGCATTTTCATGAAATAGGAGCAATTGATTCAATTGTTGATATTCTTGGAACAGCTATACTAATAAACAAAATAAATCCTGATAAAATAATGTCAAGCATTGTAAATGATGGATATGGCTTTATAGAATGTGCACATGGAACAATGTCAGTTCCAGTACCTGCAACTAGTGAAATTTTTGCTTCTTCCAATGTGAAGTTTAGACAAATTGATGTTGATACAGAACTTGTAACTCCTACTGGTGCAGCAATTATAGCAGAACTTGCAGAAGAATTCACTACACTTCCAGCAATGGTTACAGAAAAAATAGGTTGGGGAGCAGGCTATAAAGACTTAAAAATACCGAACATTTTAAAAGTATATTACGGAGAAATGGAGCAACAAAGTGAAAATTTTGTGGTAATGGAAACTAATGTGGATGATTGCAGTGGTGAAGTTCTAGCATATACATCAGAAAAATTATTTGAAAATGGTGCTTTAGATGTATTTTATACTCCAATATTTATGAAAAAAGGTAGACCTGCATATAGATTATCTGTGGCATGTAGAAAAGAAGATATGTTTAAATTACAGAATATTATGTTCAAAGAAACCACAACAATTGGAATTAGATATAGATTTGAATCAAGGACAGAACTAGGAAGAGAAATGGTTGAAATTGATACAAAGTATGGAAAACTAAAAGCTAAAAAAGTAACTAATGATGGAGAAACCTATGTATATCCAGAATATGAAAGTTTAAAAGAAATTGCAAAAAAAAGTAATATCCCTTTGAAAGAATTATATAAATTAGAAGAGCTAAAATAGACATTTGAATAAAAAAATAAAAGTACTTTACACAAAAGTGTAGAGTATTTTTATTTTTTGTGATATAGTTAGTACATGTAAAAAGGAGGAGCTATGAGTAAAAAATTAAATAATGACTTAAAAGAATATATAGAAGCTGAGATATTTCCACAATATAATAAAAACGAAGCAGGACATGGAATAAATCACATAAAAACAGTAATAGATAGAAGTTTGAAATTCGCAAAAGATTATGATGTAGATATAAACATGGTTTATACGATAGCTGCATATCATGATATTGGTCATTATATAGATAGGAAAAGACATGAAATTATATCAGCTGAAATTTTCATGAAAGATGAGAATATGATAAAATTTTTCAATGATGAAGAAATAAAAATAATAAAAGAAGCAATAGAAGACCACAGAGCATCAAGTGACCATGAACCAAGGACTATTTATGGAAGAATAGTAAGTACAGCAGATAGAACTATTATTGATATTGATACTACGATAAGGAGATCATATTCTTATGGTAAAAGAAATTATGTAGGAATATCAGAAGAAGAACAAATTGACAGAGTTTATAGTCATTTAAAAGAAAAATATGGCGAAAATGGATATGCAAAAGTGTATTTAAAAGATAAAGAATTTGAAGAAGCATTACAAAAATTAAGAAAAACTTTATCTAATAAGCAAGACTTTATGAATAGAGTGAAAAGAGTAGTAAGTAAGATGGAATAAAGAAAATTAGAAAGGAAATAAGAAAATGGCAACAATAGAAGATTTTCAAAAATTAGATATTCGAGTGGGGACAATAATAGAAGCAAGTAAATTTGAAAAAGCAAAGAAACCAGCATACCAACTAAAAATTGATTTTGGAGAAGAAATAGGAATAAAACAGTCTTCTGCCCAGATAACAGATTTATATAATTTAGAAGAATTAAAAGGAAAACAAATTTTAGCAGTAGTTAATTTTCCAGCAAGACAAATTGCCAATTTTATGTCTGAAGTATTAGTGCTTGGAACATATAGTAAAGATGGTGTGATACTTATTACTCCAGATAAGAAAGCAAAAAATGGAGATAAGCTTGGATAAGTAAGCAATTGGGGACAGTCCCCAATTGCTTAAAAAAACTATTGGCTTAAAGTAAGGTTTAAGTGATATATAATAAATAAAAAGATAGAAAGGATGATTTGTTATGGAAAATGAAAAACAAGAACATGGTGGAATGTTTGGAATGGGAGAGCCAAATACAGCATTTGCACAATATTTTATAGGAAATTCATATTTAAAACCTCTAACTAAACCAGGAGCTTCTGTGGTATCTATTGCTAATGTTACATTTGAACCAGGATGTAGAAACAATTGGCATATACATCATGCAAGCAAAGGCGGAGGACAAATACTTATATGTGTAGAAGGAGAAGGTTGGTACCAAGAAGAAGGTAAACCAGCACAAAGCTTAAAGCCAGGAGATGTAGTTACAATACCTGCTAATGTAAAGCATTGGCATGGTGCAAAAAAAGATTCATGGTTTTCTCATTTAGCAGTAGAAGTGCCAGGAGAAGATACTTCAAATGAATGGTGTGAACCTGTTAGTGATGGGGAATATAATAAATTATAATTAAAGATTAAAAACGAAAAACAATACAAACTTGTACAAAATAGAGGCTATTTTAGTCTCTATTTTTTTGCAGCCATATTATATTAAAAAAATTAGGAAAATATTAGAGTAAAGTATCTTTTTTTTTACAAATATGATAGAATATTTGTTAATGAATATTACTAAGTGGAGGATTAAATGAGTAGTTTTTATGAGTTTGTAAAAAATGATAAAACTATAATAGAAATTTATAAGCAAATACATGAATACGAAGACGAAGAGAAAGAACGTGCATACCATGATTTAAATCATGTAATAAATGTAGCTGAATTAGTAAAAAGGTTGCTTGAAGCTTTAAATTATGACAAAGAATTTATTGATGAGGCACAGGTAGCAGCAATTTTACATGATACTGGATGTATAAAAGGTAAAGAAGGTCATCCATTCAGAAGTTATGAATATGCAAAGGACTATTTAGAAAAAAATAATATTAAGTTAAAGAATCAAGAAATGGTATTGGATGCTATAAAAAACCATAGTAATGGATTCGATACTGATAATATTATTACACTTACGCTGATATTGGCAGATAAACTTGATGTAAAGAAAACAAGGATTAGTACAGAAGGATGCAAATTTGTTGGAAATAGACAATTCCAATATGTAAGTGACATTAATTTAAAAATAGATAAACATAATCTAAAAATCTACTTTAAGTGTGATCAAAAGATCAATTTAAAAGAATTAGAAGAATATTATTTTACAACAAAGATTTTTAAGGCAGTAAAGACTTTTTCTAAAAAGATGAATTTACAGCCAGATGTATTTGTAAATAATGAATCTTGGAAAGCTTTTTATAATCCAGATAGAATTTAAAGTAGCGAAATATAATACAGAATATCTAAAGATAAAGTTAACTTTAGTAAGGAGATGTTACTTAGGTATGAATATAGAAAATGAATTAAAAGAAATTCTAATAGATAAATATAATGTTGAAGTTAATGGAATTCAAAAAAATCTTCAATCAACTATTGGCAATGTATATATTAGTAATGATAATAAATATGTAATAAAAATATATAATGATATAGAACATACTATAACAATGACAAATTTACATAATGATATGGAACGTAAATCTGTGTTACATTTTGACCTAACAAGAAATAACATATTTATTGATAACGAGCAAGAAAAAATTGGTTTCATTGATTTTGATGATGCAAAATTTGGTGCGTCCGTGTGTGATGTGGCTATATTAGTTGCAAACTTATTTTTTTCAAAATCTAAAGGTGCTAATTTAGAAGATATGCATAAATTTATAGATGCATATTACGAAGAAGATTTGAAAATAAAAGAAGTAGAAGTACCTAGAATAAAAGAATTTGCCTTAATGTGGATAGATTATGTTTTAGACGGAAATGAGTTTGATGCAAGTACGACGGAAAGTTTTGAAGTAAGGAAGAAGCTAATAAATAGGCATTTATAATAAACTTAAAATTAGGCTAGCTATTAACAAATAAAATCACTCTTTCATATAAGGTCATGATAGACTAAGCAAAGAAGAAACTTTAAAGGAAATATATAGATTGTTAAATGTATAAGAAGAAGTCTTTTTAGATTTCTTCTTTTTATGTGGATTATTTATTTAATCTGTGTTATACTTGATACGAAATTTTATATCGATAGGAATTATAAAAGAGCAATAATAAGGAGGAATACATATATGAGTAAACATTATTTTACATCAGAAAGTGTAACAGAAGGACATCCAGATAAATTATGTGATTTAATATCAGATAGTATTTTAGATGAATGTTTAAAACAAGATAAAGATTCAAGAGTAGCAGTAGAGACTTTTGCAGCTGGAAATACAATAACGATTGCAGGCCAAATAACATCTAAGGCAGAGTTTGATGTAGAGGAGATAGTAAGAAAAACAATACAAGAAATTGGTTATGATAATGCAGAAACTGATATGGATTATAAGACATGCAAGATAGATATTAATATTACAAAGCAAAGTCCAGATATTGCTATGGGAGTAGATATTGGCGGTGCAGGTGACCAAGGAATTATGTTTGGCTATGCATCTGATGAAACAGAAAATTACATGCCTTATGCAATTAACATGGCACATAAATTATCTAAAAGATTAACAGAAGTTAGAAAAAAAGGAATTATACCATATTTAAGACCAGATGGAAAGGTGCAAGTGACAGTAGAGTATGAAGATGACAAACCAAAAAGAATAGAAACTATTCTTATTTCTACACAGCACAATGCAGAGATAAGCCAAAAAACTTTAAAAGAAGATGTGATAGAATACATAATTAATGCTATTGTTCCAACAGATATGATGGACGAAAACATCAAAATATATGTAAACCCAACAGGAAGATTTGTAATAGGGGGACCATTAGGAGATACTGGACTTACTGGAAGGAAAATAATCGTAGATACTTATGGTGGATATGCAAGACATGGAGGAGGAGCTTTTTCTGGAAAAGATGCTAGCAAAGTTGACCGTAGTGCAGCATATATGCTTCGTCATATTGCAAAAAATATAGTAGCAAATGGGTATGCAAAAAAATGTGAAATACAAGTTTCGTATGCGATTGGCATGAAAGAACCTTTATCAATCTATATTAATACCTTTGGAACAGGCAAAAAATCAGAGGAAGAATTAGTAGAAATGATAAAAAATAACTTTGATTTAACACCAAAAGGAATGATAGACTATTTAGGCTTACAAGAACCAATCTTTACCAAAACAACAAATTATGGACATTTTGGAAAAGACAATTTGCCATGGGAGAAAATAATAGATTTGAGCTACGCAGAAAGGACACAGAAATGAACTACAAAATAGTAAATGGCTCTATTTCGTTTGGGGCTGAAACAATATTAGAAGAAATAAATTTTGAAATAAAAGAAAAAGATAAAATTGCTATTGTAGGTAGAAATGGAAGTGGAAAAACCACATTTTTAAAAGCGATAGTAGATAATTCTATGCTAGAAGAAGGAATTGGAGAGGAAAAATTTGGAGTATATAAGCAAGGTTCTCCTAGCATAGGTTATTTAAAACAAATGGAGTTTGAAGATTCTAATGATACTATGCTAGATGAAATTTTAAAAGTATATGAACCAATTCTTAACTTAGAGAAGAAAATTGAAAAGCTAGCAAAGGAGCTACAAAACTCGCAAGATGAAAATTTGATTAAAGATTATACCAATTCTTTAGATAGATTTGAGCAAATAGGTGGTTATACTTACAAAAAAGAATATGAAATAGCGATTAAGAAATTTGGTTTTACAGAAGAAGATAAAGTTAAAAAGATGAATCAGTTTTCTGGAGGACAAAGAACTAAAATCGCTTTTTTGAAGCTACTACTTAGTAAGCCAGATATTTTGTTATTAGATGAACCAACTAACCATTTAGATATTACAGCAATAGAATGGTTAGAAGGGTATCTCAAAGATTATCCTAATGCGGTTGTAATTGTATCCCATGATAGAATGTTTTTAGACCAGATTGTAAACAAAGTGTATGAAATAGAATATGCAACCATGACAGAATACGTGGGAAACTATACAAAATTTGAAGAGCAAAAAAGAGCGAATTATGAAAAACAGCGAAAAGACTATGAATATCAACAGGCAGAAATTAAAAGACTAAAAGCCATAGCAGATAGATTTAGGTACAAGCCTACGAAAGCAAAAATGGCATTATCAAAATTAAAGCAAATAGAAAGAATGACAATAATTGAAGAACCAAGCAAATATGATTTGAAAACATTTCATACGAATTTTGAGCTAAAGACAGAAAGTGGAAAGATGGTACTTACTGTAAAGAATCTACAAATAGGATATGATAACCCAATTTCCGAAGTATCATTTGAACTTTTTAGAGGGCAAAAATTGGCTATTATTGGAGAAAACGGAATTGGAAAATCTACCTTGCTGAAAACTTTAAATGGAGATATACCAAAACTTGGTGGAGAATTCGAATTTGGATATCATGTAGAAAAAGGGTATTTTGACCAGCAAATGGAATTCTCTAATCCAGAAAATACTGTATTTGATGAGTTTTATGAAAGTTTTCCTAACCTTACAACAACGCAAATACGAACTATTTTAGGCACCTTTTTGTTCTCAGGAGAAGATGTATTTAAGAAAATAAAAGTATTATCAGGAGGAGAGAGAGGACGCTTACAATTATGTAAAATTTTCAAAAAAGGTCCTAATTTATTATTACTAGATGAACCAACCAACCATATGGATATTGTAGGTAAAGAAAGTTTAGAAAATATCTTAAAAGAATACAAAGGTACATTAATATTTGTTTCTCATGATCGATATTTTGTAAATAAAATAGCAGATTCTTTATTAATATTCGAGAAGGATAAAGTTACATATTTTAGTGGAACTTATGAAGAATATAGAAGGAAAAGTAAGGAACAAGAAGAAATAGCAGAGAATGCTGTTATACTTGAAAAGACAAGAAACACTAATATAAAATATGCAGTGCAGGAAAACGACATATCCGCTTCTAGTTCTAATAAGAAAGAAAATTCCTATTTTATAAATAAAGAGAAAAACAAAATGAAAAATAAGATTAGCAAATTAGAAAGTGAAATTGAAGAAAAAGAGAAACAGATTGAGACATTACAAAAAGAGATGCTACAAGAAGAAATAAGTACAGACTATGTAAAATTAAAGGAATTGCAAGATAAAATTCAAGAGTTGAATAATGAAATAGAAAGCAAAATGTTAGAATGGGAAGAAATAAATACCCAATTAGAAAACTTTTCTTAATTGTCAAAATTTTATTCTTATGCTAGAATAAAAATGCAATAAACAGAAAAGAATGGAGAAAAATAAATGAGAATAGGAATCGATATTGATAATGTAATTTCAAACTTTAATGATGTCCTTTTGAAAGAATATTTAAAACATGATAAAGAGTTAAGAAATACGGGGATAATTGATAATTCTCCCTACTATATAACAAAAGGAATGTTTGACTGGTCACAAGAAGAAAATGATGACTTTTACTATGCTAATATTCAAAGAATAGCAAAAAGTTTAAAACCCTTAAGAAATGCAAAACAAACAATTGATAAATTGAAGCAAGATGGGAATGAAATTTATATTATATCCTCACGTGATAATGGTGAATATATCAACCCATATGAAATGACAGTCGAATGGCTTGAAAAATATGATATAAAATATGATAAGCTTATTCTTACAGATAAGTACCAAAAATGGCCAGTATGTAAAGAATATAAAATAGATATTATGATAGAAGATAGTATAAGAAATTGTGAAGATATAGAAAATAACGGTGTTAAATGTTTCATTATGGACACAAGATATAATAAAGATGAAACAAGGTTTGAAAGGGTAAAAAATTGGAGAGAAATTTATTCGAAAATTTCTGAAAGGTATCCTAAGAAAGAAATCAATAAGATAAATGTAATCTTAGATACGGATACCTATAATGAGTGTGATGACCAATTTGCAATTAGTTACCTCATAAAATCACAGGACCGCTTCAACATAGAAGCAATTACGATAGCTCCTTATCATCATGATAATGATATAAACATAGAAGAAGGACAAGAAAAAAGCTATCAAGAAGCATTGAAGATTTGCAAATGGCTAAATTTTGATGGAGAGAATAAGATTTATAAAGGTTCAACGGACTATATCGAAGAAGGATATAATGAAGCTAATGATGCAGTAGAAAAAATAATAGAAATAGCAAGGAAAAAAGAGAAAACATATATTATAGCAATTGGTGCAATAACAAATATAGCACTAGCAATAAAAAAGGCACCGGACATCATAAGCAAGATTGAAATAGTATGGCTTGGCGGTCATAGTCCACTTTATATGAATAATGACGAATTCAATTTTAGACAAGATGTACAAGCTATAAAGGAGATCTTTGAATCAAAAGTTAATTTAACAATTATTCCTTGCAAAGGTGTTGCATCTAACTTAAAAATATCAATATTTGAATTAGGACATTATTTAAAAGGAAAAAGTGAGTTATGTGACTATTTATGTGGCAGATTTTATAATGACGGAATACATGGAATTCAAATTAGAAGACCAATCTGGGATATTAGTGCAGTAGCATATTTAATTAATAAAAATTGGTTTGAGGAGCGAGTAATAGATTGCCCAGAAATAAATAAAGATTTAAGTTATACTTTTAACAAAAATGGTAGAAAAATAACTATGGTAACTTATTTGAATTCGGATAAGATATACGAAGATTTATTTAGTAAATTAGTAGAAAAAGGATAGAAATGGAAGATTTATTAATAGAAAAAGATAATATAGAAAAAGCATTAGCATTTTACAATATAGATATAGAAGATTATAAAAATAGGTGCTATAAATGTTTTGATGACATTCATAAGAATAATGAATTGAAAACCAGAATAAATAATGTACTGAAATTATTATATAGTCATGAAAGTGAACAACTGAAATTATTATGGAACGAAAATGATTTGTGTAAATTTTTAGGAGAATCCTATAATAAATTTATTCATACCATTATACTCTTATCAGGTTATGAAATACATCAAGAAAACATGAATAAATATAAATTTGATACATATCAAGTTTTAGTACATAAAAACAGAGTGAAAGAATGTTTAATGAATGACATATATAATAGAAAATTAGAAGGAATTAGGTTGTCTCAGGTTTTATGGGGAATATATTTCATAACTATTAGATTAATAGAAGTTGGAAGATTGCAGTATGAATATTGTAATAATAAAAAAGGAGAATATATTAAAATACATATACCAAAAGGAGATAAACTACTTTATAATGAAGTATTGAATTCCATAAAAAATTCTAAAAAAGAAATAAATAAATACTTTAAAATACAAAATTACGAATATTATTGTGAATCATGGCTATTGAGTAAAGAAATAGCGAAACTATTAGATAGCAATTCAAATATTGCTAAATTTCAACAATTATTTGATATAACTGAAGGAAAAAATGCAATTAAGGATATTTTAAATTTCGTTTATGATTTGCAACATATAAATAGTTATTATGACTTACCAGAAAGAACAAGTCTACAATCAAAAATAAAAGACTTATTACTTGACGGGAAAGTAATTCACATTGGAATAGGAAAATTAAAAAATGATAAATTAATAATGAATGATTAAAAGGGGTAAAAAATGAAATTAACAAGCAAAGAAGCAAAAGAAATACTAGAAAGTTACAGAGGGAAAACAATAAATGATAAATGGATAGACCATTGTATTTATGTAGGAGATACAGCAGGAAAAATCGCTGAAGCTATAAAAGAAAAAGGATATATTATAGATGTTGATAAAACAATAACTCTTGGATATGTTCATGATATTGGAAAATATAGTGGTGAATCTCATGGACATGTTATGAGAGGATATAATTATCTAAAGGAAAGAGGATATGATGCAGAATATTGTAATATTTGCTTAACACATTCCTATTTGAATAATGATATTATTTGTACAGCTGGTGGTGTTCCGAATCAAAATGAGAATCCATTTCTAACAGAGTTTATAAAAAAACATGAATACACAATGGAAGAAAAAATAATTAATTTGTGTGATTTGATGTGTCCACCAGGAGGAAGAGTATATACAATAGACAAGAGATTAATAGACATTATAATTAGAAGAGGAGCTTATACAAATACGCAATACCATGTTAAAGAAACATATAAATTAAAAGAGTATTTTGATAATTTATTAGGTTATAATTTATATGATTTATTTCCAGAAATAAAAGATAACTTATAAAGTACATAAAAAGATAAAAGTATAGGAGATGATATAATTGAATACTGCAATTGGACTTTTAATTCCATTTTTAGGAACAATGCTTGGCTCTGCTATGGTATTTTTCATGCGAAAAGAAATTAATAAAAAATTAGAAAGGTTATTATTAGGGTTTGCAGCTGGAGTAATGATTGCAGCTTCTATTTGGTCTCTTCTTATTCCAGCAATGGATATGGCAGAAGAACAAGGAGAAATAACTTGGCTTCCGGCAGCAATTGGTTTTAGTTTAGGAATTCTTTTTTTACTTGCTTTGGACCATATCATACCACATTTGCATTTAAAGAAAAGTAAACCAGAAGGAATTAAATCAAAATTAAAAAATTCTACAATGATGGTTTTAGCAGTAACTCTTCATAATATTCCAGAAGGAATGGCTACTGGAGTTGTATTTGCTGGATTAATGACACAAAATTCAGGGATTACTTTTGCGGGAGCGCTTGCATTAGCAATTGGTATAGCTATACAAAACTTTCCAGAAGGAGCTATTATTTCAATGCCATTAAGAGCAGAAGGAGTATCTAAACCAAAAGCGTTTCTATATGGAATGTTATCTGGAATAGTAGAGCCTATTGCTGCCGCTGTAACTATTTTAATTACAAGCACAGTGTTACCAATACTTCCCTATATATTATCCTTTGCAGCAGGTGCAATGATTTACGTTGTAGTAGAAGAATTAATTCCAGAAGCACAAGAAGGCGAGCATTCCGACATTGGTACCATAGGAGTAGCAATAGGTTTTGTGCTAATGATGGTATTAGATATAGCATTGGGATAGAAAATAAATAAGGAGAGAATCATGTCACTAATTGAAGTAGAAAATTTAGTAAAAACGTATAAAATAATACAAAAAGATGATGGCTTGCTAGGATATTTTAAAAATTTAGTAAAGCCAAAATATAAAGAAATTACTGCAGTGAAGGGAGTTAATTTCAAACTAGAAGAAGGAGAATTGGTTGGCTATATAGGAGAAAATGGAGCAGGAAAATCTACTACGATAAAAATGCTTACAGGTTTACTTACACCAACCTCTGGTAAGGTTGTAGTAGATGGAATTATTCCATATGAAAAAAGAATTCAAAACAATAAAAATATAGGAGCTGTATTTGGACAAAAAACACAATTATGGTGGGACTTGCCTGTTATAGAATCTTTTCAATTGATAAAACAAATGTATAAAATACCAGATGGGGAATATAGAAAGAATTTAAAGAAATTTACAGAGCTATTGGAATTAAAAGAATTGTTAGATAAACAAGTTAAAAATTTAAGTTTAGGACAAAAAATGAGATGTGAAATTGCAGCTACTTTTATTCATAATCCGAAGATTGTATATTTAGATGAACCAACTATTGGATTAGATGTATTTGTGAAAGAAAATATAAGGAAATTTATCAAAGATATTAATAAAGAGAAAAATACTACCGTAATTTTAACAACACATGATTTAAAGGATATTGAGGACGTTTGCAATCGAATTATCTTATTAGATCAAGGAGAGATTATTTATGATGGAGAAAAACAGAAATTCAAAGATGCGTATGGAAAATATATTTTTGCAGAGTTTGTTGTTAGTAATAAAAATAATTCACTTAATGAAAATATAAAAACAAGTACTTTTGAGATAATAGAAGAAACAGATACGAATATAAAGATTAGATTTAATCATGAAAAAATTACTATAATGCAAATTATGAATGAAATATCAAAATATTGCATGGTTGAAGACATACATATGAGAGAATCAGAACTAGAAGATATCCTAAAAGAAATATATAAAGGAGCACATCAATGATAAAAACAATGTTAACATTAGCTAAAATGCAACTAAATCAATATACTATCTATAAATCTAATTTCTATTTATTTAGTTTAAATCGATTGATGGAAGTAGTAGTATATTTATTTGTATGGCAAGCAATTTATTTGCAGACAGGTGATGCAGGAGGTTTTACTCTATCACAAATGGTCACTTATTATATTCTTGTAGTTTCCATAACCCCAATTGTATTATGGGGAGTTAACGAAGATATGGGGCATTCAATAAGAACAGGTAGAATTAATAAAGAGCTATTAAATCCAATATCGTATTTTAAATATTATTTTGGTGTGGATTTAGGAGAAATAGCTTTTGCAGTAGTAGTGGGAATTGCTGTATTCATTGTTTGTGCTATTTTTTGGGAAGTAACTCTGCCAGTAAGTTTTCTAAATTTTGTTATATTTTTATTTGTTATTTTATTGGGAATTCCTATTACTTTTTTCTTGCAAATGATTGCAGGAACGATTGGATTTTATTCAGAATCCATTTGGGGAATACAAATATTACGAAAATCTATTATCTCCATATTTTCAGGAGTAATAGCACCGATTACCTTATTTCCACAGTGGTTCCAAAATATTGCGAATATACTACCATTTCAAGAATTAATTTATACACCAATTAATATTTGGTTGGGGGAATTTGATATGAGCACTTTATATTTTGTAATTTTAAAACAAATAATTTGGATTATTATTTTATATTTTGTATCTAAAAAATTCTTTGAACATGCTGTTAAGAAAATTACAATAAATGGAGGATAATAACAAAAAATGTAGTAATGAATACATTTATTTTGTGATAGAAATTAAATTACTGTATAAAAGAGGGAAAAAAATGAATAATGTAAAATTATATTTTTCTTTTTTAAAGACATCTTTAAAAGAAATGCTTATCTACCGATTAGATTGTGTGGTAGGAATGGTTTCGCAAATGGTTACACAGGCTGTTGAAATTATATTTATATGGATTGTCTTTCAAAACACGGAAAATTTAGCAGGATGGAATTTTAGTCAAATAATGCTATTATATGGGATTACACTATTATCATTAGGAATTGCTGATTTTTGCTTTGATGCTTTGTATGATATTGGACCAAAGTATATTCGAGAAGGCGAATTTGATAAAATTATGTTAAGACCAGTACATCCACTGATTTCTATTATAGGAGCATCAAAAGAATTTACATCACTTGGCTATTTCTTTTTAGGACTTATTATTACAATAGTAATGCTTATAAAACTTGCAATACCAATTACTTTCTGGCTTATCTTGAAGATTGTATTTTTTAGCATTATAGGAGCTTTGATTATAGGCGCTATTAATACTATATTTAGTATAACATCCTTTTGGACGTATCGATCTAATGAATTTATTTGGGCTGCGAATAGAGTATACACTTTTGCGCAGTACCCAATTGATATATATAATGGATTTATAAAATTTTTAATAACAGTAGTTTTACCATTTGCCTTTGTTGCATATTTTCCAACAATGAGCTACTTGGGATTTGATAAATATATGATATATTTATCGCCAATAGTTGCTATTGTTTTATGGATAATAGCAGTAAAGGTATGGAACATGGCATTAAACAAATATAGAAGTACAGGAAATTAAGGAGAATATATGAAAATAAGTGAAATGAAACAGGCTGTCTACCTATTAAATGAAGAGTGGAACTTAGGTAAAAAAGAGGCAAAAGCAGAAGGAAACATTTGTGCATGGATTTATTTAATGGGAATATTAGAAGAAAGTGAAGCAATAGTTACCTACAAAGAAAAAGGAAAGCTAATAGGATTTGCTGGTTATGCAAAGTGGAAATCAAAGAAACATTTATTAAGAAAAAAACTAGCTAAAATTTTTAAAATAATATTGTCTTTAAGCAGTAAAATTAAAGACAAAAAAGGTTTTAAACAATATAGTAATAGCTATGATAACTATATGCCAAAAAAATATGATGGGTATTTTGATGGAGAAGTTTCTATTTTAATCGTGAAAAAAGAATATCGAGGTAAAGGAATTGGTGAAAATTTATTATTAGAAATATTTCAACTAGCCAAAAATGATAATATGAAGAATTTATCCATACTCACTGACGATTCTTGTAATTATAAATTTTACGAAAAACATGAATGCAATCAAGTATATAAAACTAAAATTAAAAATTTTGAGACAGATAAATTAGGAAACATACAAGAAGAAAACGCATATGTATATGAAAGGAAATTAACATAGTAACTCAATAAATAGTAAGAAATATACTCAGATAAAACTTAGTCAACCAGTATGAAATAAAATTCATATTGGTTGACTTTTTTATTATAATCATGTCATAAAAAACAAAAATCTTCTTTTGTCACTTACTTGTCACTTTTGAATTTGTATAATAATACTAGAAAGGTGTGATAATAATGGAAATATTGCGAGTAGAAAATTTAACGAAAGTTTATGGAAAAGGAGAATCCAAAGTTGTTGCAATTGATAATATTTCTTTTTCGGTACAAAAAGGAGAGTTTGTTGCCATTGTAGGAGCAAGTGGAAGTGGAAAATCTACTTTATTGCATTTAATTGGAGGAGTAGATAGACCAACAAGTGGCAAGGTATTTATTGATGGAAAAGATATTTATCAAATGAACGATGACAATTTAGCTATTTTTAGGAGACGACAAGTAGGATTAATTTACCAATTCTATAATTTAATACCAATTTTAAATGTAGAAGAGAACATTACACTTCCTTGTGATTTGGATAATAGAAAAGTGGATAAACAAAAATTAGATGCACTTTTGCAATCTTTAGGATTAGAAGCACGTAGGAAACATTTGCCAAATGAATTATCTGGAGGGCAACAACAAAGGACATCGATTGGTAGAGCTATGATTACGAATCCAAGCATTATTCTTGCAGATGAACCAACTGGTAATTTGGATTCAAAGGCAAGTGATGAGATTGTAAATTTATTAAAAAAATCGAATAAAGAATATAAGCAAACGATTATTATGATTACACATAATATCGAGATTGCAAAAATTGCAGATAAGGTATTGAAAATTGAAGATGGAAGGATTGTAAAAAAATGATGAGTATTTTTACGAAGTTGACTTTGCGAAATTTAAAATTAAATAAAAAGAGAACGATTGGAACAATTATTGGGATAATGCTTTCGGTTTCTCTTATTTGTGCAGTGGCTGGAATGGCAACTAGTTTGCAGAAAAGTATGGTAGCTACAACAACGCTAGACACAGGATATTATCATCTAAAGCTTTCTAAAGTAATGCAAGAAGACGTAGAAAAGTTTAAAAATAATCGAGATGTGAAAGATGTAAATGTAGTAAATGATGTTGGGTATTCGCTACTAGATGGTAGTACAAACAGCCAAAGACCTTATGTACATTTGTATTCCATGGATGAAGATAGTTTTAATAACATGTGTCTTACCTTAGTGGAAGGAGAATATCCTAAAAATAGTAATGAAATCGCAATTAATGAGGATATATTAAAAAATTCTAGTAAAGAATATAAAATAGGAGATACCATAACTTTAAATTTAGGAGATCGATATGCAGGAGATGCGTATATTAATTCTGGATGGGATTATTTGCCATATGAGTATGCCGCTTCTCCAAGTACTCTGGCAGATACAGAGGAAAATGAAAACGAGAATAATAATGGACTTGTGATAGATGAAAATCCCAGTGAACCACAAAGAATTATTGAAGAAGAAATAAAAGTAGATTTTACAAAAGAATTTAAAATAGTAGGTATTGTATCCAACAATGATTCTCCTATTAGACGTATTTCATACATTACTGATGCAGGATATGCGTGCATTACAAATGGTTTAAACGAAGGAGATAAAGATATTTATATTGCACTAAAGGACCCTAGCAATTCAGTAGAATCTATAAAAGAAATGATTGGTATTGATTTAGCTTCTGATGAAATAAATGAAACAGACTATATTTATTCTATTAATTATGAGCTTCTACATTGGGAAGCATTTGAAGTAAGTGATTCAACTGCTTCCATGATAGTGGCAGTAATTAGCGTGGCAATTGTCATTATTATGATAACAAGCATCTATTGTATTAAAAATGCGTTTTCTATTTCACTTACAGAAAAAATAAAAATGTATGGGATGCTATCTAGTGTAGGAGCAACCAAAAAACAGATTAAAAAGAGTGTAATACAAGAAGGTATGCTATTAAGTTTAATTGGAATACCACTTGGGATTTTAGCAGGAATTCTTGCAGTCTATATCTTAACTATTGTTGTAGGCTATATCCTAGAAGGTATTGTAGAAGTAAAAATTGTGTTTAGTATTTCAGCCATTCCAATTATTGTATCCGTTATACTAGGATTGCTTACGGTATATCTATCTTGTTTATCAGCAGCGAAAAAAGCAAGAAAAATAACTCCATTGGAAGCAATAAGAAGTACAAATGATATAAAAATTAATAGCAAAAAAATAAAGTCACCAAAAATAATAAAGAAACTATTTGGAATGGGTGGAGTAATAGCTTATAAAAATTTAAAAAGAAGCAAGAAAAAATATAGAACAACGGTTGTATCTATTGCAATAAGTGTATTTGTATTTATTGCAACTTCTACCTTGATAACGTATGCGTTTGAAGCGATGGGAGGATATTACGAAGAATATAATTATAATATAAAAGTAACATCCGGTACTAATGACGGAGAAGATCTTCTAGAAATAGTTCAAAATGAGAAGTTTGAAGATTATACCTTAATCTACAATGTGTCACATGAAAATGGATTTTCACTAATACAAATAGAAGATAAAAATATCTTATCTGATTTTGCTTATCAAAGATTAGGAAGGGATGCAGATGAAACTTATAGGCCACAGATGACAGTTAAAGGCTTAAATAGTAAGGATTTTAAAGAATTCGTAGAAAAATTAAATTTGAATTATGAAGAAGTAAAAGATAAGGCAATACTAAATGATTATACAAATGTATATTTAGAAGACGGAACAACAATAAGAGGAAGAGTATATAATTACAAAAAAGGAGATACACTATCAGGCAATTTAGATGGTACAGATTATACCTTTACGATTGCAGAAATTACAGATGAAAAGCCAAGAGGACAAGAAGGAACTTCGTATGGAAATGGTTGCATTATTATAAACAGAGATGAATACAAAGATAGTGTAAAATTTGTACCTACGGATTTAGCAATAAATATTGACAATCCAACAGAAGTAGAAGAAAATCTAACTACTACATATCGTGATTCTTATGTTTCTAACATTGACAAACAAGTGAAATTTTATGAAGCAGTACGACTTTTAACTTCCATTTTTGCTTATGGTTTTATTGCTGTAATTACACTAATTGGAGTGACAAATATTTTCAATACATTAACCTCTAACATCGAATTAAGGCAAAAAGAATTTGCTATGCTAAAAAGTATAGGAATGACGAAAAAAGAATTTAATCGAATGGTAAATTTAGAAACGATATTCTATTCGTTTAAAGCATTGCTATATGGCATTGTTTTAGGATTAATTGCTTCCTTTGCTATTTACAAAGCATTTGCTAAGAGTTTAGATTATGGATTTATATGGCCGCTTCATGCGATACTAATTTCTGTTGTATTTGTATTTATTATTGTGTTTATCATCATGCGATTTGCCATAAGCAAAGTAAATAAGCAAAATATTATTGAGACAATAAGAAAGGAAAATGTGTAGCGGTAACAAATCTCGTTACTAAATAATGGTATTATTAAATTTTATTTATGCAATCCAACTAGTATGTATGTTTCTCAAATTTTTTTGTCGCTTGTTGTCGAAACCATCTAACCACAATTTCAGGAAATAAATTTCTGAAATTGTGCTAGGTTTCTTCAATCGCACTCGCCTTTGAAAAGGCTCGTTTGGTCGCTACGCGCTCCTAAAAATTCTCTAAACATACATACTAGTTGGATTGTAAGACGAAAAGAAATCAAAACTATTATCTAGTAACCAAATCTCTGACGATTTTTAGAAAAATAGTGATAATGCCTAACAAATGTGGTATTATATAACTAAAAGTTCTTTTATGCTTATTGGAGGGAAATACAATGCAAATCCTATTAGTAGAAGATAATAAAGCTATAACAAAAGCGTTAACATATAATTTAGAGCAAAACAAATACAAAGTGCTAAGTGCAGAAAATATAGCAAATGCACAGAAAATGTTGGAAAAAGAAAAAATTGATTTAGTCATACTGGATGTTACACTTCCCGATGGAAATGGTTTTGATTTATACCAAACGATTAAAGAAAAATACAGCATAAGCACAATTTTTCTAACAGCTAAGGACGATGAAAATGACATTGTAAAAGGCTTGGAATTAGGAGCAGAAGATTATGTGACAAAACCGTTTTCTACAAGAGAACTATTAGCAAGGATTAATAAAATTCTGTTAAGAAATAAAAAGAAAAATATTGTAAAAATAAAAGATATTACCTGTGACCTAGATAAAATGTGCATTTACAAAAATAGTGAAGAACTAAATTTTTCTTCCTTGGAATTAAAAATACTAATGCTATTATTTACAAACTTAAATAAAGTAATAACAAGAGAATATATTATTGAAAAAATATGGGATTGGACAGGTAACGATGTATATGATAATACGGTAACGGTATATATGAAGAGAATAAGAGAAAAACTTGGAACATCCATTATTACAACAGTAAAAGGAGTGGGATATCGAATTGATGAAGAATAAAGAAAGCCTAAAAAGATATTTAATTATATTTTCTCTTATTTTTCTTGTTTTTGCTATTCTTTTTTTCGTCATGAATTGGCTACAATATAATCAATACACACAAAATGTAAATCTGGTAATAAATCAAATGGTAGCAGAGATAAAGAAACAGTATCCCGATGTAGATATTAATGAAATTATAAGTATACTAAATAATGACAATGGAGATACTAGTAATTTACTGGAAGAGTATGGAATCAATATACAAAAAGATTCTGCCATTATGCAAAACAGCACGGATTATAATGTATTTGCTCTTATCTCTATTGGAATTCTACTTCTGCTATTCATTACAGTTTTTGTGATTTTTATTCTCTATCAAAAAAGTCAGAATAAAAAGATAAAAGAGATAACAAAATATATTGAAGAAATAAATAACAAAAATTATATGTTAGACATTGGGGAAAATAGCGAAGATGAATTATCAATATTAAAAAATGAGTTATATAAAATAACAATAATGCTAAAAGAACAAGCAGAGAATTCGAAAAAGGACAAAATAAGTTTAAAAAAATCATTAGAAGATATATCCCATCAATTAAAAACACCTCTTACCTCCATTACTATAATGCTTGACAACATATTGGACAATCCTAATATGGATGTAAATACAAGAAATGAATTTATGAAAGATATTTACCGAGAAATAGCAAATATAAACTTTTTTGTGCAATCTTTGTTAAAGTTATCTAAGTTTGACGCTGATACGATTGTGTTTAATGATAAAGAAGAAAAATTAAAAGATATTGTAGAAGAAGCGGTTAAAAATGTTTCTATGCTATGTGATCTGAAAAATATTGAGATAAAAAGTGGGGAGGAAAAAGAATTAGAGAATACTAAGAATCACAGTAATAATTTAGAAAAAGTAGAAAAAAAGGCAGAACAGAACCAAATAGTGGTTTGCGATTTAAAATGGCAGATAGAAGCGGTTACGAATATTTTAAAAAATAGTGTGGAACATTCCAAAGAAAATAGTAAAGTATATATTTCATATAATGAAAATAACATGTATTCGGAAATTGTAATAAAAGATGAAGGAATAGGAATTGATAAAGAGGATTTAAAACATATATTTGAAAGATTCTATAAAGGAAAGAATGCAAGTAAGGACAGTGTAGGAATTGGACTAGCTCTTGCGAAAACTATTATTGAGAAAGATAATGGATATATCATAGTAGAATCGGAATTGGGAAAAGGGACAACATTTTACATTCGATATTTAAAATAATATTTATTTTTTTCTTTTTTTATGATAGACTATGTATGAAATAAAAAAGAAAGACAAAAAATATAGAAGAAAGAGAAATGTAGTAGGAGGAAATTAGAGTAATGATTGATAAAAATATTTCTGAAGAGATTATACACATTGGGGCAAGTGATAAGAACTTAAAATTATTTGAAGGTCAATATGTTTTAAAAAATGGAATGAGCTATAATTCTTATATTATAAAAGATGAAAAAATTGCCATTCTAGATACCAGTGATGCGGGAGTAACAGAGGAATGGCTAAGCAATTTAGAAGAAGTGCTAGATGGAAATAAACCAGATTATTTAATTGTCTCCCATATGGAACCAGATCATGCATATAATATAGGCTTGTTAGCCAAAAAATATCCAGAAATGAAAATTGTTGGAAATAGTTTTACTTTTAATATTTTAGCTAATTTTTTCCCTATGGATATAACAGAAAGAAAAGTTATGGTAAAAGAAGGAGATATTCTTGATTTAGGTAAGCATAAACTACAATTTTTTATGGCACCTATGGTACATTGGCCAGAAGTAATGGTAACCTATGAGCAGACAGAAAAAATATTGTTTTCAGCAGATGCCTTTGGAAAATTTGGTTCATTAGATGCAGAGGAAGAATGGCTACCAGAAGCCAGAAGATACTATATTGGAATCGTTGGAAAATACGGAATGCAAGTACAAGCCTTATTAAATAAAGCAGCAACCTTAGATATTAAAATGATATGTCCATTACATGGTCCAATCTTAAAAGAAAATCTAGGATATTATATAGATAAATATAAAACATGGAGCAGTTACGAGCCAGAGGAAGAAGGAGTATTTATTGCTTGTAGCTCTATTTATGGTAATACTTTAAAGGCAGCAGAAAATATGGCAGAAATACTAAAAAAACAAGGAGAAAAGAACGTAATACTAACAGACCTTACAAGAAACGATTGGGCAGAAGCTGTTGCCAATGCTTTTAAATATTCTAAATTAATTATTGCAGCATCTAGTTATAATGCAGGATTATTTCCACCAATGGAGCATTTTCTAGGTCGTTTAAAAGAAAGAAATTATCAAAAAAGAACAGTAGGTATTATTGAGAACGGTTCGTGGGCACCATCGGCAGGTAAATGTATGAAAAATATATTAAGTGATATGAAAGAAATAAAAATAGTAGAACCAATGGTTACCATAAAGTCTAGTATAAAAGAGGAAAATATAGTAGAGATGGAAAAATTAGCAAAAGAAATATTAAAATAGGACTTAAATTGTCACAATTCACTGTTACCTTAATATCAAGAAGAAGTATATATTTTTTCTTTTTATTTCCGGCCCCCAACATCGTACAAACTGTAAATGCTCAATTTCATTTCGCTTAACAGTTTGTAAACTTGTCGGTCCCCACCTTAAGCACTCCAATAAAAAGAAAAAATATATACTTCTTCTTAAAAAATAGTCTGTGAATTTTACCATTTCAAATTCCATAAAATGTAAAATTCAAAATGGTAAAATCTTGAAACTTACTAAAAAATGTGGTATAATATAATTTGTAACTCGTAGAAAAATGCATCGTCCAATTGGACAAAGGAGGACAAAATGAGCAGTTATTGTAATTACTATTTTAGAGCAGAAGGAGTTTTACGTTCAATGCATATGAGTCAGCAATTGCCTGGCTTTGAGTATTTGAAAATGGCAGCAGCTATCTCGAAAGAAACTGGTATAACAGATACTAATCTTTTAATCGCAAGAATAGAAAAGGAGGTTATGCAGATTTCGTCTCGAGAAGTTGCTGAAAAAGAAAAAATACGAGAAGGACGCGGGATGGTTGAACAATCAATGATTGAAGCAATCAGAAGCGTAAGTTCTACGGATCGTAAAATTTCTTTATCAGATTTTATAGATTTGATAGTAACTGCTATGTAAAAAATCTGGGAGGTAATAGTTTGACTCCTAGTTTTTTTAATAAATTTCAAGAAATATTTGTAAAATATTGCATATAATTAACATAATATGATATACTGTTAAGCAAAATACAATTAAGGGGTAAAAAATGCAAAAAATAGATTTACATATACATACAACAATGTCAGATGGAAGTTTAGCACCGAAAGAGATAGTAGATGAAGCTTATAAAAATGGTGTATCCGTTATTGCAATTGCAGATCATGATACAATAGATGCCTATACGGATGATTTATTTTCTTATGCAAATAGTAAAAATATAAGGATTATTCCAGCAGTAGAAATATCTACAAAAACTGAAAAAGCAGGTATTCATGTATTAGGATATAATTTTAATTTAAAAAATCAGCCTTTTAGAGAAAAATTGAGCAAAATAAGAAATGCTAGACATGACTATCTACACAATGTTTCTAAAAAAATAAACCAATTAGGTTACTTTATAAATGTAGAACAATTGGATAGGATAGATGCTGTTACTAAAGCTCATATTGCTTTAGATGTTGTGAATAATGAAAAAAATAAAGAAATTCTCCTACAAAATTTTGGCCACATTCCAAGCAAGGGAGAATTTATAGAAACAATAATGAATGAAAATTGTCCTGCGTATGTAAAAAAAGAAACAGTAACTCCGAAAGAAGCAGCAGAAATGATAAGAAAAGCAAATGGAAAAGTGGTTTTAGCACATCCTGTTGCATATGTTCATGAAGATAATTTTACAGATGAAGATATTTTAAATATAATTAATGAAATGAAACCAGATGGACTAGAGGCAAATTATTTATATATAGATAGAAATAACAATATCTTTGATGAAACAGAAAAATGGAATAAATTTGCTAAAGAAAACAATTTATTTGTAACAGTTGGTTCAGATTTCCATAATAAAGATGGTATTAGACCAGAAATTGGTTTTGCAAATACAAATTTCGTTTTAGAAGATAATGTTGTAGATGAAATTATTAAAAATTTAAAATTCAGAGGAGATTTTGCAAATGTTTAAATTACATTCAGAATATAAGCCAACAGGTGACCAACCTAAGGCAATAGAATATTTATCAAATGGCATAAAAGAGGGCAAGAAATTCCAGACCTTACTTGGTGTTACAGGTTCTGGAAAAACTTTTACTATGGCAAATATAATTCAGCAAGTTCAGAAACCAACATTGGTTTTAGCACATAACAAGACATTAGCAGGACAGCTATATAGTGAATTCAAAGAATTCTTCCCAGAGAACAACGTGGAATACTTTGTAAGTTATTATGATTATTATCAACCAGAAGCATATATTGCATCATCAGATACATATATAGAAAAAGATGCTTCTATAAACGACGAAATAGACAAGCTACGCCATTCTGCAACAGCAGCATTGTTTGAAACAAGAGATGTAATTATCGTTGCATCTGTATCGTGTATTTATGGATTAGGTGACCCAATAGATTACGAACATATGATTGTTTCATTAAGACCAGGAATGCAAAAGGAAAGAAACGAGATAATGAAAAAATTGGTTACAATGCAATATAGTAGAAATGAACTAGATTTCAAAAGAGGTACATTTAGAGCAAAAGGTGATATATTAGAGATATATCCATCAGATGAAAGTGAAAGTGCTATAAGAGTGGAGTTTTGGGGAGATGAAATAGAAAAAATCTCAGAAATAAACCCACTTACTGGAAAAGTGATTGCAACTAGAAATCATGTTATGATAGTTCCAAATTCACACTATGTTACAACTCAAGATAAAATGGAAAGAGCAATAGGCACAATAGAAGAAGAATTACAAGAAAGAATAAAATATTTTAAAGATAATGGAAAATTAATTGAAGCACAAAGAATAGAAGAAAGAACAAACTTTGATATTGAAATGATGAAAGAAACAGGTTTTTGTCAAGGTATAGAGAACTATTCAAGACATATTAGTGGAAGAGAACCAGGCAGTAGCCCTTTTACACTTTTTGATTATTTTCCAAAGGACTTTTTATTACTTATTGATGAATCACATGCTACTATTCCACAAGTAAGGGCAATGTATAATGGAGATAGAGCAAGGAAAGAATCATTAGTTAAGTATGGCTTTAGACTTCCATCGGCTTTTGATAATAGACCACTTAAATTTAACGAATTTGAAGAAAGAATTAATCAGGTTATATTTGTTAGTGCGACACCAGCTGAATATGAAAAAGAGCATTCAAAAGAAAATGTAGTAGAACAAATTATTCGTCCAACAGGATTGCTAGATCCAAAAATTGAAGTTAAACCTGTTGAAAACCAAATAGACGATTTAATAGAACAAATACGAGAAAGAGTAGAAAAGAAGGAAAGAGTTTTAGTAACAACTCTTACGAAAAAAATGGCTGAAGATTTGACTGCATATCTTGCTGGTATAGATATAAAAGTAAGATATATGCACTCTGATATAAAAGCATTAGAAAGAATGGAAATAATTCGTTCTTTAAGACTTGGAGAGTTTGATGTACTAGTAGGAATAAATCTTTTAAGAGAAGGTTTAGATATTCCAGAAGTTTCATTGGTAGCAATATTAGATGCCGACAAAGAAGGATTTTTACGTTCCGAGCGTTCTTTAATACAAACAATTGGACGTGCTGCTAGAAATACAGATGGAAAAGTTATTATGTATGCAGATGAGTTAACAGAATCTATGGAAAAGGCAATATCAGAAACTAACAGAAGGAGAAGAATACAACAAGAGTATAACGAGGAACATGGTATCACACCAAAAACTATTCAAAAATCTGTTAGAGATTCTATTAAAGCAAGTATTATAGAAGAAGCGGAGAGTAAATATAATATTGGCAAAGACGAAAGTATACAAGATGTAATAAATAAATTAACAGATGAAATGCTTAAATATGCAGCAGCAATGGAATTTGAAAAAGCGGCAGAGTTGAGAGACAAAATAAAAGAATTAGAGAATGGGTTGTAAATTTAAGAATAACAATTGAAAAAATGAGCAAAATATAGTAAAATAAAAATGTAGTTTATTTAGGCAGATATTTACAGATATAATATTTTTTCTAGAAAGGTGGAATAAAAAATGGGAATACTTGATATGAATGATACTTTTACAAATAAAATAAATAACAATTTTGAAGCTGCAAATGTAGACCAATATATTAATGGAGTAAAAGAACATGAACAACCATTAGTTGTGTTTGCAAATGAAGGAAAAAATGTAATATACAGAGAACAATTATAGAATTATTATTCTAAAAAAGTTTCCCCGTTCGAAAACGAACGGGGATTTTGCCATTAATCAATTATTTACGTTAAAATTGTTTTGCAAGGCTTTTATGGTATAGTCCAGCATTTGCTGAGCATCTTTACCTTTGGGATATTTCCAGTCGATATCACAAAGGAATCGCATATTTCCTTCGACGGGTGCAATTTTTTCTACCGAAAATCCGCCTTTTTCTAACTTTGAAATTTCACTGGTCCAAAGTTTGAGTGGCGCAGATGTTTCTCCAGCCTCGGCATAAATTTCTAACCGCTCTGTAATTGATAGTTTTTCCTGTGGCATAAAAATTTCCTCCTTTAATAAAAATCGGATTACTAGGTTACTAAAAAATGTTAAACACATTCATGAGAACTATTATATCACTAATTTTACATAAAGTAAAGCGTATGAACTTATTAACCATTGTAATTATGGTTGCACAACTGGAAGGAAACTCAGAATGCTTGAGGCTGAATATTCAGATGTATCTGGATGGTCTCATGATAAATGGTAGCCAAGGATTAGTAAGATTAATTCTAGTTTCTTTTTTTATACAAATTCTTGTTTTTTATAATTCAATATAGTATTATATAGTATAATAATAATGTCAAAATCAAATAAACATTTTCAAGGATTTCTATTGAAAAGTAGAAAATAATAATTATTAAAAAGGGGAAATTTATTTATGAAAAAATCAGTAGTATTCTTTATTGTAATTGTGTTTATTATTTTATTTGGTATCTTATTTTTTTATATTTATCAATCTAATGCCAGATATTCAAGTGAAGATATTTATAATTTAGTTCAAAAAGGTGTAGAAAATATGCAAGATATGCAAAATGTTTGTATTGAAAGAAAAAATCAATCGGCAGTTGTTAAATACTATTATAAAGGAAATAAGGTGAAAAATTTAATTGAGGAAAATACCCTTGATAGCTCATTAAGTTATAGCATTATAGATTTAGACGAAGGAAAACAGTATATGGTTTCTGATAAAGAAAAATATATAGCTGTTGGAAAGGCAACTAGTATTGATAAGGGATTACAATATCTGGTTTTCAACTCAATTAATCCTAAAGGTGATAATATAAAAGTAGAGCTTTCGTATATTAAAGATGAAAAAATTGAAGGAAAAGATTGTATTTTTGTGAAGGAAGTAACTTATTATAAAACAGATGATGGTAGTTTTCAAACTGATAGCGAATTAAGCGAAGAAATTAGCGCATACTGGATAGAAAAATCAACAGGTTTTGTTTTAGGTTATACTACTATTGAACCAACACAGACTGACGCAACTCCAAAAGTTTGGATAAAGAATATAACATTTAACGAGGTAGTAGATAGTGATTTTGATTTACCCACCAATTATACAATATATGATAATACAAAATAAATTATAGACGCATATATTGCAGTTCTGACACTAGAATTAATTCTAGTGTCTTTTTTTCTAATGCAAACTCTTGTTTTTTATGGGTTAATATAGTATAATAGTAATGCTAAAAATCCAATAAATATTTCAAAAGATTTTTATTGGAAAATAAAAAGAATTATTACTAATAGGGGGACAGAATATGAATGATAAAATAGTAATAAAAGGAGCAAAAGAACATAATCTTAAAAATATAAATATAGAAATACCTAGAGATAAATTAGTAGTTATAACTGGATTGTCTGGTTCAGGTAAATCATCACTTGCATTTGATACACTATATGCAGAAGGGCAAAGAAGATATGTGGAAAGTTTATCTGCTTATGCGAGACAATTCTTAGGATTAATGGAAAAGCCAGATGTAGAATCTATTGATGGACTTTCTCCTGCAATATCCATTGATCAAAAAACAACTTCTAAAAATCCACGTTCAACAGTAGGAACTGTTACAGAAATTTATGATTATATTCGTCTTCTATATGCCAGAATTGGTGTACCATATTGTCCTAAATGTGGTAAAAAAATAGAAAAACAAACCATAGACCAAATTATAGATAACATATTAGAGTTAGAGGAAGGAACAAGAATTCAAGTACTAGCACCTGTTGTAAGAGGTAGAAAAGGCGAGTTTGTAAAACAATTAGAGGAATTCCAAAAAGAGGGATTTGTAAGGGCTAGAGTTGATGGCGAAATGATAGAATTATCTGATGACTTGCAGATTGATAGAAAAAAGAAACATAACATAGAATTAATTGTAGATAGATTAGTTATAAAAGAAGATATAAGAAGTAGATTAACTGAATCTGTTGAAACTGCTCTAAAGCATGCAAATAATATAGTTATCATAGAAGATGTTACTCACAAAAAAGAGATGTTATTTAGTCAAAATTATGCATGTCCAGACTGTGGAATTAGTTTTGAAGAATTAACACCAAGAATGTTTTCATTTAATAATCCTTTTGGTGCATGTCCAAGTTGTACAGGTATTGGTTATTTAATGAAAATGGATGAAGACTTAATTATACCAGATAAAAATAAAACACTATATGATGGAGTAAAGGCATTTGGTTCAAGTGTAATGAAACGTGGCGATACCATGGCTAAGATGTATTTTGAAAGTATTGCTAAACATTATGGAGTAGAGATTAAAGGAGTACCAATTAAAAAATTACCACGTGATTTCTTAGAAAAAATCTTATATGGTACTGGAGATGAAGAAATTTATTTTGAATATACTTCAGCAGCAGGAACAAGAAAGTTCACAGCTCCTTTTGAAGGAGTAATTCCAACACTTGAAAGACGTCATAATGAAACTAAATCACAAGGAATGCGTACTTTCTATGAAATGTATATGAGTGAAGCACCATGTCCTGAATGTCATGGAGCAAGGCTAAAAAAAGAAAGTTTATCTGTTAAAGTAGGAGATAAAAATATTAATGAACTTACAGATATGTCCATTAACAAGATAAAAGACTACTTAAATTCTTTAGAATTAAATGCAAAAGATAGAATGATTGCAGACCAAATTTTTAAGGAACTTAATAAAAGATTACAATTCTTAATTGATGTTGGACTAGAATATTTAACATTATCAAGAAGTGCAGGAACTTTATCGGGTGGAGAGGCGCAACGTATTCGTTTAGCAACACAAATAGGTTCTGGACTTACAGGTGTATTATATATATTGGATGAGCCAAGTATTGGTTTACATCAAAGAGATAATGACAAACTTCTAGCAACATTGAAGCATTTAAGAGACTTAGGAAACACAGTTTTAGTAGTAGAGCATGATGAGGATACCATGTATGCAGCAGATCAAATTATTGATATTGGTCCTGGTGCTGGTGTACATGGAGGAAATGTAATGGCACAAGGTACAGCAGAAGAAGTAAAATTAGTACCGGATTCTGTTACAGGTCAATACTTAAGTGGTAGAAAGCAAATTTTAGTTCCGAAAAAAAGAAGAAAATCTAATGGGAAATCCATTGAAGTAAAAGGTGCAACAGAACATAATTTAAAAAACATTAATGTAAAGTTTCCTCTTGGACAATTTATTTGTGTAACAGGAGTTTCTGGTTCAGGTAAAAGTACTTTAGTAAATGAAATATTATATAAAACAATTGCAAGGGATTTAAATGGTTCTAATGAAAAACCTGGAAAATGCAAAGAAGTAAAAGGACTAGAAAATATTGATAAAATTATTAATATTGACCAATCTCCAATTGGAAGAACACCACGCTCAAACCCAGCAACATATACAGGCGTTTTTGATATGATACGTGATTTATTTGCTGGTACAAACGAAGCAAAAATGAGAGGCTATGATAAAGGTAGATTTAGCTTTAATGTTACAGGTGGAAGATGTGAAGCTTGTAATGGAGATGGTATTTTAAAAATAGAAATGCATTTCTTGCCAGATATTTATGTGCCATGTGAAGTATGTAAAGGAAAAAGATATAATAAAGAAACATTAGAAGTTAAATATAAAGGAAAAACAATATCAGATGTACTTGATATGACGGTAGAAGAAGCATTAGAATTCTTTAAAAACCTACCAAGAATTAAAAACAAAATTCAAACTTTATATGATGTAGGATTAGGATACATTAAACTAGGACAACCATCTACAACTCTTTCAGGAGGAGAGGCACAACGTATAAAACTTGCAACAGAACTTTCTAAAAAAGCGACTGGAAAGACATTGTATATCTTAGATGAGCCAACTACCGGACTTCATATAGCTGATGTACATAGACTAGTAGATATTTTACAAAGACTAGTAGACACAGGAAATAGTATTATAGTAATTGAGCATAATCTAGACTTAATAAAAACAGCGGATTATATAATAGATTTAGGACCGGAAGGTGGAGATGGCGGCGGAGAAATTATCGCAGTTGGTTCACCAGAACAAATTGTAAAAAATGACAGAAGTTATACCGGTAAGTTTTTGAAAAAATATTTAGAAAGATAGTTTAATTTGTATATATATAATAATGGTGCTCTAAAATAGGGCACCATTATAAGTTGTAACTACAATAAAAACCTTTGACTCTTAGCCAAATTATAATTCCGGAAATTTGGATTATCGGTAACTTCTTTTACCACTTTAATAAAAGTAGGTATTCTAACAGTAGAATTCTCACTTGTGAGCTCTATTTCAAGAAGAGCTAAATCATCAGAAAAGTCGAACATATCGATTTCGAAGTATTGCTTATCATATACGAAACATACTCGTTTTTTGGTAATAGGAGAAGTAGAAGAATCTACTTCGGATAAATACCGTAAATACTCCTTTTCTGAAATTTTCTTCTCGACTTCCACTCTTTTCAGAGAATTAACTTCTCTTTTCTCAGTTAGATAGTAAGAAAAATTACCATCTTGGCCACGTTGACGAATTCTACGTTCAACACCGTTTGAAGCTTTGAGGTACATCTGGACAATATCTACCACTGTTATAGTGGTATACTTAGAAAGAATTTTCAAACTTGGCATTTGAATCAAGTATTTCCGTTCAATCTCTAAAGGAACAGGTTCTCCAAGGAAAGAATAAATTTCATTCATCAACCTGTCCATTTTACGTTGGAAATCTGTACTATTATCGATTACTCTCAAGTGACAATGACCAGTCCAATTGGATATGCCACGTCGGTCTAAATTAATTGCTTCCTCGGGAGTTTCGGTACGAGCATTATTATTTGCCAATGTATAATATTGTTCAGCACCATCAGCAGCAGTTACTAAATGAAAAACAGCATCATACCGGTCTCGAGCTTCTACTTCATTTGTAGAAAAATGAGATAAAATTTCTTCAAACTGTTTTTGCGAAACATAACTCTTGTTATCGATGATACCACGATCATGTACAATAACAATTTTTTCGGCTGGTAGCATATTGTATGCTACATTGCGATACAGTTTTTCTTTTTGTAACTGTTTTTCAAATACTACGTATTGAAATTGCAAAATATCCAAAGAGTTACCAAAAGGCCGAATTCCTGTGGAAATTAACTCAGTAGCAGTTTCTGGGACAATCATAACATAATATCCCCGGTTGCTAAGTTCCTGTTCAATGGTAGACAATCCCGTAGTCTTACCTGAACAAGGTCCACCTGTAAGTACAATTGTTTTTACTTGTTTGTACATAAAAAACCTCCTAAATTATTAGTGAGAGTTAATAAGTTACTATGTAAATATCATATAACGAAATAGTGCAAAAGTCAACAAATACAGGTAATACATATAAAAGACAAGAGCTCAATACATAAAGTATTGAACTCTTAAATAATTAGTTATTTGTGTTATTGTTAGTTTTTTCTGAATTTTTATTGTTATTTCCTTTTTTATTATTCTTCTTATTATTTTCTGACATATTGAAAGCACCTCCAATCTTATTAAAAGTATGTACCAAAATTTTAAATTTTATTCAAAATATAGTTACAATTTAGAGCTTAATGTTGTATTTTTTTTCGTTTATGATATAATTTTAAAAAATAAAATAATCAAGAGGAGAATATTATGAATAATATAGTGATAGGAATAGAAGGATTGGTAGGTACAGGAAAAACATCTATTTGTAGAAAATTATTAGAGTATATACCCAATAGTATTATATTACATGGTGGAAATTTATATCGAGGAATTGTATATGCATTAATGCAATCCTCTGAGAATATAAATTTGGATAATTTAAAACAAAATTTAAAAAATATTAATATAAAAAACGTAATGGATAAACTAAAAGTGGAGTTAAAAATAGAAGATAGAGAAAGCGTAATTTATGTGGACGGAAAAAAGATAGAGGAAGAAAATTTACAATCACAAGAAGCATCTATTGCTGTTTCGCTAGCAAGTGGAAGCGCAGATAATTCTCATTTCTATAAATTTGGAGAAGAACTTATTAATATGTTTAAAGAAAATTTTAATCTTATTGTGTCTGGTAGAGATTTAATGAAAATATATCCTAGTCTAGATTATCATTTCTTTGTAACAGCAAGTTTAGAGGAAAGAATTAAGAGAAAAATGAATCAATATGCTGATTCCAATTATGAAGAAGTAAAACAAAATATTATGAAAAGAGATGAACTTCAAGAGAAAGCGCGGATACTACAGAAGATATCCTAACACAATTGAATTAGATGTAACCGATTGCCATTCAGTAGAAGAATCTACTTTAAAGTTATTAAAGTTTATTGAAATGTAAATTTTTTAAGAGAAAAAATTAATGAAACAGGGCAACATTTGTTTCATTACTTAAAATTCTTGTGGATTTTGAAAGACTAATAAAAACGTAATAGGAGGTTAATGTTTCAAAATGGAAAATTTGAAATTAAAAGCATTTGAAAATAACGTAAAAGGAAAAAGAATAGCCATAGTTGGACTTGGAGTAAGCAATATTCCACTAATTGATTATTTATATAATTTAATGGCTAAAGTAACAGTTTTTGACGAGAGAGAGGAAGAAAAGCTAGATAAAGAAGTAGTACAAAAAATTAGAGAATATAGGTTTGAACTAGTTACTGGAAAAAATGCATTACATTTTTTAAGAGGATTTAATATTATCTTTAGATCTCCAAGTTGTCTACCTACTACCTTACAATTAAAATCTGAACAAAAGAGGGGAGCTATTGTTACTTCTGAAATAGAAATGTTAATGAATACCTGTCCTTGTAAAATAATAGGCGTTACAGGAAGTGATGGTAAAACAACAACAACGACACTGATTTATGAAATATTAAAAAAAGCAGGATATCATTGCCATTTAGGTGGAAATTTAGGAATACCATTATTTACAAAAGTAAAAGATTTTAAAGAGGATGATATTGTAATATTAGAACTTAGTAGTTTTCAACTAATGGATATGGAGGTTAGTCCGGATATTTCTGTTATTACCAATATTTCTCCTAATCACTTGGATAAACACAAAGATTATGAAGAATATATTAATGCGAAGAAAAATATATTTACATTTCAAGATAAAACGGGAAAAGTAGTATTAAATTATGATAATGACATAACAAGAGAATGTAGTAAGGAGGCAGAAGGAAAAGTAGTATTTTTCAGTAGCAAAACCAAACTACAAGATGGAGTTATTTATGATGATGGCTATATTAAAAAATGCGAAGATGGTATAAGAGAGCATATCCTACAGACAAAAGACATCCATTTGAGAGGAGTACATAATTATGAAAATATATGTGCTGCTATTGCTGCAACTTCTGATTTAGTAGATACACAAACACAAGTAGCAGCAATAAAAGAATTTAAAGGAGTAGAACATCGACTAGAATTTGTAAGAGAATTAGATGGTGTTAAATGGTATAATGATTCTATTGGAACGAGCCCTTCTAGAACAATTGCTGGTCTAAACTCTTTTGATGAAAAGATTGTTTTAATAGCTGGTGGATATGATAAGAATCTGGACTACCAACCATTGGCTAGGCCAATATTAGAAAAGGTTTCTAAACTTATTTTAATGGGAAAAACAGCTAAAAAAATATCAGATGCTGTGATGGAAGAAAGTAAAGCAGAAATGGGAGTTATCCCTATGCATAAATGTTATAACTTAGAGCAAGCAGTTCAAAGAGCAAGAAGAATTGCTGTGCCTGGAGAGATAGTTCTATTTTCTCCTGCTAGTGCTAGTTTCGACATGTTTAAAAACTTTGCAGAAAGAGGAGAAAAATTTAAGGAATGCGTTATGAATTTGAAATAAATTATTTTTGTTTATGAAATTTCGTAAAAACTATATTTAAAGCCCAGCTATGACTGTCATAACCTAAAAAATATACTGATTGTAACAAAATTTTGAATAATACCATATTATATATAAAGTTTTAAGGAGTATTTTTATCAAAATGCTTTTAAAAGAAAGGAATGAAATAATATGTATTATCAAAATTATGAAGATTATATGAGAAGTATATTGGGGTATCCAATTAGGCAGAATGAATACATAAATACGTTTGAAAATTGTAATATGAATGATACTATGCTTATGGATTATCCAGAGCAAACACCTAGATATAGTGATGAAATTATGGACTTATATCCAGAAATATACAAAATAATTAATCCAATGGTTTGTAAAATTTGTGAGGCTAATACAAAACCAATTGATAGAGAACTTATTGAAAAAATGACAGATGAAATATATTTGAATATTGAAAGTGATCCATCTCTTGTAGAAAGCGATATTGTGAATGTAAGAGTGAACCTACCAAAGGAAAATGCAAAAGAGACAAATGCAAATTCATTAAAATCTACTCATACTTTGCCAACTTCCAATAGAATTCGCGACAATAGAAGTGAGAAAAAAGAAAACAGAGAAGAAAAGAAGGAAAGTACTCGTATTGAAAATAACGAGAATAGACAGAGAAGTAGAAATAATACCTTACGAGATTTAATACGAATTCTTATATTAAATCGATTATTAGGTCGTGATATTCGTCCTCCTAGACCTCGTCCACCACGTCCAGGAAGACCACCTTTTCCAGGAATGCCAGGACCAAATCCAAGACCACCAATGCGACCAAGGGATGTATATGCTAGTAATCCATATTTAACAAATGGAAATAATATATAATAGTAATAGTCAAAAATAGAGAATGTTTCTATTTATAAAATTTAAAAATTGGAAAAAAATTCTAAGATATGTAATTAAAAATTGCATATCTTTATTTTTTTTGCAAATAATAAGAATATATTTGAAAATTTATTTTTGCTTAACTATTACATTAGAAAAGCATTTCAAATATGTAATTTTTAAATTGGAGAAAAATTTTGTAGGAGGTTTGTATGAAAGTTAAAGATTGTATGTGCAAAGAAGTGGTTTTTGTAAAACCAGATTGTGATACTGAGGAATGTGCAAGACTTATGTGTGAAAATCATATAGGATGTATTCCAGTATGCGATGATTCTAAAAAAGTAGTTGGTTTAGTAACTGATAGAGATATTTTGTTACGAACTGTAGGTTGCGGAAAAGATATAAAAAATACTCCAGTTAGTGACATTATGACTTGTAATGTCGCTTGGTGTAGTCCAGAGACAGATGTATGTGACGCAGAAAAAGTAATGGGAAATAATCAAATAAGAAGAATTCCTGTAATGGAAAACAATAAAGTAGTTGGAATGCTTACTCTAGGAGATTTAGCTAAAAATAAAAATGTTGAAAATAATGGAGTATATGCAACACTAGAAGATATTTGCGGTTGCGATAAAAAGAATGCTGAATAAACTTGCGATTTTGTAGTTATTTTTAAATTTACAGTTTAAAGTATAATATATTACCAGATTGTAGTGCTTTCTAAAAAAGTGTTATATATCACAGTCGCCTTTTGTCAGAGCAATGTATATTTTAAGTTTATGTTTCCAGCCCCCAACTGCATAACAGTCTGTAGTAAAAATTACATTGGTTTTCGCTTATATTCTACCTTGAAGAAAAAACAAGTTTTTTCTTCAAGAGTAATTTTTCCACAGACTGTAACTTGTCGGTCCCCACCTTAAGCACTCCATCATAAACTTAAAATATACATTGCTCTGACATTTTTGAACAAGCTATGATTCGTAACACTTTTAGAAAGCACTACGTACTGGTATATTAAATAAAATTTAATGTATGCAAACCTAAGCAATAACAAGTATTTCAATTTTTCAATGCATAAAAAACCCTTTTATGCATACAATAATGAAAAGGACAAGTTCAAAAAGGTGATTATTACATATGGTTATTGATATGAATTATTGGAATAAAGTAATAAAAAATATTGTTATTCTAGTTTTAAGTATTGTAGCAGTATACTTATTTTTTAGATTGGCAGTATTTTTCATGCCTTTTTTAGTAGCATTTATCATTTCACTAATGCTAGAACCAATAATCAGATTTATAATGAAAAAGACTAGGCTTACCAGAAAAGCAAGTTCTATTATTGTATTTATTTTAGCAATAGCAATACTATGTGGAATCTTGGTTTGGGCTGTAACTACACTGATAACAGAAGCTAGTAATTTACTTACAAATTTGAATTCCTATATCGATACAGGTTATCATTTTTTTCAAAAAATAGTATCTAGTATTGACTTAAGTAAATTTAATATTCCTGAAGATGTAATGAATATTATTCAAAATTCCGGACTAGAATTTATCGATACCATAACAGAATGGGCTAAAGTAGCTTTAACTAAAGTTATTGATTTTATTACGTCAGTACCAACTCTAGGTGTATATTGTGGTATTACATTAATTGCTTTATATTTCATGTGCGTTGATAAAATATATATGATTGATCAATTGGAACATCATTTACCAGAGACTTGGGTAAGACGAATAGGAGTTCATTTGAAAGCATTAATTAAATCCCTTGGTGGATATTTAAAAGCAGAGCTTATTTTAGTTGTTATTTCATTTGTAATTTCACTAATAGGATTGTATATTTTCTACTTTATTGGATGGAATATACAATTCCCATTAATAATAGCACTAGGAATAGCCTTTGTAGATGCTTTACCTATCTTTGGCTCAGGTACAGTTATGATTCCTTGGGCAGGCATTTTGGCTTTTTCAGGTGATATAAAATTAGCCATAGGTGTATTTGTTTTATGGTGTATTATGAGTGTTGTAAGACAGTTAATAGAACCTCGTATTGTGAGTGGACAAATTGGAATACATCCTATTTTTACCTTGATTGCAATGTATACTGGATTTCAATTCATGGGAGTCTGGGGCTTATTACTTGGACCTATTATTTTAATAATACTAAAAAATATTTATGGAACATTAATAGATAGGGGAGTAGTTAAATCGATTTTGGAAAGATAAAGTGGACAAATACGCCTGTTCCCAATTTGGAAAGTACTTGAAATGTAAAGAAATATATGATATTATGGCTTCGGTGATATGATGAAAATCCTAATAGTAGAAGATAATAAAGTAATAGCAGATGGACTTAAATTTTCACTTGAAATTGAGAATTATAATGTCACTATTTGTGACAAAGTAAAAAGTGCAAAGAATGAGATTTTAAATAGTATATACGATTTAGTTATATTAGATATTTTGTTGCCAGATGGAGATGGAATTGAGCTTTGTCAATTTATCAAGGAAAATCTAGATATTCCAGTTATCTTTTTGACAGCGAAAGATTCAGAAGGAGATATTGTAAAGGGACTGAATGTGGGGGCAGACGACTATATCGTCAAACCTTTTAGAGTGGGGGAGTTAATAGCGAGAATAAATAATGCTTGTAGAAAATACAAAAAAGATAAGCATATGATAAAAATTCAAGATATAACAATCGATACAGAAAATATGAATATTTATAAAAATAATAAAGAAATTACTCTCACAAGCCTTGAATGGAGAATTTTAAATACTTTATTAAACTCATTAGGTACTACTGTTAGTAGAGACAAATTATTAAATTTAGCTTGCGATATAAGAGGAAATTTTATTAATGATAATTCACTTACTGTGTATATTAAAAGAATACGCGAGAAGTTAGAAGATGATGTAAATAATCCAAAAATAATTAAAACGGTAAAGGGAATAGGGTATAAAATAGAAAATGCAAATAGTAAATAGTTTAAAAAATAAAACCGTAAAAAAATATTTAGTTTTAGCCATATTATCTGTAATTATTTTTACTTTGCTAATCTTTTGTATATTATTTTTTGTATACAACAATAATACAGAGCAAATATTAAACAGGTATGAAGTACAAGGCTTAAGCGAAAGTATGGCATTACAAGAAATAAATAGTAATTTATATACTTATTTTTACATAGCTACTGGTGCTATTTTGATAATGCTGCTATTAGTGATATTTTACTTTTTCTTGGCATTAAATAAAAATGAGAAAGACACAAAAAATATAAGAAAATACTTAAATGATATTGTAAATAACGACTATCAATTTGATATCGAAAATTTATCGGAAAGTGAAATAAGCAATTTAAAAGGTGATATCTATAAAATTGTATTAAGACTTAAGGAAGAAGCAGAAAATTTAGCTAAAGATAGGGAAAATCTATCTAATTATTTAGCAGATATATCGCATCAAATACGAACACCTCTTATGGCTATAAGTACGATGGTAGATGCTATTATAGAGAATGAAAACAAGTTAGATAAGGATACACGTAAATTCATATATGAGATTTCAAGACAATTAAATCAAATAAATTGGCTGGTAGACAATTTACTAAAAATGGCTCAATTAGATACTAAAATTGTGAATTTCAATAATGAAGAAACAAACCTAAAAAATCTTATTGAAAAAATAGAAAAAAACATGAGTATCTTTTTAGAATTAAAAAATCAAAAATTAGTTACTGCTATTGATGGAAATATTTATTTAACTATAGATTCAAAATGGATGGCGGAAGCCATAGAAAATATCATAAAGAACTGTATAGAGCATTCAAAAGAGAATACGGAGATTGAAATAAAAGCAATACAAAATCCACTTTATGTTCAAATAGAAATTAAAGACCATGGTACTGGAATAAGCAAAAAAGATTTACCTAGAATATTTGATAAATTTTATAAAGGAGAAGGAGCAAGTAATAACAGTTTTGGTATAGGACTATCACTTGCCAAAAGCATAATCGATGGACAAAATGGAGAGATTACAGTAGAAAGTAAAGAAAATGAAGGAACTACTTTTGTCATAAAATTGTATAAGAGTAAATAATTTCAAGGAGAAAATCAATATTGCAGATTTTCTCCGAAATTAATGACATACATAGCAAAAAGCTATGGACACTAATGTTTTATTAACTAATATTATAAACTATAATATGCCAGAAAATCAAGCAAAAAAATGTTAAATTGTCATTTTAAAGTCACTTTAGGGAGATATAATCAATAGTAGGAGGGAGCCATGGAAATTTTAAAAATAGAAAATGTAAAAAAAGAATATGCAAATGGAGATAAAAAACTATATGCTTTAGATGACATTTCATTAACGGTAAAGCAAGGAGAATTTGTTGCAATTGTTGGACCAAGTGGTAGTGGAAAATCTACTTTGTTACATATTATAGGAGGAATAGACAAGCCTACTAGTGGAAAGATACTTATAAATGGAACAGATATTTCTACTTTAAGGTCTGATAAAATGACAATATTTAGAAGACAAAATATTGGTATTGTATATCAATTCTATAATTTAATACCAACGCTTAAAGCAGAAGATAATATTATTTTGCCAGTTCTGCTAGATGGAAAAAAGGTAGATAAAGAAAAAGTAGAAGAAATTATTCAATTGTTAAAGCTAGAAAATAGAAAGAATGCCATGCCATCTCAATTATCGGGTGGAGAACAACAGCGTGTCTCCATAGGAAGAGCTTTGATAAATAATCCAAGTATTCTCTTAGCAGATGAACCAACAGGAAATTTGGATAGTAATGCTTCAAAAGAAATTGTAGATATTTTTAAATATTACAACAAAACATATAAGCAAACTATATTGTTAGTAACGCATGATGAAAAAATTGCCTTACAAGCAGATAGAATTATCAAACTCAAAGATGGAAAGATTATTCAAGATGAGCAAAATTAAAAGAGGTGGATATTTATGGGAGTAACTTGGAAACTAGCTTTAAACTATCTAAGAAATAATAAAAAAAGAGCTTTTATCATTGGTATATGTATTTTAATTTCTACTATTTTAATAACTGCTGTTTTGCTATTAATATCTAGTTATAAAGAATATATAATTACGCAAGCAAGAAATGAAGGTAACTGGGAGGTAGGATTTCGTAATATAACTTATGAAGAAGCATGTATCATAGAAAAACATAATAATGTAAAAGAAATTTCTGTTATGCATAATCTGGGAACCTATAAAAACATAAACAATACAGATGCTTATTATATTTCTCCTTCTATTCTTGGCTGTGATGAAAATACAATGAAAAATTTAGTAAAGAATAATTTGTATTATGGAAGAATGCCAGAAAATTCAAATGAAGTAATGATTAATTCTAATAATAATTTGGATAAGGTAGGGGATACATTAGTTCAAACATTGGAAAATGGAGAAAATAAGGAATATACAGTGGTGGGAATAATGTATTCGTATAATAATTTTTTTGAATCGAATCAAGTAATAACATTGCTAGATAGGGAAGTGCTAAAGCCAGATGATAAAGTTAACATCACTGTGCTTAGCTATAATATAAATGAAATATATAGTGATTATTATGACATCTATTATCAATTAGGATCATACAGAAATGAATATGGTTCAACACTAAATGATATGGTGCAGTATAATAAAACATTGTTAGAATATGAAAATGTTTTAGATTATACCTCTGATTTTCAGAAAAATATCTATACAGTAGAAGGCATTTTTATTGGAATAATTGTTGCTTGTTCTATGATTTTTATCTATTCTATTATTAATATTAGTGTAATAGAAAGAAAAAAGTACTTTGGGATTTTAAAATCTATAGGTGCAACTACAAAACAGATGAGAAGAAGTATACGAGTAGAACTGCTTATTATTTTATTAATAACAATACCATTAGGAATTGTTATAGGAATATGCCTGGACTTTCTATTAATTACTATAATAAATAATATTTTGCCAGAAATTGCAACATCTTATAGTTCTATATTAAGAGCTTTTCAATCTAATGAGGAATTTAGATTAGCAATTCCAGTAAGTACAATTTTTATATCAATATTTATTGTAGTGCTTACTGTATACATATCATCCATTATTCCAATAAGGAAAGTCTCATGGTTACAGGCAATAAGCTTGATAAAACAAAATAAAGAAAAAGTGCGAGTGAAGAAAAAAGTTAGTAAGAAAATGAAGAATATCAAAAATGTAGAATTTACTTTAGCTACAAAAAATATAGAAAGATATAAATCAAGATATTTTGCAATTATTATGTCATTAATTATTAGTATTGTACTAATTATTGTAAGCAACTATTATATTATTAATATAGCTTCAAATACAGATTTGACAGACTATAATTACTCTATAATAATTCAATATGATAGTGGTAAACACGAAAACCTTGTAGAGAAGATAATTGATGATATACAAGAAGCAAATATTGCAGAAAAAGTTATCTCTAATAGTCGAAGAAGATATGCAGTATTAGTTAATACGAACAACATTAGTGATGAAGAGAAAGACTTTAGTAGAAAATTATATGGGGAAGATAATTCATTTTTAGCTCATTATGATTATATTTTCAAATCGGATGAATATGATTATAGCGACCCTTCAGATATATATTGCATTTGGATGAATTTTCTAATGTTAAATGAAGATGCATATAATCAGTATTTGCATGAAATTGGAGTAGATGGACTAGAAGGAAATGAGTGTATTTTAGTGGATTTTATTCATGAAAAAACAAAATATTATAATGGAATTCGTCTAACTAATTATAATGAGGGCGATGAGATAACCATAAGAAATGGAATGCCTGGTTATTCGAACGCAGAAAGATTACAAGAAGATAATGCAAAACTTACGATAAAAAAGATTACAGACAGAATTCCACAAAATTTAAGTTATGTAGAAAATGGTCCCCTTATTGTTGGAACAGAAGAGACAATTAAGGAAATAGAGAAACAACTATGTGGAGAATATAAAATAGAATATCCAAATGAAATAAAATATGGTTACATTTCGCTTAAGGTAAATAATATAAATACTACAAATGAGTTTATAGGATTTTTAAAAGAAAAATATGATTTAAATGATTATGATTATATTGATATAAATAACGATGATAATGATAATAGCATACAAGGCAATGAAGAGGTATCGCAAGAAAGTATAGATAATGCTAATTTACTAAGAAATATATTTATTTATAGCTTTATTGGAATAATAACTTTAATTGGAATCTTCAACATGTACAATGCAATAAACACGAATTTAGAAATTAGAAAAAGGGAAGTAGTAAGTTTAATTACAATAGGCATGGAAGAAAAACAAATTAATAAGATGTTGCTTATCGAAAATATGGTATGTGGAATATTGGCATTAGTACTTGGAATTGCATTTGGTTTATTAGTTTCTTATATTGTGTATTTAATTTGTATTGATTATACATGGTATCGTTTTGAAATTCCATGGATTTCCATTGCAATCAGTGTTGTTGGAATTATCATTGTAACTGCTATTTCTACAATCTATTTAAAAAAGAAGATTTTCGCAGACAATCTTATAGAGGTATTGAAACAAGAAGAAATTTAGAAAGAGAGCAAAAGGTTGCAACCCTTTTTGTGCTCTTTGAAAATACTAGTTACAATTCACGGTTATTTTTGATCGGAGCAATGTATGTTTTAATTTTATGTTGGAGTGCTTAAGGTGGGGACCGACAAGTTTACAAACTGTTAAACTGAACGAATGTGAAGTTTTTACAGTTTGTACGATGTTGGGGGCCGAAAACATAAAATTAAAACATACATTGCTCCAACATTTTAGAATAGCCTGTGAATTGTAACTAATACTAATAAAACCATTCTGATTTAAACAAATGTGTTGAAAAAGTGTATAAAATGTGATACAATACATATAATAGATTAGGAGGTGTTATATTATGGCTAAAACAGATACATTGCATATAAGAGTAGAACCAACAGTTAAAAAGAAAGCTGAAGAAACATTAAATGAATTAGGGATGTCAATCACTGAGGCTATTAATGTATTTTTAAACCAAGTTATATTAAATGATGGTATTCCATTCGAAATAAAGAAACCTAGACTAAATAAAGAAACTATACAAGCATTAGAAGATACAAGAAATGGAAAAAATTTGAGTAAGACATTTGAAAATGCAGATGAAATGTTTAAGAAGTTGGATAAATAGTGCTAAAAGTTAGATATAGTAATCAATTTAAGAAAGACTATAAAATGATGGTAAAAAGAGGTTATGATATTAATAAATTAAAACATGTTGTTCAATTATTATTAGAAGAGAAAAAATTGCCTGCTAAATATAGAGAACATTATTTAACAGGCAATTATAAGCGGCTTTAGAGAATGTCATATTCAACCTGATTGGCTTTTAATCTATACTATCGAAGACGAGATACTCACATTAACTTTATCTAGAACCGGCTCGCATACTGATTTATTTTAGCGAGAACTTTGATATTTTATATGTTCTATAAAACAGTAGATGTGGTAACAAAGCTATCATCTGGTGGATATACATATTCATCCGTAGGCTCATCTACTACATTAATTTTTTCAATCTCTATAATAGGTATGTCACCATAATAATATCCTTTTGTAATAGTTCCTTCAATTTCTACCCAACGTCCAGATTCAAAATTGCTAGCTATTTCCGAATGACATAGAAAACCAACTACAACAGTTTGGAAGTCAGAAGATACTATCATGTCTCTTGCTAAAACAAATTGCTCATCTGTAAAATCATAAAGTCGATACACGTAACCAGTAAATTTAATTTTCTGTCCCACATAAGTATCAATATCATAATGTACTTCCTGAAGCACATTAGTATAGTTCCTAGTTGTTAATTCAAAAGTTGTGCCTTCTAGATAAGTATCATTAGTTTTAAAAAAATTATTAAAAATAACTCGATAACAAATAAAGACGGTAATTATTAAGATAATAACGCATAGTATTCCCATTAGAATTTTTGCTGTTTTATTCCCATTAATTTTAAAATTAAAAACAAACATAAAAAACCTCCAAGTGTGAAAAACTTTTTTTCTTAAAGTTTATTATTCTATAAATATGTCTTAATAAAAAAATTATTCCTGTATGATTATCTAGTAACTATAAACTATAACGGCTCAGATGGGTAAACCTGTTTAATAGTATTAAAATTAGATATGTCCTGCAACGGGAGTTTTAATTAAAAAAATCTCGCTTCGTCCCGACGGAGCTCCCTGCTCCGCTCGATTTTTTAATTATAAACTCCCAGCGCGGACTTTAAATAATCTATACTATTAAACAGGTTTACCCATCTGAGCCGTTACTATAAATTTAAGAAAATTCTGATTCATACTTGCGGTTTTTACTAAAAAGTGATATAGTAACATAGTATTATTTTAGGTTAGGACAAAGCAATATGAGATATGCTTGTTCTAAGGAAAAAACATTAGGAAGGAAGTAAAACGATGGGATTATTTAAGACATATAGTGAGAAAGAGGTAAAAAGAGTTCAACCATTAGTAAAGAAAATTAATGAATTAGAACCAGATATGCAAAAATTATCAGATAAAGAATTAAGAGGTAAAACAGAGGAATTTAAAGGAAGATTACAAAAAGGGGAGACCTTAGATGATTTATTGCCAGAAGCTTTTGCTGTTATGAGAGAAGCATCTAAAAGAGTACTAGGTATGAGACATTTTGATGTGCAATTAATTGGTGGAATTATTCTTCATCAAGGTAGAATTGCAGAGATGAAGACTGGTGAAGGTAAAACATTAGTTGCAACACTTCCTGTATATCTAAATGCTCTAACAGGAGAAGGAGTACATGTTATTACCGTTAATGACTACTTAGCAAAAAGAGATAGTGAATGGATGGGAAAAGTATACAAATTTTTGGGATTAACGGTTGGATTGGCAATTGCAGGAATGAATCCTGGGGACAAGAAAAAAGCATATGCTTGCGATGTTACTTATGGAACTAACAATGAATTTGGATTTGATTACTTAAGAGACAATATGGTCATCTACAAAGAACAATTAGTACAAAGAAAATTAAATTACGCTATTGTGGATGAGATTGATAGTATTTTAATAGATGAGGCTCGTACCCCTCTTATTATTTCTGGTAGAGGTGGTCAATCTTCTGATTTATATAAAAAAGCAGATAATTTTGTAAGAAAATTAACACCAAAAGTAATTATCGAAGAAGATGTTAAAGATTATGATCAGGCAGAAGATAATGAAAAATATGATTATGTAGTAGATTTAAAGGCAAAATCTGCAACACTTACCCAAAAAGGTATTGAAAAAGCAGAACGTGAATTTGGATTAGAAAACTTCAATGATATAGAAAATTCAGAGATAGTGCATAATGTAAATCAAGCATTACATGCACATGGAATTATGAAAAAAGATAAAGATTATATTGTAAAAGATGGCGAAGTTTTAATCGTAGATGAGTTCACAGGTCGTATTATGTATGGAAGAAGATATAACAATGGACTTCATCAAGCTATTGAAGCTAAAGAGCATGTAAAAATAGCAGATGAATCTAAAACATTGGCTACTATTACATTCCAAAATTATTTTAGAATGTATGATAAATTGTCTGGTATGACTGGTACTGCTATGACAGAAGAAGATGAGTTTGAAGAAATCTATAAATTAGATGTTGTTGAAATACCAACTAATAAACCTATGATAAGAAAAGATCATCAAGACATTATCTATAAAAATGAGAATGCAAAGTTTAGAGCAGTAATTGAAGACATTAAGGAAAGTCATAGCAAAGGTCAACCTGTTCTAGTTGGTACAGTATCTATTGATAAATCTGAAAAATTGAGCAAATTACTTTCAAAGGAAGGAATTAAACATGAAGTATTAAATGCTAAATTCCATGAAAAAGAAGCTGCCATTGTTGCACAAGCAGGTAAATTTGGAGCTGTTACTATTGCTACGAACATGGCTGGTCGTGGTACTGATATTATGCTTGGTGGTAATAGTGAATTCTTAGCAAAACAAGAAATGCAAAAATTAAGATATACTCCAGAGCAAATAGATCAAGCAACGGCATTCAATGAAACAGAAGATAAAGAAATATTGGATGCTAGAAAAAAATATAAGGAATTAGAAGAAAAATTTGATAAGGAAATCAAAGAAGAGAAAGAGAAAGTACTTGCAGCAGGTGGTCTTAAAATCATTGGTACTGAAAGACATGAGTCCAGAAGAATTGACAATCAGTTAAGAGGACGTAGTGGACGTCAAGGAGATCCAGGTGAATCCAGATTCTATATTGGACTAGACGATGATTTAATGAAAATTTTTGGTGGAGACATGATTACTAGAGTATATAATACTTTAGGTGCAGACGAAAACATGCCAATACAAGCCAAAATGATTTCTAAAGCAGTTGAAAATGCGCAAAAGAAAGTAGAAGGACGTAACTTTGCTATTAGAAAAAGTGTGCTTCAATTTGATGATGTTATGAACGCACAAAGAGAAATTATTTATAAGCAAAGAAGAGAAGTTCTAGATGGTGAAAATTTAAAAGACAATATCCTAAAAATAATGGATACTGTTGCCACAGATACTGTTAATGCTTACGTTTCAGATGAAGGAATTAATAAAGAATCTTTAATTCAAGATTTAAATACAACTTTTGGTTTTTCTAATTTAGATTCTTTAAAGGAAAATAAAGTAGATAGCAATAAAATAATAGAAGAATTAAAAGAAAAAGCTCATAATAAGTATGAGGAAAAAGAAAAGGATTTCGGAGAAAAAGTATTAAGAGAACTTGAAAGAGTTGTTATGTTAAAAATCGTTGATGAAAGATGGATGGAACATATAGATGCCATGGACGAACTAAAAGATGGTATAAGATTACAAGCCTATGGCCAAAAAGATCCAGTAGTTCAATATAGAATTGAAGGATTTGATATGTTTGATCAAATGGTTGCTGACATTCAATTAAATGTTATAAAAATACTTATGAATGCAAGAAAGAGGGAAGGTGCCCCAATAAGAAAAGAATCTGTAAAAATTACAGGGGAAGGCTTAGAGAATACAAATGTATCGTTAAAAGGAAACACACCAGCTACTGAAAAATCACATACTCCAATTGTTAATACAGAGCCTAAAGTTGGAAGAAATGATCCATGTCCATGTGGAAGTGGGAAGAAATACAAAAATTGCTGTGGTAAAAATCAGTAATATCAATAGTCGTAGCGATTTCTAATAAAGAAAAAAGTTTGAAAAATATATGAATTGTTGCCATTTTGTTGCCAAACTAAAATAAAATTGCTAGAACCATTGAAAATACTGCATTTTATCTTGGCAACAAAAATGGCGACAAATTGAAACAATTATAATAACCAAAAAAGCTAACATATAGAAAGTGTTAGCTCATTTTTTATTTACTAAAAATTTGGAGGTAAAAAATATGGTTAGTGTAAGAAAAAGAGGAAATGTTTATCAATATCAATTTGATATTGCACCAGTTGATGGTAAAAGAAAGCGAATTACAAAATCTGGTTTTAAAACGAAAGGAGAAGCAGAAAAAGCAGGTATAATTGCTTATAATGAATATACACAGACAGGACATAATTTTACACCAAGCACAATTTCCTACTCTGATTATTTAGATTATTGGTTGAAAGAACATTGTGAAATTAATCTAAGATACCATACAATACGAGCATATAGTAACATAATAAAAAATCATATAAAACCCAATATTGGTTTCTATAGATTATCACAAATTACTACTTCAACATTACAAGAATTCATAAATAAAATATATGTAGAAAAAAGTTTTTCAAAAAATTTTTTAAAAAACATTTTAAAGGTATTAAAAACATCTTTTGCCTATGCAACAGATGTAGTAGGATTTGTAAAAGAAAATCCAGCATTAAAAGTTAAATTACCAAAATATGATGTACCAGATCCTGATCCTGCACATATTTTTACAAAAGAGGAAATTGATATGATTTTGAATAGATTTAAAAAAAATCATGCTTTCTATTACGCAGCTTTAACAGCATATTATACGGGATTAAGAGTTTCAGAAGTTTTTGCTTTAACATGGGATGACATAGATTTAGAGAATAAGACTTTAACTGTAAATAAAAATGTAATAGAAAAAATCATATTGGTAGCACACATGGCAGACACTTGAGCGGTAAAGCAAAAACTGTTTGGTATTTTGGTAACTGTAAGACACCTTCTAGTTATAGAACTATAGATATAGGTAATACATTAGTAAATGCTTTAAAGGAATTCAAAGAAGAACAAGCAAGGCATAAAGAAGAATATGGAGATTCGTATATGAAACATTATGCCAAAGAAGTTTTAAATCCATATACCAATAAACCAGAAACAAAAATTATTAATGCACTTGCTGAAATAGATGTAGCACTTCCAGAGGTTAATTTAGTATTTGTAAAGAACAATGGAGTGTTTGAAGGTACTGCAACAGTCAAATATCCATTTAAAGTTATTCACTATGAATTAGGAATTTTATGTAGATTTCATGACTTTAGAGATACACATGCAACAAAGCTAATTGAAAATGGAGCAGATGTTAAAGCAGTTGCTAAAAGATTAGGACACAGTACAATTAGAACAACTTATGAAATTTATGTTAAAGTTACTAGCAAAATGGAATCGGATGTTGTTAATAAATTTGAAGAATATGCTATGTCAAAATAAAAAATTAAATTAATAGTAAACTACAGATTTGTAACATTATTACAAACTGTGGTTTATTTTTTTTGCTTTAAAAGGAGGTAAAAATGGAAAGGTTAAAATTAGTAAAATCTTTAGAAAATAAAAAATTATATACAAGAGAAACGGCAAAAATGACTCTTGAAAATGTAATAAAACGAATTAAAGAAGCAAATAGGAATGATGAATTTATTTATAAAATTACTAAAGCAGTCTTATTTGGTTCATATATAAATTCAAACAAAGAAAAAGTTGGAGATTTAGATATTGCAATATATATCGAACTAAAAGATAAGTCTAAACCAGAGCTAGAACAAAATATGGAAAGAGCTAGTACATCTAATAGTTATGTACCATTCATATTAAAATTTATATATGGAAAAGAAGAAGTGTTTAAGTATATTAAAGACAAAAAACATATATTGCAATTACACGATGGAAATAAAGTTGATAAGGATTCAAAGGAACACAAAGAACCACTTAGTTATATATATTTTGATAAATACAAAATAATATATGAGGAGGTGTAATAAAATGTGGCAATTTCTTTTAGGATTATTTATAGGAGCAAATGTTTCACTTTTTCTATATGCAATTATATTAGCAGGAAAGAGAAGTGAAAATAGAGATGAATGAAGAAAATAAAATTGGTTATTATGCAATAATACCTTCTACAGTATTATTTAATGAAAGAATAAAGGCAAATGAAAAATTATTATATGCAGTTATTACAGTTCTATCTAACAAAGAGGGATATTGTTATGCTTCAAATACTTATCTAGGTAAACTATTAAAAGCCCAACCTCATACAATTTCTAAATGGGTATCACATTTAAAAAGTTTAGGTTTTTTATGTTTAGATATTATTAAAAATGATAAAGGCGAAATAATACAAAGGAGAATTTATCCAAATGATACCCCCCTATACGATAAATAGGACATACCCCTATTCGACAGATGGGACAGAGGGTATGTCCCCAAAAGGACAATATAATAATATAATAGATAATAATATAAATAAAGAAAAGATAGATAGATTATTTAATTATATAATAGATAAAGAAAAAGAAATTCCAAAAGAATTTGTTAATGTTGATTTAAATGAAATAAATGTTGCATTAAAAAGATTTGATATGTTATATCCAAAACCAATTCTAGATATAATGTCTGAAGAAAATTTAGAATCTGTAAAAAATATAACTTATATTATTGCTTTAATAGTTAAAAATAAATTATTTCATTTATCAAATAAAATAACGAGAGATAAACTCATACAGATATGTAATGACTGTAAAGATAGAGAAAAACAAAATGAGGGAACAGAAAAAAGAATAGAGAATTTTATTAATTATTTTTATAAAAGCATAGAAAATGAATTAACGAAGGAAAGTAAAGGACCTTCTTTTTTTATGCCTAATAATGATGAAATTGAAATTTAAAGGAGGTGGTTTTATGCTCTAACTAATAAAAAAAATAAAATTAAAAAGAAAGGAGTTCGCCTATGAAAATTTACAGAGTTATCTTCAAAAGTATTGATATAGATGAAGCTGACAACACACTAATAATTACAACTTTTCAAAATAGAGAGCTTGCTGAACAATACCTTAAAGAAAGAATTGAAGAACTAAAAGAACAAGAAGAAATTTTAAAACAAGATGATTATGTAACAGAAGAAAGAAAGAATTATTACGAAAGATATTTAAATGGTAGAGGAATAGAAGATTCAGTATCAATATATCTTGAAGAAGATGAAACTTATGATGAAATAATGCTAAAAGAAAAAGCAGAAAGATTAGAAAAGGAAAATAATTATGAAATGTAAAGTTTTAATTGTTTTACTGATTTTAATTTGTATTATTGCTTTTTGCTTTTATATTTTTATTATATTTAATGACTTTCAAGAAAAAGAAGAAAGCAACAAAGATACTGAAAACCTTATAAAAGAAACAATAATAGTAAATGAAGAAACAGAAGAAAAAAACATTGATTGGAATAAACTAAAAGAAATTAATAAAGATATTATTGCTTGGATAGAGATACCAGATACAATTATTAATTATCCTATATTAAAAGATAATAACTTATATTATTTAAAACATTCATATAATAAAAAATATAATAGTAATGGTTCTATATTTACAACTAACAAAAATCCTTTTGAAGAATTTGAAACATTATTATACGGACACAATATGAAAAATGGAAGTATGTTTTCAATTTTGGATAAATATATGGATGAAGATTTTTTATATACTCATCAAAAATTTAAAATTTATACTCCAAATGAAAACTATGAAGCTACTATTTTTAGTGTATATTCAATAGGTGTTAATACAGAAAGCAACAATATAAAGAAACTTAACTTTGACGAAAGAATAGATTATTATAAAAAAGCAAGTAAAATTACTATTAAATCGGATAAAGAAATTACAAAGATTGTAAAACTATCAACTTGCTCATATTTAAATGCAAAAACCAGTCCAACTGATCAAAGATATTATATTATTGCTTATTTGGAAAGTATTTAAACAAAATTGTGGAAAAGTGCTGACAAATTTTACAAAATAGCTTATTATTATATTAAGGGGTGTTGTATTATGAATAAAAAAATCCTTTTAATTATAATAATAGTTTCTGTTTTAATCGTTATAGGTATAATTGGGATAATTTTTATTATTCCAAAAGACAATACAAATGAGCCTAAAAATGAAATAGAAAATGTAACTCAAAATGAAATGAATGAAAATATAATTGAAGATGAGAATATTGTTAATGAAATACAAAATGAAGTAACTAATGAAACTACTGAAGAAAACAATGTTTCAAATAGTGAGATTCAACAACCAGAAGAACAAAAAGAAACACAGTCTACTGGTAAAAGTACACAAACAACTAACAAGAAAAACAATAGTTCTAAACCAAATAATAATAAATCATCTAGTTCAAGTAATTCTGGAGGAACAACAACAGGAACTACGACACCGTCAACTCCACCAGTAGAAACAACAAAGCCAGAACAAAACGAACCAGAACAACAAGAACCTACTAAACCAGTTGTAGAAAGATGTACTAACAATAATAATCATTCAATGGGTGTAGGAAATTCTAATCAATGGTACAGTTCTAAAAGTCAAGCAATATCTGCTTATGACGAAAAAGTTAATTACTGGAGCAACTTATGGGAAACTAATCAAATAGATAATGATACATATTATAAAAATTGTCCGTATGGATATGAAGTTTGGGATTGTATGTATTGTGGAAAATGGACCATAAATTACTATTATAGATGAAAACATTAAATAATATCATATAGAAGTCAAGATATGTTCTTGGCTCTTTTTTTATGGAGGTGAATTTATGCTTAAGAAAATTGAAAAAGAAATTGAAAAATTGGAAAAAGAAAAAGCCAAACTTATATATTCGCAACAAGGAGTGCAGAAAAGAATAAGTGATATTGATATAAAAATAAAAGGATATAAAACCTTAAAAAAGAATTATGAAAAACTTGAAAGTAAATTTAATAACTATGTCAATCTTATAGAGGAAAAGAAAGATAATGAATGAAAATGATAAGAAATTATTACAACTGTATAAAAAAGACATAAGAAAGAAAAGAATAATAGTTTTTTTACTAATTCTTATATTTATAGGTGGTTGTTCTTTATATTATTTTTATATAGATTTAAAACAATCTACAAAAGAAAGCAATTCCGATAATAAAGAAATTACTTCAAATAATATTGAATTAAAAGACACTAATGAAGAAGAAAATATAAATGTAACAAATGAAAATAAAAGTCAAAAAACAGATGAAAGTAAAATAACTGAAACTACAGTTAATAAAGAGAAAACAGAGGAAATACAAGGACAAACTAACAAGGATACAAATTTAGAAAAAAAAGAAGATACAACAAAAAAAGATAATAATAAAAAAGATACAACAGAAAAAGTTACAACAAATACAACAGAGAAACCTAAAAATAAAGATTTTTTATTTTCAGACGGATATACAATGGATAATGTAACACAAGCTGCTCAAAATTATCTAAAATCATATAATTGGAGTGGCGAGTGTATTCCTATAAAAGATGACGAAGGAGTTTATCTTGGAATGAGAGTTATATTTTATTAGAGGTTAAAGCCTCTATTTTTTTGTAATTTTTTTTAAAGGAGAGTTTTAATATGAGTAGAAAATTAAAAATTAATAAGAAAATAATTGCAATTTTATTGCTTGTATTCACATTATTAGGAAATGTGCAACTAATTTTTGCAGCTTCAGGAAATGCAGATTTTACTGCTGGTCAATATGATTCAGGAATTAAAACAACAGACCATACAGGTAGTGTAGGAGTATTAATTAGAAGATTAATAAATTTAGATTCTGGAGAAAGATATACAGTTTTTTGTGCTGAACATCTTGTAGATTTTGAAACAGGAACTATTGAAAATGGAGGCTACCATACACCTACTGATCCCACAATAAAAAGAGCATGTAAAATTGCTTACTTTGGCTGGTATTCAAAGTATGGTACTTATGTAGTGGACCGGAGGAATACTTGCAGGAGATATGTATAATGTTAAAATGGACTATGTATATACACAACAATATATATGGGAAACTCTAGGTCAAAGTAATGCAACATTTAGAGATTCATCAATTCAAAGAGGTTATGAATCATTTAAAGCAAGTATAAATCAAAAGATAGCAGATATGGATAAAAGACCATCATTTGATGCAACAACTATTGAATTAGATGCAGGAGAAACAAAAGTTATAACAGATACTAATGGAGTTTTAGCAAGTTATAATTCTTGTGATAATACAAAAAATGGGATTAGATTTCAACATAATAAAGGAGAAAATACTTTAACGATAACAGTATCAGAAGATTGTAATGTAGAACAATTAAATATATCTGACAATACTATGAAAGAATGGGGAATGATAAAAGAAGAATCAGCAGACAGAGATACAACAATATATTTTACATTCCGTGAAGGAGTACAAAATCAATTATACTCTTTACACTACAACGATCCAGTAACATTAGCTTTTTCTGTAAAAGTAAATTTACTTGGAAATATTGAATTAACTAAATTAGATACAGAAGAAAATTTAATAGACGGTTCAGTTTTTAGAGTAACAGGACCAAACAATTATAATCAACTTGTAGAAGTAAAGAACGGAAAAATACTATTAGAAAAACTAAGAAAAGGCACTTATTTGATAAAAGAAGATTCAGCACCAACAGGATATTTGAAAAATACAGAAACATATAAAGTAGAAGTAAAACCAAATGAAACTACAAGTCAAGCAGTAGTAAATTATGAGCCTACTGGAAAAATAAGTGTTATAAAAAGAGATAGTGAAACAGGTGCAACAACACAAGGAGATGCAACATTTGTTGATGCTAAATATGAAGTATATGCTGATGAAGATATATGGAATAAAGCACATACAAAACAACATTATGCAAAAGGTGATAAAGTTGCAACAAGAACAATGAGCAAAGAAGGAACTACTGAAGATGTAGAAGATTTACCACTAGGAAAATATCTTGTAAAAGAAATTGTTAGTTCAGAAGGATATTTATTAGATACGAAAGAATATAAAGTAAATTTAGAGTACAAAGACCAAAACACACCAATAATATCTGATTCTATAACAAGTTATGAAGTTGTAAAGAAAATGCAAATTCATATTTTTAAAAGTGGAATTGATGAACAATCTGGTGAAGTAGAAGGATTAGAAGGAGCAGAATTTACTATTAAGTTAGCAAGTGATGTTCAAGAAGCATTAGATAAAGGATATACTTATACTGAAATATGGAATGGCATAGACGAATATGGTAATAAAGTAGATGTTGATGAGAAAAGAGTTGCCGAAGCACAGGCAATAGCACCTACTTATGATACACTAATTACAGATAGTGAAGGTAATGCTTATTCTGATATAAAATTTCCTTATGGCAAATATATAGGAAAAGAAACTAACACACCAAAAGATTTTGAAACAGCAACTGATTTTACATTCTCAATTACAAAGGATGAAAGTGAAATACAAGAAGTTGCTCAAAAAGTAAAAGACATAATTATAAATAATCTTATTTATTTTTTGAACATCGGTTAACTGAACCTTATTTTTTGAGGGCAAAACTAAAATGGTATTGCATTTTTTCTTTTCAAGAGGACTTAAAGATAATCTATTTACAATTTCTTCAATAGACATATCTTGCAAATTACTGTCTAATATTAAAATATCTGGATTAAGTTTCCAATACATTTCAATAATATCTTTGCCACTATATACATAATTTATCATATATTTTTTATCATTTGTAAGTTGTTTCTCTAGAGATTTTGTTCTTTTAGAATCTCTATTTCCGATTAGAATATTAACCATAGTTAACCTCACAAATGTATTTTTTTACCATTTAATTTGCCCACATTATACCACACAAATTATGTTAATTCAATAGTAAAAACCTCTTTTTTTGTACCTTTTTTAAGTTTTTTTTAGTAAAAAATAAGAAATGTGTAAAAATCTTGTCGAATAATGTCGAAATAAGGAAAAATGGCGAAATATCAATAAAAATTATTAATAAAAAATTTTCTCTAAATATGAATGATTTTTTTATAAATATATGTTATAATTCAACATGGAGGAAGAAGAAAAATGACAATGCAGTTTATAACTGATTATATTGATAAGAAAGTAAAAGAAAATAAAAACTTTATACGATATACATTTTATGAATTAAGAGTGAAAAATAATTTATCTGAAGAAGATGTAGATGAATTTTTAAGAATAAATAGAGATTATTTTGAAAATAATGGTTACAAAGTATATTTTACAAATGCTAGATTTACTTATGAAAATGCTGATAGAATGGTACAGCCAAATGAACTAATGATAGCAATAAAAGAAGAATAGAAAGGATGCAGAAAAATGAATTTATTAAATGAATTATCAGAAAATGAAACAAATTTATTAAAGAATATAGGAATAAAAATTGAAGATAGAAATTATAATCAAGACGAAGTTAAATTAATTGAAAATGATATTATTGACGATATTTTTCGTAGAAGTAGCAAAAATGGAGATATACAAAAAGCTAATGAGCAATATAGTAATATAATAGAAAAATTAGAAAAAGTAAAAGGATAAATAATTTCTGAAAAATAAGAGGTGCTATATGAAAAGAAAAGTGTTTGAAGTAGTTAAACTAAAAAGTGGAGATATGGCAACAATTATAGGAATAGACAAAGATTCTTATAAAGTAGAAATAGTGAATAAAAATGGTAAAAGAAAAGATATAACAGAAATTAGTGAAAATGATATTGACGAAGTAATTATTTCAAAATAAAGTAATGTAAAATAACATTCACAAAAGATAAATTATCAACGAGGAGTGAAGAATGTTATGAATAAGAAAATATATAAAGAAGCAAACCAATTTGAAACTGAAACAAATATAAATGTCTTATACAAAGAGCAAGTTATATCAGTTTATACAAATAAGGTTGATTTACAAAGAAAATTAAATAAAGTGTTAGGAGAACCTACAAAAGAATATAAAATAAAAAGGTCAATAAGTGGAAGTGTATGGGAGATACCATTTACGGATAAAACTAAAATTAGAAACCTAATGTTAAAAGCTAATATATTTGAATTATAGAAGAAAGGAGAATTTATATATGTCAAGTTGGAAGTGCGTTAAGTGTGGAAATGAAGAATTTGAAAAAGACCAATTACAGGCTACTGGTGGTAATTTTTCAAAAGTTTTTAATGTTCAAAATAAAAAATTTATCACAATAAGTTGTACTAAATGTGGATATACAGAATTGTATAAAGAAGAAACATCAGCAGGAATGAATATATTGGACTTCTTGATGAATTAAAATATTAAGAAATAAAATGGGGAGGATTTAACAATGAAAAAGAAAATTTTAATAGTATTACTAATTATTATAGTAATAGCACTTGTAGGAGTAGGATACTTTGTATTTACAGATATGATGCAAGAAGATAAATTAAAAACTGAATTATCAGAATTAAATGATTTAGTCAATGCAGAAAATATCAACATGGATGCAGTAAATGAAAAATTGGATAGAAGAATAACTACTGGAGATTATGAGAAAGTAGAAGATGCTTATAAATCTTATTTAAGAGATAATTTTGATAATAGCATACAAATAGCAAATATTTTAAATGACGAAAAAATTACAACATTATTAACAGTAGAAAATTATGAAAGTGATGGAAAAGATTTTACAGAATCTAAAGAATATATTACAAACACAAGAGAAACATTAGAAGAATGTAAAGCAAAATATACAGAGTTCTTAACAGAAGAAAAAGCAATGTCATATATCAATGATAAAGGATTAGATAGTTATTATACAGATTTATATAAAAATGAATTTATAGGAGATATGTCATCAGCATCACAAGATACAACAGTACAAGATTCAATAGATGAAGTAATAGGAATTTTAAATACAACAGAAGAAGTTTTAAACTTATTATCTGAAAATCAAGATAGTTGGAAAATAGATGGAGAAAATATATCTTTTAATAGTGAAAGTTTATCAAATCAATATGACGAATTAATAAATTCCTTATAATATAAATTAATGTAGATCAGTTACATACAAACTGGTCTATTTTTTTGCTCAAAATAGAAAAATTTTTTAAAAGTATAGATTATATTTTTATTAAATGATATACTGTGAATAAAAGAAAATATAATAAAATTATAAGGAGAAAGCCTATGAAAATAAATAAATGGAAAGTATTTCAAGTTATTCAATTTGTATTGTTTTTTGCTGTAAGTGTATTTTTATTTTTAAGAAAATTTGACGGAACAGGAACAGCAAATACAACAGAAGTAAAATGGATTAGTTTTGCTATATGGCTAGGTTTTTATCTTTTCTTATTAGCATTGGAATATGGAATACGATTTTTAATAACACTTAAAAAGAGGAGATAAAGAATATGGAAAACAAACAAAATAATATTGAATATAAAGACGAATCTAAAACATATATGGCAGAAGGAATGTCTATGGGAATGTGTATTGGTGTAGCATTAGGTTCAACAGTAGGAATATTTATAAAAAATATCCCAATTTGCATTTGTTTTGGAATAAGTATAGGTATGCTTGTAGGTATGGGAATCGGTGCAACAATAAAGAAAAATAGTAATAAGTGAGGTATATGATGAAAATTCTAATTCACGGCTCAGGACATAAAGCAGCAAGCTGGGACAAAGTAATTTCATATATGAATAATGATAAGGATATATTATGTCCTAATTTATCAACAATTCTAAATGGAAAAGAAGCAAGTTATGATAATTTATATTCTTCTTTTGTAGAATACTGTAATAAAATAGATGGAAAAATAGATTTATGTGGTTTGTCGCTAGGTGGTATATTGGCACTAAATTATGCTATTGACTATCCAAATAAAGTAGAAAAGTTAGTTTTAATTGGAACACCTTACAGAGTACCCAAAGTAATGTTTAGTATTCAAAACATAATATTCAAGTTCTTGCCTAAAAGTATGTTTGACACAATGGCTTTTAATAAAAAAGATACATTTATTTTAGGAAAAACAATGAAAAATATAGACTTTAGTAATAGAGTACAAAATATTAAATGTCAAACTCTAATTATTTGTGGAGAAAATGATAGGGCAAATATTAAATCAGCACATTATCTAGCTGAAAATATAAAAAATGCTAAACTAGAGATTATGAAAAATACAGGGCATATTGTAAATGAGGAAAGTCCAAAAG
>CAMMEP010000002.1 GCA_946495905.1 uncultured Clostridium sp.
CATAAAAGAAATAATTAAATATAAAATTGATTTATGATTTCTTGTAATTTTCTTACTCATTGACTATTGTTTAAAAAAATAATATAATAAGAACGAATAATGTATAAAAAGATAATTTATACATTTGATTATATTTGGTAATAGAATATAATGAGTGTGGTAAACGGATGTTGACATTGTCCACGATTTGTCCACAGAAAAATGATATTTATAATAAAAATAATACTAATAATACTGATAATTTTAATGTTACTTAGTCCTCAAAAAGCCTGGAATATCAATAATATTATAAATATTAAATATATTGATAATACATAAGCAGCTACTTCATGCGGAAGTGGTAAGAAATATAAGAATTGTTGTGGAAGAAACCAGTAATATCAATACTTTTAGAGATTAATAAAGTAAACATAAATATGAAAACACACTAAATTGTTTGCATTTTGTTTGCAAAATGTTTTCATATGTTAAAATAGAACCTCTGAATCTCTTGAAAATAAAGTGATATAGGCTTGCAAACAAAGTGAATACAAAGTAAAAGAGTGTTAACATTCGTGTTGATGCTCTTTTAGTTTACATTCGAATTTTGAAAGGAGAATGTAAAATGTCAAATGTAACAATTCAAAAAAGAGGAAAATTCTATCAATACAAATTTGAAATTGCAAAAGTTGATGGAAAAAGAAAATTCATAAGCAAATCAGGATTTAAAACAAAGACTGAAGCAGAAAAGCAGGAAATATTGCATATACTGAATATTTAAATACTGGTTTAGTTTTTAAAGAAAAAGAAATTTCTTTTAGTGATTATTTAGATTATTGGTATGAAAATTACTGTGAAGTGAATTTAAAATATAATACTAGAAGAACTTATAAAACAATAATGGACAAGTATTTAAAACCTGAAATTGGAAAATATAGATTAAGTTCGTTAACAAGTGTTAAGCTAAATTCATTTATTGCTGAATTATGCAATAAATATAATTTTAAAAAAGCATATTATAATAATATTTTAAAGGTATTAAAGAATTGTTTTAGAATTGCAACTGATGTATATGGATTTATTAGATATAATCCAGCATTAACTTTAAAATTTCCTAAAATTGAAGATAGTAATGATTTTCAAAAACATTTATACAATAAAAATGAAATTAATATGATTTTAGAAAGATTTAAAGATGATGATGCTTTTACTTGTGCTTTTATTACGAGCTGTTTTACAGGAATAAGAACAGGGGAGGTTTGTAGCTTAACATGGGAGGATATAGACTTTAAAAATAGAGTTATAAATGTTAAGCATACAGTATATGATAAACCAGATGATGGGAAAGGTAGATGGTATATTGGAACTACTAAAACAAAACAAGGAACAAGGCAAATTAATATGAGTATTACTCTATATAATGCTTTGATTAATTATAAAAAGAAACAACAATATTTGAAGAAAGTATTTGGAAGTGAATATTACACATACCATTTTGAAGATGTATTAAATAAATATGGAAAAGTAATGGAACAAAGAATTGTACAAAACAAGGGAAATATTCTTCAAATAAAAAAAGCTGATATGGTATTTACAAGACCTAATGGGAAATTTGTTGGCAGAAATATATTGAATTATCCATTTAAAATAATTCATAAAGAATTAGGTATTAAAAATTGTAGATTTTATGATTTAAGAGGAAGTTATGCAACTATTAATTTAAGAAATGGTACTGAAATTAGAGATGTTGCAGATATTTTAGGTCATAAATATATAGAAACTACAGAAAATTTTTATATATCAAGTACTGATGAAAACAAGAAAAATGTAAGTGATGTTTTTGACAGAATAATGAGTTCAGATGTTATTGAAAATATTATAAGGTATGAAGTAGAATGATTAACGACGAAAAAATTAACATAATACGTATTGACAGATATTAAAATATATGCTAAAATGAAAAACATATTTAAGAGTATATCTAAAAATGAAAATTTGAGCGATATAGGATAACCTGTAATAGATGGTTGTTTACACGATGTATAGATTTTTATAGTCTTGCAAAGGAGTCTTAAGGATTTCTTTTGCAAGACTTTTATTTTAAAAAAAATTAATTTTAAGGGGATGATAAGAATGATAATAGAAAGTAAAAGATTAATATTAAGAAATTGGGAAGATTCAGATATTCAAGATTTAGTTGAAGGATTAAATAATATAAATGTGTCAAAATGGATGACTTCTGTTCCATTCCCATATACAGAAAAAGATGCTAAAAATTTTATAGAACATATAAAAAAACAAGATGAAAATCATAAAATTTCTTTAGCAATTGTATTAAAAGAAAATAACAAAGTAATAGGTGGAACAGAAATTAGAAATATAGATAAAAGAAATGGTACAGCAGGTGGAGGTATATGGATTAATGAAAAATATCAAAAAAATGGATATGGAACTGAAGCATTTTGTATAAGAAATAGATATATTTTTAATGAAATGAATTTAAGAAGAATTGAAAATGGTTATTTTAAAGATAATGAAAAATCACATAAAATGCAATTAAAATTAGGATATAAAGATGAAGGAATAAAAAGAAAGAAATTTTTATGTATGGCAACAAATGAATATGTAGATGAATGTATAACAGGATTATTAAAAGAAGAATTTATAGATATTTATAAATAAAAGGAAGTGGTGAAATGAATGAAATTATAATTAGAAATGTAGAACTAAAAGATTTAAAATCTGTATCAGAAATTACAATTAGAGGTTGGCAAACAGCTTATAGAGGAATTGTAGATGATGATTATTTAGACAGTTTAAGTATTGAAGAAAATTATCAAAAGCGAATTAAAGATTATAAGGAAAATGGTTTTATTGTAGCAGAGCAAAATGGAGAAGTAGTCGGATTTTGTAGATATAGAATTGGAAATAATTATCAGGCTGAATATCCAGAGGTGGATTGTGAGTTATGTGCTTTATATGTAAAGCCTGAAGAAAAAAGAAAAGGTATAGGTAGAGCTCTTGTAAATTATGTTAAAAATGAATTTAAGAAAGCTAAGTTAAATAAAATGATTATTTGGTGCTTTAAGGAAAATTATTTATCTAGAACATTTTATGAAAAAATGGGTGGAATATATTGTGGAGAAACAACTTGTATAAGAGGAAATAAAGAATATGTTGAAGTAGGATATATATGATTTAGAAAGTGAATTGGAATTAGTATTTCCAACAAAAGAACACAAAAAACAAGTAGAAGAATATTTAAAAGAATTTTTTGATAATGGGGAGTTTGAAATTGCAGGAGATGGTGGCTTAGACAGAATTCAAGATTTTGATGAATGGTTACAAAAAGTTAAAAATGATTTATCTGAAGATAATATTGAAGATAGTAGAATTCCTGCTACCTTAAATTTGACAATCAGAAAATCAGATAAAAAAATAGTAGGAAATGTTCAAATAAGACATAAACTTAATGAAAAACTATTACTTTATGGTGGACATATAGGAGATAGTATTAGACCATCTGAAAGAAGAAAAGGATATGCTACTGAGCAAATAAGATTAGCATTATTAAAATGTAAAGAATTAGGTATAGATAGAGTTTTAATGGATTGCGATAAAAATAATATAGGATCAGCAAAAAGCATTATAAGAAATGGCGGGATTCTTGAAAATGAAGTTTTAATTGATAATGAATTGGTACAAAGGTATTGGATTAGTTTAAAAAAAAGATATGCTAATAGATACGAATTTCAAGATAGTACAATTTATAAGAAAAGATCAATTAAAAGTGATGAATTTACAGGAGATATTTGTTATTATAAGTTTAATTCAGTAAATAAAAAAATTTATATACCTAATGGTACTTGTATAATGGATAATGATTATGAATGGCTAGAGTTTTATGATTATAATTCTAAAATTAAATTATCAGCTTTATATAATCAGAATAAAGAAATAATAGAATGGTATTTCGATATTACCAAAGTAATTGGAAAAGAAAATGGAATACCATATGAAGACGATTTATATTTAGATGTAGTTGTAAATCCTGAAGGAGAAATAATTTTATTAGATGAAGATGAATTAAAAGCAGCATTAGATAGATTAGAAATTTCGAAAGAAGATTATAATATGGCATATAATGAAGCTAATATGTTAATGAATAAATTAAAAGGAAATAAATGTAAATTAGAAGCTTTTACAAATAAATATTTAAATGAAATGAGGGAAGAGTAATGCCAAAATTTATAATAATAGTTGGTCCACAAGCAGTAGGGAAAATGACTGTTGGGCAAGAATTAGCTAAAATAACAAATTTAAAATTACTACATAATCATATGACAATAGAATTATTAACCAAGATATTTGATTATAGTAAAGAAGCATATACAAAACTTAATTTAAATTTTAGAACACAAATATTTGAAGAATTTTCTAAGAGTAATGAATATGGATTGATTTTTACTTGTTGTTTTGATTTTGATGTAAAAAAAGAATGGGAAATAGTAGAAAAATGGAGAAATATATTTAAAGAAAAAGGTGAAGAATGTTATTTTATTGAATTAGAAACAACATTAGAAGAAAGAATAAAAAGAAATAAAACAGATAATAGATTAGCTCATAAACCTTCAAAAAGAAATTTGGAATGGAGCGAGAATGACATTATTAAATCAATAGAAAAACATAGGTTAAATTCTAATCCAAATGAAATACCATTTGAAAATTATCTAAGAATTGATAATACAAATATATCTGCAGAAGAAACTGCAAAAATGATAAAAGAAAAATTTAGTTTATAGAAAGAGGTGGATATAACATGAAATATTTTAAGAAATTAATAGGAGATAGAATATATCTTGCACCAAAAGGTATATCTGAAGAAGAAATTGAAAAATTTACAGAATGGATGAACGATTTTCAAGTAACGGATTATACAGGAAGAACTAGTCAAATAACAACTTATGGTGGCGAAAAACAATATTTAGAAAATGCAGTAAAAGATGCTAATAATAGAAGTTTTAATATTGTAGAAATTGAAACAGATAAACTAATAGGAACAGTTGGTCTAGAACATTTTAATTGGGTTGAAAGAAGTGCAGTTTTAGGTATCTTTATAGGAGAAAAAGATTTTAGAAGCAATGGATATGGAACAGAAGCAATTAAAATAATATTAGAATATGGATTTAAATATCTAAATCTTCATAGCATAAGATTGGATTTGTTATCAATTAATGAAAGAGCTCATAAATGTTATTTAAAATGTGGATTTAAAGATACAGGAGCAAGTAGAGAACAAATATTCTTGAATGGAAAATATTATGATAAACTACATATGGACATACTTGAAAATGAGTTTGAGGGTACTTATATTAGAAATAAAAATATACAATAGGAGATGATATTAATGGAAAAATTAAAAATAATACAACCTACCATAGATGAATGGTCCAAAATAAATGAATTAGCAAAACAAGTTCATAAATTACATATAAACTGGAATTCAGATTTATTTTTAGATGTAGAAGAAGTTATTTCTATGGAAAGATTAAATAAATTATTAGAAACTGATAGTATATATGTTGCAAAAGTTAATGGTGAAATTGTTGGTTATATAATAATAGATATAAAAGAAAAAGATAATGGTTTTATGAGGTATAGAAAATTACTGAGTATAGATACATTATGTATTGATGAAGATTTTCGTGGACAGGGTATAGGAACAAAAATACTGGAATTTGCTAAAAATATAGCAAAAGAAGAGAATTGCACAGATATGCACTTGACAGTAAATCCAAATAACGAAAATGCAATTAAAGTATATGAAAAATTTGGTATGAAAGTTTATAATTTGTCATATATGATGAAATTATAGAATTTGTAGAAATATATGTATTTTTGCTAAAAGATGTGATAAAATATGCACCAAGGAGTGATAACAACATGAAAATATATGTATATCTAGATGAAAGTCGGATCAATTCATAAAAATAGTAAAACGAGATATTTTGCAGTAGGTGGATATTTTTGCTTTGAAGAAGATAGAGTGAAGATTAGAGCAAAATATAAAAAAGAAAATTTAAAACTAAAGAAAGCAAAGAAATTAGACTTGGATACTGAAATAAAGTCATATGATATGACTGAGGATGAAAAAATACAAGTTTTTAACAAGATACAAGATATTGAAACTTTTCATGGTTGCGTTAAGGTATTTGATAAAAAATATATGAAAAAGGAAATAGTTGATTCAAATATATTTTTTAATTATGCAGTAAAAGTTTTAATTCAAGATTGCATACTACCAGAACTTAACTTGCAAGAAAACGATGAGCCAATAGAGTTTATTATAAGTATAGATAATAGAAATATAAGAGTAGGAGAATTGAACAATCTAGAAACATATTTAAAAACTGAATTTTGTATTTATGATGATGATTTCAAAATTACATATTATGATTCTAAATCAAATTATGGAATTCAATTAGCAGATTTAACTGTTAATACATTTTACAATTCTTATAAAAATATAAGCCTAGTTGAAAATATTATAAAAGAATTAAAATCCAAAAATTTTAGAGTAAGTTTATTTCCAAGAAATAGTAGGAATAAAAAATAAAATTGTTCATAAAATATTAGTAAAATATTTGACATACTATTTTTTGTGTGGTAAAATATTTATAAAGTAAGACCTAGGTAAGGTAGCTAAATGCTAAGCGTATGTTAAGTACGCTGCCACCTAGGCATTTTTATTATAATAAAAAATGAATGTAAACATTGTTTGCATTTTGTTTGCAAAAAATAGTAAAACATATATAAAATTAGTACTAATAATATAATAAATATGAAAGGACATAATCCTTGATATTATTAGTAAAAATAATGTTTTATAGTATTGATAATACAGAAATAAAGTCTTCATGTGGTTCGGGAAAGAAATATAAGAATTGTTGTGGAAAGAACGCGTAACTAAAATATAAGAAACTATAATGGATAACTGAAGAGTACAATGTTGTATATGAAAATATAACGCAATGGTTTAAAGAAAACAAAGTATCTCTTGAAAGGACTGCAACAGGAAAAAACATGTATAAAAATATATTAGCTTACATTGTTGTAAAAGGATTTGTTCCCGAAAGAACAGATAATGAAAGAGTATATTTAATAAAGGATTATAATAAGATAAAATCAAAAAAAGACTTAAAACGTATTTATAAAGAATATGTTAAAAAAGGAGTTCTATAAAAGAGAGTTGGATAATTCCAATTCTTTTTTATTTGACAAATAGTATTTTAAATGATAATATTGTTTCTAGTTAAAGTATTCTGAGGAGGAATTTTTGTAATGAGAGAACATGCATTTCGATTAAGAAAAGGGCAAGACTTAAAAATTGAATTAGAAAAATATATTAAGGTTCATAATATAATGGCAGGCATTATTGTGTCTTGCGTAGGTTGCCTTTACGAAGCTTCTATTCGTAATGCGGGTGGTGAAAAAATTATCAAATTAGAGAAAAAACTAGAAATTGTTTCTTGTACGGGTACTTTTTCTATGGATGGTTGTCATATTCATATAGCTGTATCAGATGAAAATTTAAATACATATGGTGGTCATCTAAAAGAAGGATGCTTAGTTAATACAACAGCTGAAATAGTATTATTAGAGCTAGAAAATTATATATTTAATAGAGAAATTGACAATGAAACAGGATACAAAGAATTAGTTATTAAGGAAAATAAAGTTAATTAGTAGAATATTTAATTAAAAAGGATGTGATAGATTGATCGATTTACAAGAATTAAGTTTAAAACTAGAAGAAATGAATCATAAATTAACAAAAATAGGTGATTCACTTTGACATATCTAATTTAGAAAAGGAATTATCGGAATTAGAACTTCAAACGAATCAATCTGATTTTTGGAATGATTCTAAAAATAGTTCTAAAGTTCTAAAAAAAATTACAGAACTTAAAAATAAAGTTAATCAGTTTAAAAAAGTAGAAAGTGAACTGAATAATTTATTAGAAATAAAGAATTTACTACTTCAAGAGGAAGATGAAGAATTAGCAAAAGAACTAGAAGAAGGAGCTGTTAACATAGAGCAATCTATTCAAAAATTAGAGATAGCCACATTACTTTCTGGAAAGTATGATAGCAACAATGCCATTGTTACTCTTCATCCAGGTGCAGGCGGAACAGAAGCGCAAGACTGGGTAGAAATGCTTTACAGAATGTATACTAGGTGGGCAAATGCTAATGGCTATCAAGTAGAAGAATTGGATTATTTAGCGGGAGATGAAGCAGGAATAAAAAGTGTTACTTTCTTAGTTTCTGGAGATTATGCATATGGATATCTAAAAGGGGAACAGGGGGTACACAGATTAGTTAGAATTTCTCCTTTTGATGCAGGAGGAAGAAGACATACTTCTTTTGCATCTGTTGAAGTTCTTCCAGAAATTACAGATGACATTGAAGTAGATATTAATCCAGATGATTTAAAAATAGATACGTACCGAGCATCTGGTGCAGGAGGACAACATGTAAACAAAACTTCTTCAGCCGTTAGAATCACACATATTCCAACAAATATTGTTGTGGCATGCCAAACCGAAAGATCTCAAATTCAAAATAGAGAAACAGCAATGAAAATGCTAAAATCTAAATTATTACATCTTAAGGAACAGGAGCATAAAGATACCATTGACGAGCTAAAAGGCATTCAAATGGACATTGCGTGGGGAAGCCAAATACGTTCTTATGTATTCTGCCCCTATACATTAGTTAAGGACCATAGAACAAATTATGAAGTAGGAAATGTGCAGGCTGTTATGGATGGAGATTTAAATGGGTTTATGGATAGCTATTTAAGAAGTATAGTTACAACATAAAATAAAATATGCTTTGCTCCGACAAAAAATTGTCACTATAATTCTTACAATTAAATAAAATATAATAAGGCAAAATATAAATATATTTACGCTTTGTACATTTATAAGTAGAGGACTGCTTTATATGGAAACAATAGTCTTAAAATTTGGAGGAAGTTCACTTGCAGACAATATAAAATTAAATATTGTTGCAAATAAAATTATTGATTTTTACAACAAGAAAAATAAAGTAATTGTTGTAGTATCAGCACAAGGAAAAACAACAGATAATCTTATTAAAGAAGCAAAGGAATTATCGTATGAGCCAGACAAACGAGAAATGGATGTACTTCTTAGTACAGGAGAGCAAGTTTCGATTTCTAAACTTGCCATACTCTTAAAAAGACTTGGATACAAGGCTATTTCTTTAACAGGCTGGCAAGCTGGAATATATACATCAGATGTTAATGGAGAAGCAAAGATAGAATATATTAATACCGAAAGAATTCAAAAAGAATTAGAAGATGATAACATTGTTATTATAGCTGGTTTTCAAGGAATTAGTGATAAGAAAGATATTACTACTTTTGGAAGAGGTGGTTCAGATACAACAGCGGTAGCAGTTGCAGCAGCAATAAAAGCAGACCATTGCTATATTTTCTCAGATGTAGATGGAGTTTATTCTGCTGACCCTAATAAGGTTACGGATACCAAGAAAATTCAAGAATTATCTTATACAGAAATGCTTGACCTTTCCAATGAAGGAGCAAAAGTTCTTCATAATCGTTGTGTTGAAATAGCTCAAAAATATGATGTATTAATAGAAACAGGCTCTACCTTTAATAATAATGCAGGAACGATAATAAATAATAAATTAGAGGAAAGTACAGTAAAAAGTATTGTGAAAAATGATAACCTATTTTTAATTACATTGAAATATGAAAATTATAATGCAGATATGTTAAATAAATTGTATTTTTCATTACTTGAAAATGAAATTGTTCCTACCAATATTATTAATAATAGTACAAATAGTTTTAATATAAGTTTTACAATTAAAACCTCGGATTTAGGAAAATTCCAAGAGTTATTGGAAACGGAATTAGCAATGTTTAGTTCTTCTTTTACGAATATTTCAAGAGTATCTCTTGTGGGATACGGCATTATGGGTAATAAAGAAATAATAAAAAAGACATTGGAAATTTTAAACCTAAATTCAATTGATATTTTTTCAGTTACGTTAGAAGAATGCAAATTATCTTTTATGACAAAAGAAAAGGTAAGCAATAAGTTACTAGAACAATTACACCATGAACTTATCTAAGCATATTATAAAATTTAGTAATAACAATAGATAAAAAACATAGTTACTATTCACGGTGTTTTTGGGCCGAAGCAATGTATATTTTAATTTTTATGTTTTCGGCCCCCAACTGCGTACAAACTGTAAAAGCTTCGCTTAACAGTTTGTGAACTTGTCGGTCCCCACCTTAAGCACTTCAACATAAAATTAAAATATACATTGCTTCGACATTTTAAAACAAGTTATGAATAATAACAAAAAATTAAAAAGAAAGGAAAAATAAGAAAAATGGCATTTTATTCATACATTTTTTCAGCAAATTATTCAAGATTTTTTGATAATCTAAAAAAAGTCGCAAAAAAGGAAAATAAAAGTTTTATTAAATTGGTATTCGATACTGGATACTGCGTATTTCGCTACGGATTCTGTCTTAGTGATTATTTAAATTACAGATTATATAATAAAAAGAAAGCAGAACGTAAACAATATGTAAGTACTAAAACTGAAAATAAATTTTATGAGACTGTATCTCCAAGTGCATATAAGAAGAGATATACAGTAAAACCTAATTTTTTAGCAGATTTTAAAAAATATACTAAAAGAGATTTTATTGTGCCAAAAGAAGGAAATTTTCAGGATTTTTTAACTTTTTTGGACAAGCACGAAGTATTTATGTCTAAACCTTATGATGGCCTTGGCGGAGCAGATGTGAAAAAAGAATATGCAAAAGATATTGAAAATAAAGAAGAATATTTTAACAAAGCTATTGAAAATAGAATATTCTTGGAAGAACTAGTGGTTCAACATCCAGAAATGAATAAGTTATGCGACAAAAGTGTAAACACTATGAGAATTATGACATTTAACGACCATGGCAAATCACGTATTTTATGGATGGGACTTCGTGTAGGTAATGGTATTAATGCAATTGATAATTTTCATGCAAAAGGAATGGCAGTTAATATAGACATGGAAACAGGAAAATTAATAGGCAATGCTATTGATAAAGACTTAAATGAATATACAGAACACCCTGTAACCCATGTGAAATTTGATGAATTTCAAATTCCTTGCTTTGAAGAAGCAAAGAAAATGGTATTAGAAGCTAGTTTGGAAAGTGATAAAATACTAGTAGTAGGATGGGATGTGGCAATATCAAAAGATGGACCTGTTATTATAGAAGGAAATCGTCGACCTGGATTTGATATTGTACAAGTCTTATCTGGTGGAAGAATGGATATTATTAATGATGTTTTAAGTTGTGTAAATAAAAAGTAAAATTGGATAGTAAAAAATTTTCTAGCATAGCCGGAAGATTACTATCGTAAAATTACCCTTTAAGAATTTTCTTAAGGGTAATTTTTATGTAAAGAACGAAATAAATTTTAATTTTAAATTTAAATATTGCCTTTATTTGTTAAAACAGTTAGATTGCTTATTTTTTCTTAGTCAGAAAGTTCTAAATAAGACAAGTAGTGAATATAATATTTTATAGAGTTTATGAGGTATGGAGGAATTTATTATGACGATTGATGAAAGAAAAACAAATAATAACATGGCATCTGGTAATAGCGTTATACAAAATTTAATATTAGAAAATAGAGAAAAACTAAGCATTTCTGGCGTTTTAGATGTGCTCAGTTTTGATGATCAAATTGTAATTTTGGAAACAGAACTGGGATTATTAACTGTAAAAGGTGAAAATCTACGAATTAATAAACTCAGTTTAGATACGGCAGAGGTAATTGTTGATGGAGAAATATATAATCTTGGTTATAGTGAAAAAGATTTAGAAAAGAAGAGTGGAGGAGGTATATTTAACAAGATTTTCAGATGATGAGGAGGTTTGAAGTTTGAGTTTAAATCAATTATCTACTTTACTATATTTTATATTAACAGGTGCTATTATTGGAATTTTATTCGATATATTTAGAATTTTAAGAAAAAGCTTTAAAACTTCAGATATAATAACCTATATACATGATTTCTTGTTTTGGATTTTAACTGGTGCAATATTATTATTTAGTATTTTCACTTTTAATAATGGAGAACTAAGAGGATATATATTTATTGGAATTATTTTTGGAATTACTATTTATCTTTTATTATTTAGCAAATATTTTATAAAAATATTAGTTGCAATAATAGGTTTTATTAAGAAAATAGTTAGTTATCCTTTAAAAATAATATATCAATTTATTAAAAAATATATATTAAAACCAATACACTCTATTTTTGACAAAATAAAAGAAAATATTTCTAAATTAAATCTAAAAATTAAGAAAAATGACAAAATATCTAATAAAATTCAATAAATAAGAAGGATTTTTTTGAAAAATGTAGAAAAATATAAATAGATTAATTCTGGAGTGAAAATACATATGAAAAATAGAAAAATACAGAATCTATTAAAAAAGATTTTGATAATTGCTTTTATTTTGTATTTTGCCTATACATTAATAAAACAGCAACAAACATTAAATACTTATGCGAATCAAAAAGCAAAATACAATGAAGATATAGAAGTAGCTCAAGAGGAACAAGCTGAGTTACAAGAAATGAAAGAAAATATAAATTCAGATGAGTATATTGAACAAATCGCAAGAGATAAATTAGGAATGTACTATCCTAATGAAAGAGTTTATATTGATGTCGAAAAATAATAATTTTAAGAGGCATGAAATATTGCCTCACAATTTGTTTTTTCTTTTTATTTGATTTCTTAATTATTTCAATGATATAATAAAATATAAAAAAATAAATATTATAATATATAGGGGGCTAGAAATGGATTTAAATGATTATACTTTAGTAGAATTACGTCAAATTGCTAAAGAAAGAGGGCATAAAAACGTATCAAAATTAAAAAAAGAGGAATTATTAGATTTACTAAATGACAATTTAAAACAGAACGAAGAAAAAATGAAAGAAACACATAGTAAGAAAACTGAGAATTTACAAGAAAATGAAAAAATTGACGAAGAAAGAAGTGAAGAATTCAGCTCTTTAGGATATAAATTGACGAATAATGACGATAAGATTGCAGAGGGAGTTCTGGAAGTTTTACCGGATGGATATGGATTTTTAAGAGGAGATAATTATTTATCTACCTCAGAAGATGTTTATGTTTCGCCTGTTCAAATAAGAAGATTTCGATTAGATAAGGGCGATAAAGTAAAAGGAATCGCTAGAATGCCAAAAGAAGGAGAAAAATTTCCTGCTCTAATCTATGTTGGCGAAGTAAATGGAGAAGCTCCTGAAAAGGCATTTAGAAGAAAGAAATTTGATGATTTAATACCTATTCATCCTAATGAGAGAATTCATCTTGAAACATCTCCTAACGAATATGCAATGAGAATTATTGATTTAATGTCTCCAATTGGAAAAGGACAAAGAGGAATGATAGTTGCTCCTCCAAAAGTAGGAAAAACTACTTTGCTAAAGAAAATTGCAAATTCTATTTCTATTAATAATCCTGAAATCGAGCTAATTGTTTTATTAATAGATGAACGACCTGAAGAAGTAACAGATATGCGCCGTTCTATTAAGGGTGATGTTATTTATTCTACTTTTGACGAATTACCAGAACATCATGTAAAAGTAGCAGAAATGGTTCTAGAAAGAGCTAAAAGATTAACAGAACAAAATAAAGACGTTGTTATTTTATTAGATAGTATTACTAGACTTGCCAGAGCCTATAATCTTGTTATTCCTTCCTCTGGAAGAACTTTATCAGGAGGTTTGGATCCAAGTGCACTACATAAACCTAAAAAATTCTTTGGTGCAGCAAGAAATATAGAAAATGGGGGAAGCCTTACCATATTAGCTACTGCACTAATTGAAACGGGAAGTAGAATGGATGATGTTATTTTTGAAGAATTTAAAGGTACTGGAAATATGGAAGTTCATCTAGATAGAGGATTATCCGAAAAGAGAATATTCCCAGCAATTGATATTAATAAATCTGGTACAAGACGTGAAGAATTACTATTAACACCAAAAGAGCTTGAAGTAGTATTTGCCTTAAGAAAAGCAATGTCAACGAAATCAGTAGCAGACGTTACAGAAGAATTAATAGAAGAAATGATGGCTACCAAGAACAATGAAGAATTTTTAGATAAGATATCAAATTTTTTGAAATTATAATAAAGAATATAAAAATATACCTTTAGTATTAAGTTGTAATATAATATAAAAGGTATATTTTTTACAAAATAAATAGAGTGTAATGTCATACGCAACAAAATTAATATATTTTTATTATATAATATTATAAATTGAAGAAGAGAAGAGGTGGTGTAAGCATCTTTTTTTAAGATGCTTTATTGCACAAAATCAAAGTTTTGCGCAATAAGACACAGGAGAAAAATATATAACCACATACATGGCTATTTCTTGTAATCCCTGCTTATTTTTTCTTTAAATTTTCGGAAAACCTTATATTTCAGTATTTTGCCCATTTTTACAGACAACGAACTATATGGCTAAATTTTAAAAACGCCTTAAAATCGATTCTCGTGCGTCGATTTTTTAGCAATTTTTAGGCGTTTTTTAAAAGTATTAATCTTTAGCCATTTTTAAGTATTTTTACATATTATACATATATCAGTTGTAATATTTTATATAATCTGGACATATATAACTTGTTAAGTTTATAATTAAAATGTCTTAAAAACGATTTTAAAGCTTTATAAATTATAATTATATTAGTAAATCCAATTAACTTTTTATAAATGATTTTTTTATTATTAAATTTATTTTACTATATTTAATTTTAGTATTTTTATTATTTATTAATATAAATTAATTTTAAAACTGATTAATTTGATTTTATATTATTTATTCCTTTAGAATATTCTGACTAAAGATTTTTTACAATTTTGTCTATTTTTAGTTACTATATATCATTAGTGTGAATTTTATTTATAATTATTTTATTGTTTTAGAAAATTGGTGAGTCCTCTCTTCCCTTCTTCTTGCATAACATAAAAATATAATTCTTTCAAATTATATTTTTTTTAATTTAATTTACCTAACTATTGCTTTTATTTTTTTCTTGATATATTATATATATGATAATTTTGTGCAACTAAGCCTGTCCCCTTTTGTCAATTTTTCCTAATTGGGGACAGGCACCAATTAGGAAAATCGGGACAAAAAAGCCTGTCCCCAATTAGAGGTGAAAATTATATGATAAATCCAGATCAAAATCCTGAATTTGTTAACTCGTTTTTAGATTATTCTATTACTATTCTAAATAAGTCTCCAAATTCAGTGAAAGAATATAATTATGATTTAAATATGTTTTTAAAATATATGAAAATTCATTTTAAATTAACGGATGAAAAGGACTTGAAAAAAATTTCAATTAAAGATTTTAGTTTAGATACATTAAAACGAATTACTTTAGATGATATTCATGCCTTTCTTTCCTACCTTGCCCTTAATCAGCGGGAGTAAGCCTGCTACAAGAGCGAGAAAGATTTCGACAATACGTATTTTTTTCTCTTATTTATCACAAAAGGCAAATTTAATAGAAAGTAATCCTGCTCAAAACTTAGAGACGCCAAAATTAGATAAGCGTTTACCTAAATATTTATCACTAGATGATAGTAAAAAATTATTGAATGTAACAGAGAAAGACGAAAATGATGAAAATAAAGAGCGTGATTTTGCTATTATCACTCTATTTCTTAATTGTGGCTTACGTTTATCTGAACTAGTCGGAATTAATTTGCAAGATATTGATTTTAATGAATATAAAATGAATGTTATTGGTAAAGGAAATAAAGAACGAACTATATACCTAAATAAAGCTTGTATCGATGCAATAAAGGAATATATTAAAGTTCGCCCCACGGAAGGTCTTAAAAACGATTCTAAAGCTTCTAATAAAGCTTTATTTTTAAGTAAGCGTCGTGAACGTATTAGCAATAGAACTGTTCAATATATTGTAGAAAAAGAATTAAGAAAAGCAGGTCTTGATACTTCTAAATATTCTACTCATAAATTAAGACATACGGCTGCTACTCTAATGTATCAATATGGTCAAGTAGATATTCGTGCTTTACAAGAATTATTAGGACATAAAAGTATATCTACCACTGAAATTTATACACATGTAAGTAATGAACAAGTAAGGAATGCTGTAGAAAGTAATCCACTATCAGATTTTAATTCATAAAATAAGAATATTAAATTAACATTCTAATTGTTCATAATTAATTATTAAATATAATAGCAATACATTATTATAAAAAGGAGAAACTTATGACAAATAAAATAGAAAAAATAATGAATAAAACAATGTATGGAATACTTTTCTTGATACCCTTACTTATCTTACCACAAGAAGTAAAAGTCATACCCTATAATATATTAAAATATGTTACTTTACTAATTTGTGGACTTATATTATTAATATTGTTAATTTTAAAACGTAAAGAGTTAAAATTTGATTTAATTGATAAAACCTTAATTGCTTTTTATATACTTATAGTTATTAGCACAATTTTTTCAATTGATATTAAAAAATCTATCCTAGGAGAAAGAAATAGATTCGAAGGTTTATTAACTTTTACAGTATATTTCTTAACTTATTATTGTGCTAAGTATTATTTTAAATATCATAAAAAATTAATAATATATGCTATTATTGTTATTTGCATTACATCAATTATTGGGATTTTGCAATATTACAATATATTTCCACTTTATTATCTTTTTGATGCTTTTCATATTCCTTATTTTCCAGGATTTGCTTCTTCTACCTTTGGTAATACTAACTTTTTTGGAAGCTTTCTTTCCATGGCTGTTTCTTTTATGATGGCATTATATATTATTAAAGGCAAAAAGCTTTATTTAATAGTTAGTTATTTATCTTTTTATATGATAATTCTTACCATGACTAGGAGCTCTTGGATTGGAGTTGCTTTTGCTTCCATCTTTGGCCTTATTTATGTTATAAAAAATAGAAATAAGGAAATTATAAAAAGAACACTTCATATTATTATTGGTTTTGTTATTATTTTTATTACCATTTTAAATACGCCAGATTCTATAACAAATAACCTACCTAATTATTCCAAAATGATGTCTTTAGATAATCGATTAGAAGTAATAAATAATGAATTAAAAGCAACAATAAAAACTGGTAATGTTGAAGAAGATTTTGGTAGTGGTAGAATTGGAATTTGGAAAATGGTACTAACAGTAACTGCTATGCATCCATTACTTGGAACAGGGCCAGATACTTTAGCAAAATCCTTATTATATAATTTGCCGGATGTTACTATAAACTTTATTGAAACAACAAATACCTATATTGACAAAGCGCATAATGAATATTTGCAGATTGCTGCTACTATTGGTATTCCAGCTCTGATAGTTTATTTAGCGTTTTTGGCACAAATATTATCTAAACAGAAAAATATGTTTCAAGATAATAGTACTTTTATTTTAGTAATACCAATTATTTCTTATCTTGTTCAGGCCTTCTTTAATATTAGTACAATAGGCGTTGCACCAATCTTTTGGATGCTTTTAGGAATGGTTCAAAATTCAAAGTTTAAAAATGAATTGTTGCAGCAGAAATTATTAGAAAATTAGTATAAATTATAGTTTTTATCTATAATAAAACATAAATTTATTAAGCAAAGATTGTAGCCTAAGTATCACATAACTTGGTTATTTATGGATAAAAGTCCCTTTCTTTATTTTGTAGAAAGGGACTTTTTAAATTCATAATAGAATTGGTTCTATTTGTTCTCTATCTAGAGCTTTTTCGATAGTAGGTATTAAATATTTAAAATCAGCAACAAGTGAACGTGGCTTAGTAATAGGATTATCTTGTTTAAATGGTACAAAAAAATAATTGTTTCTATTGAGTAATTTACCTATATTTTCTGCACTTCCGGATAATCCGTCATTTGTAGATATAGCAAGTACCACAGGGTTATTATTTCTTAAATGGGATTTTGCTGCCATAAGAGCTGGAGAATCGGTTATGCCATTAGCAAGCTTTGCAATTGTATTACCAGAGCAAGGAGCAATAACCATGATATCTGTTAATTTTTTAGGTCCAATTGGTTCTGCACCTTGAATAGTATGAATAATTTCTTCTTTTTCTGTAATTTCTTTTATTTCTTTGATAAATTCCTCTGCTTTTCCAAATTTCGTATCTAAATGATAGGAATTAAATGACATAATTGGAACAATATCTGCTTTTTCTTTTTTTATTTCTTTTAATTCTTCTATTACTTTTTTAAAGGTACAAAAAGATCCTGTGAGGGCAAATCCAATTTTCTTTCCTTCTAATTTCAAAAAACAACACTTCCTTTCTAAAAACATATTTATATATAATATGCTATTATGTAAAGTGAAGTGTTGTTTTGTTCGAATTTAGGAGAACTCAATATTGTAAATATTTTTAAAGTCTATACGGTGGATGTTCTATTCTATGAAATATATCCTTCTATAATATTTTTTACTATTGGCAAAAGATAATGGCTTCCTCCCCTATCTTCTACATTTTCTATCATATTAATGGTAAGTAATTGTTCGTTTTCATCATCACTAATTACGATAGCATTAAACCATCCAAGTTCTTCTCCTTCTTCATCTTTAGATGCTTTTAATTCTGCTGTTCCAGTTTTTCCAGCTATTGTTACCCCATTAATTTGTGCCTCATGACCTGTACCATTACTATTCTCAACTACTTGTATTAAATCCTCTCTAATTTCTTCGGCAGATTCTTTGGTAAATGCATTTTCTATCATGTATTCTGTTTCGTCTCCATATTCAATGTATGGTTTAATCGCATTGCCATCATTTACAAATGCGGAGTAAATGGAAGCTACATGTAATGGGTTAACAAGAATTTGACCTTGCCCATATCCTGAATCTGCTAGTTGTACTTCAGAGGAAAATTTATTATCTTCTCCAAATTGAGAACTAGACATAGAAATTGGAAAATCTAATGTTTTATCAAATCCTATCTTTAATAATTGTTCTGCAAAAGTATCTGTACCAATTTTTAAAGCTGCTTTTGCAAAATAAATATTGTCTGAATAAATTAGAGCATTTCTTAAATTTGCTGCACCACTATAGGTTGTAAGTGTTGTTACTTTATAATCTCCCCAGCTAGAATTATTTTGCCAACTTGTTCCACTTCTTCCAAAATCCTCGTCTGCTGTAAAGCTTTCTGTTGTTAATCCAATAGTACCTGTAATAGGTTTAAAGGAAGAACCTGGAGCCCATGTACTTTCATATCTGGCAAACATAGGGGTGTTTTCATCTGAACTTAATGTATTCCATTCTTCCTCTGTAAATCCAGTGATAAAATTATTAGAATCAAAACTTGGAGTACTTACCATTGCTAATACTTCTCCTGTTTTTGGATTCATTGCTACAGAAAAACCATTGTCTCCATCAAATTCATGATAGATATTTTCCTGTAATTCTATATCTATTGTGGTTCTAATATCTTCTCCGTCTTCTATATCAGTTTCTGCAATAGTATCCAATACATTTTCATTTGCATCTACAATATAAATTCCTGTTCCATTTTTTCCCCTTAATCTGTCTTCAAATGCTAGTTCTAATCCTGTTTTTCCTATAATGCTACTTTCGGTATATCCTTCTCCTTTATGTGCTTCTAGTTCTTCACTACTTATACCTCTTACATAACCTACTAAATGAGCAGCTATTTCTCCATAAGGATACTCTCTTTCTCCATTGAAGTTAGTTGTTGCAAGAACTTTTCCATTTCGATCTAGGATATCTCCCCTACTTCCTGTTGTAGAATAAACTCTTACTTTATAGCTTTCTTCTAAATCTGGAAAAATTAGATTAGAATACCAATTGATATAATATTTATTATCCTCTTGTCTATCAAATGTCATTGTAAATGGATAGGATAATTTACCTGCTAACGTATCAAAAGACATGGTATAACTTGCAGTATATGTTTTATTCTTTTTATCTATATTTACAACAATAGTACTAATATCTATATTAGCTACTTCAATACCTTCATAAATGTTTTTATTTCTAGCTAAATAAGTTTCTTTATCTACTCTGGCCTTTGTTGACTCCGAAAGTAGGTTATACATACCTTCATAATCTTTGTTTGATAAGCAAGCAATATAAGCATTTAATACTTCATCTGGTGTATTTTGGTCTCTAGTTGCTAGAATATACCATGTAATACCACCTGCAATTAATAGTATTACAATTACGATAACACTAACTATAATTCCTACTTTTTTTGAACTTTTTTTATTATTTTCTTCTTCCATTTAAATCCCCCCTTTGCAATTAGGCATTAAATATAAAATATATTTAATGCTTAATGTAATGTTTCCTATTTATTTCACTAAATCTCTTGTCTCTCTTGCTATCATTAATTCTTCGTTTGTAGGAACGACATATACTTTTACTTTAGAATCTGGTGTTGAAATTTCTACTTCTTCTCCTCTGCAATTATTCTTTTCTTCATCTATTTTTACACCTAAAAATCCAAGGTAATCACAAATTTCTTTTCTAACATCAATTCCATTTTCGCCAATTCCAGCTTCAAAAGTAATAACATCTACGCCATTCATTTGAGCAGCATATCTTCCAACAAATCCTGCTACTTGATATACAAAATTATCTATAGCAAGCTGTGCTCTTTTATTTCCTTCTTTTGCTGCTGCTTCGATGTCTCTATCATCAATGCTTACACCAGATAAACCTAATTTTCCAGATTTTTTATTAAGTAGTGTTTCCATATCTGCTGGTGAAATATTTTCTTTTTCCATTAAGAAAGTTACTACGGATGGATCTAAATCTCCTGATCTTGATCCCATTGGAACACCTGCAAGTGGTGTTAGTCCCATAGAAGTATCTACTGATTTACCATTCATTATTGCACACAAACTTGCTCCTTGTCCTAAATGGCAAGAAATAATTTTTAAATCTTCTATTGGTTTATTCATTATTTCTGCAACTCTTTGTGATACAAATTTATGGGATGTTCCATGTGCACCATATTTACGAATTTTATATTTTTCATAATATTCATAAGGGATTGCATACATATATGCTTTTTCTGGCATTGTTTGATGGAAAGCAGTATCAAATACAACTACATTTGGTTTTCCTGGTAATTCTTTTTGACATGCATAAATTCCTTGTAAGTGTGCAGGATTGTGTAAAGGAGCAAATTTGATTGCTTCTTCAATTCCTTTTATTACTTCGTCATCTACTAATACTGATTTAGTGAATTTATCTCCACCATGCACAATTCTGTGTCCTATGGCATCTATCTCATCTAAGCTTGAAATAACACCATAATCTTTATGCAATAATTGTTCAATAACCAATTCCATTCCTTCCGCATGGTTTTTAATATCTTTTTCTATTTTATATTTTTGTTCTCCTACGCGATGAGTTAGAAAAGAACCATCAATTCCTATTCTTTCTAAATATCCTTTTGCCATAACTTCTTCTGTTTCCATATCAATTAATTGATATTTTAACGATGAACTTCCACAGTTTACTACTAAAATTTTCATTGTAAAATCCTTCCTTTCTTTAGGCTTAATCTATGTTTTTTGAAAGTAGTATCCTTTCAAATTAAACCTCTATTATTATTTCTGTCCAACATGGCAATTAATTAAATATAAGCAAGCCAGATGGAACATATAATACAAATTAGCTATTAGCTTGTACTGCTGTTATTGCGACAACACCTACGATGTCGTCACTATGACATCCTCTTGATAAATCATTTACTGGCTTTGCAATACCTTGGCAAAGTGGTCCATATGCTTCGGCTTTTGCTAATCTTTGTACCAATTTATATCCAATATTTCCAGCATCTAAATTAGGAAATATTAATGTATTTGCTTCTCCTTTTAGTGGGCTTCCTGGAGCTTTACTTGCGTTTATCTCTGGAATAATTGCTGCATCTAATTGTACTTCTCCATCACATATTAGGTTTGGCATTTTTTCCTTTAACAATTTAGTACCTTCTACTACTTTTTCAGTTAACTCGGAATGAGCACTACCATAAGTAGAATAAGAAAGCATTGCTACTTTTGCTTCTTTACCAGTTAGTTGTTCAAAGCTCTTGCTTGAAGATATTGCTATTTCTGATAATTCTTCTGGATTAGGATTTTCTACTAGTCCACTATCTCCAAATACAAAAATACCATTTTCACCATAATTACAATCTGGAACTACCATTAAGAAAAAGGCTGAAACAAGTTTGGTACCTGGAGCAGTTTTTAATATTTGTAATGCTGGTCTTAAAGTATTTGCAGTTGAGTGGCAAGCACCAGACACTAATCCATCGGCATCTCCCATCTTTACCATCATTGTTCCAAAATACATATTATCTTTTAACATTTCTCTGGCTTTTTCGATTGTCATTCCTTTAGCTTTTCTTAGCTCATAGAATGCATTTACATATTCTTCATATTTTTCTGAAGTTTCTGGATCAATTATTGGTATTCCTGCAATGTTAATATTATTTTCTTTCGCTAATTTATTAGCTTCTTCTTCCTTTCCAATAAGAATAATATTAGCAAACTCTTCCTCTTTTACCTTTTGGGCTGCTTGTAATACTCTTTTATCTTCACTTTCTGTTAATATTATTGTTTTTATATTTTTTCTTGCTTTTTCCTTTATTTTATTTATAAATGACATTAAAAAGTACCTCCCTTAAATTACAATTAACACCTATATTATATATGTAATTTAAGAAAAGTACAAGTATTTTTTGAATATTATTACTATTCATAGCTCTTTTGCAAATAATGTATGTTTTAAATTTTTATTTCCGGCCCCCAACTGCGTACAAACTGTATAAAATTCACATTTGTTCATTTTAACAGTTTGTAAACTTGTCGGTCCCCACCTTAAGCACTCCAATAAAAATTTAAAACATACATTATTTGCTTTTATGCTAGACTGTAAATTGTAATTTAATAATACCTATAATTACTCATATTCTGCATATTGGAATTGTTTGAAAAATTATTATTTGTACTCATATTATTCGTATTATTAAAATCAAACAACATATTGTATGGCAAGTTTGATATTGTTATAAATTTAATTGAATACAAGTCTGCATATGTTATAACATCACTTTCTAATGCTCTTAAAAGTATATAGCTTGCTCCTACATCTATTAAAATTCCAGTTCTATCTACTAAATTATTTGTTCCTATTAAAAATTCGACTCTCATTAATTTTCCTATGTTTTCTCTCAAAAAAGCTGGTGTATAAATATTGTTAGTAAGCATCTCTGGTGTATTAGAATTAATAACCACATTTCTGTTATCCTGTTGTTTTGTTTCTTTGTTTTCTTCCATTTTAATCACATTCCTTTCTTATGATATACATTTGGTTGAAAAAGAATTAAATTTTGACTAGGAAAACGAGTTTAAAATTTATGAGGCGTACTCTGTGTACGTTGATTAAATTTTAAACGAAGTTTGACAACGTCAAAATTGTAATTATTTTTCAACAGCACCTCCATTCGAGCAAATTTTAGCTCTAATAAAATTTTATTTGCAAATTATCTTAAGTATCTGCATAACTACTAGTTGGTCTGTAAAAGCAATGATCTCCAATTCTTGTATGAAATGTACCAGAACCATTTGTAGGAAACATACTTCCGACAGGTAGGTCTGAAAGGATTTAAGTACCATAAACATTCACCTATGTCATTAAGCTTATTACCAGCTAAAGCCCAGTCAGCTATTTCGTAATGTACATCTGTTGGGTTCATGTTATAAATGTTTTGTGGATTATACTGCCCATTTATTGTTTCTCTCACACAATCAAATTGACCAGGTTGAAAGATGACATTGCGAATATTTCCTCCTTGTGATACTCTAGCATATTCTCCTTCCACTGCATGAACTCTATTCATGATTACTGTTGCAACTGCCTTCATTCCATTATCCCCTTCCCCACCTGCTTCACATTGTACTAATCTTGCGATTAATTCTCTATCAGAATAAGCCATGAAACCACCTCATATTAATATATGTAATATTCTCAAAATGGTTAAAATTTTTTTAATAATACTAAGCCTGTCCCCTTTTAGCACTTTTATTTTGCCTCTCTCATATTATGTAAAGAGGTGTATACTTATGTTATTAAATGCTTTTCTATTAGCATTGTCTGCAAGCATAGATTCTCTAGGAGTTGGTATTACTTATGGCTTGAAACGAACCAAAATATATTTCCCAGCTTATCTAGTTTTATTTATACTTAGTATTGTTATTACTAGCTTATCCATCTCTTTAGGAAATATGATAACTTCATTTATTTCTCCTAAGATAACGAGGTTAATTGGCTCTGTGATATTGCTTGGAATTGGTATTTTTATCCTTTATGAAGCTACCTTAAAAAAAGAAAAAGTACCCAAAAGTACTTTTCCTATAAAGAAAGAATATAATATATTTATAAAATTCTTAGGAATAACCATCAATATTATTAAAGACCCAATAAACTCTGATATGGATAGTTCCAATAAAATAGATATGAAAGAAGCAATATTCTTAGGCATTGCATTATCTCTAGATTCTTTAAGTATTGGTTTTGGAGCAAGTGCTATTGGAATAAATACTTGTCTTTTTCCATTGTTAATAAGTATTTTTCAGATTATATTTTTGAGTGTTGGAAGATTTATTGGTAGCAATATTAGTAATATATCTAAATTACCTAAAAATATTTGGAACATTATTTCTGGAATATTACTAATTGGAATTGGGATTTGCAAGCTTTTTTTCTCTAACTACTAGATTTTTATTTTGCAATACGGTATAATATATCCATCTTATGCGAGTATGCTGGAACTGGCAGACAGGCACGTTTGAGGGGCGTGTGCTTTAAAAGCGTATGGGTTCAAGTCCCATTACTCGCACCAAAATATAGCAAACAAAATTGGAGAAAAAAATGTATAAAGCAATATTTTTAGATATGGATGGAACTTTATTAACTTCAGAAAAAGATATATCTGATAAAACAATGGAAGTATTATATAAACTAAGACAAAAACGGAATTGAAATTATCCTAATATCTGGTAGATGTAATAAATCAATAGAATATATAGCCAAAAATAGAATTAATAGAAAATATTCATTAATTAGATATGCTATATCAACAGATGGTACAATGATTAAAGATATAATTAAAAATAAAATTATTTATCAAGATAGTTTAGATAGTAATATAGTAAAGAAATTAATACAGTCATCTCAAAAAATAAATTCAGCTTTTTATATTTTAACTGAAAAAAATATGTATAAAGATAATAGAAATAATAAAGCTCAACATGATATAGATGAATGGTATATTAATGGTGAATTCTATAATATAGCAAATAATATTGCAACAATAGATTTATCTAATTTCGAAACTTTAACCGAGGAAACAAATCGAATACTATTTTTTTCAATGGATAGTAATTCATTAGAGAAAATAAATAAAGATTTATTACAAATAAAAAATATAAGAACTAAATTTGAAAAAACTTATAAAAATTATCAATTATTACTTGTTTCAAGAATTTATTCCAAAGCTATAGGTGTAAAAAATATGTGCAATTTTATGCAAATTCCAATAAAAGATACTATTGCTTTTGGAGATGCAGAAAATGATATAGAAATGTTAAATACTGTTGGTCTTGGAATAGGAATGAAAAATTCAAAAATTTCTTTAAATACAGATAAAATCACAGAATATACAAACAACGATGATGGAGTTGCAAAATATTTAGAAAATATGTTGACTAATGGAGAACTATAAAATGAAAGAAAAATTATCTAATATCGCTAAAATATTGGTTATCGATCAATCAATAGGAAAAATAATTGGTATCTTTTTGGATACTTTTTTAGCAGCATATTTTTATAGAATTACAGAAGAAAATATTTTTTACCTTGCAATTTATAATATTATAGGTTGGATTATTGCAACAATTGGAGCTTTTCTTGTTTCTGATATAATAAAAAGAAAAAATAAAGTTGCTTTGTATCGTTTTGGAATTTTTGTCAAATCTTTCTATATTTTTGTTATCATAATTTTAGGCGAAAAAATTATAGACTATGTTTATTTAATAGGAATACTCTACGGAATTTCAACAGCCACGACTGGTTTTCCCTTTAATATGATTGAATCCGAGAATATTTCAATTGGAGAAAGAAGTAAATATATCGGGTATGCATCTGTTGCTACTGAAATAGTAAGTTTAGTAGTTCCTGTTTTTTTAGGGGCTTATATAACTTTTAGTTCTTATGAAATTGCAGCTATCTTGATACTAGTATTTTCTGTTTTAAAACTATTTTTAAGTTTTAAAATAAAAAATAAGAATGTACAAGCTCCTAAAGTAGATTTGAAAGGTTTTTATAATATTTTAAAACAAGATGCAACTTTAAAAAAGTTATATATAATTGAATTTTTAAAAGGTATTAATCGATATGGTGTAATGAGCTTAATTGTTTCACTTCTTATCATCTATTATACTAATAACGAATTAGAATTAGGAACTTGGACTTCTCTATTTTCGTTACTTACCATAATCGCTATGTTTTTATTTGGAAAATATTATACAAAGAATAAGAAAAAAACATTATTATTGATTTCTTCCATAATAATGTTAATAAGCTTTTTTCTCATATTATATAAGATAAATCTAATAACAATAATCATATATAACATAGTTTATTATGTATTTATGAATATCATTTTAAAAATAACTGAAGTTGATTTATTTAACTATTCTAATAGGGATAACTACAAGGACAAATTTAATACAGAATTTTTTATTTTTAGAGAATTATTCTTGAATATTGGAAGAACCCTAGGATATACTGCTCTATTAGTTTTCGTTGGAACTACGCATGAACTTTCTTATTTGAATATACTTTTTGTTTTTATTATAATTTCAATATTAATTGTTGTTAATTTAAGTAGAAAATTAAAGATAGATTAGAAAAATACGGTAACCTTAAAGGACTACCGTATTTTTTCTGTAATATTAGATTAATCCCTCGTCCATGAAATATGGACACAACTTCTCTGCCTCTTCACTAATATTACATTCTCCAGGACATAATAACTCATTGCATCGATGGCAATCATTATTGCAATGCCATGTTTCTGGAATTTGATCTTCCTGCTGAAAAGCAAAGGCCATCAATACTTCTACTGCCTTTACAAATTCATTGACGTTTACACAGGAAAGAGGTGATTGCAATTGATTTCCTGGATTTTTAGCATTGAATAAGAAATCTCTTACCTTAACACATGCTTCTTTTGTACCACCTTTCAGATACTCATTGCGTTCCAAAATAAATTCTAACTCTTTTTGTTTCATGAACTTTCCTCCTAATTATTGCACAGAGTTAATAGGTACTTACAAATCTGTCGTATTGACTATGATTACAATTATAACATATTTTAAGAGTTCAATACAAGGTCTTGCAAATTTTGTTAATCTATTGTATAATATGAATTGACGTGAAATACATTATATTTAATCCCTTTTTTCACTAATTAGTGATAGGAAAACATCCTCTACTTTTAGTTTTATATATATTAAATAACTACAAAAAATGGAGGTTAAGGTTATGAACAAGGAAAGAAAAGAAATTAAGGAGATGACAGAAGAAGAGTTTGAGAAATATATAGTAAAATTAAACTCTAAAAAAATTCTGAAAGAAATGCGGTTTCTATTATTATTTTTATGCGCATCAGTACTAGGAATTGTTATACTTCTTAAATTTACAATTTTTGATAACCAAATTTTAGTAACATATTTGATGTCTTTTGTTAGCTTTTTTTTAATGCTTATGGCATTTATTGACCTTTCATTAAAAGAAAGCGGAAAATTTCTTTTTGATATTTGTGTATTGTTAGGTAATACAATAACATTAATATTAATTCATTAGTAACCTTTTCTGGTTCCTTGCTCTCAAGGAACCAGATTTTCAAAGAATGGAGAAAACAATGAAATTAATTTATCAATTAAAAGAAAATGACAATTATTTAACAATAAAAGAATTATTAAGATCATATTTTGCTATTTCCGATAGACTATTACTTAAATTAAAGAAAAATAATAGAGTATTCCTAAATGGCAGTATTTCTAATATCAATTCTCCCCTATTTTCCGGAGACTTAGTAGAAGTATTGCTTGATTTTGAGGAGGATAACTCTAATATTCTACTCACAAAAATTGAATTAGAAATCCTTTATGAAGATGAAGCTTATTTGGTTATTAATAAGCCAGCTGGGATTCCTGTCCATCCTTCTATGGATCATTTTACAGATAGTTTGTCAAATGGTGTAAGATATTATTTCGATTCCATTGGTTTAAAAAAGAAAATTAGGCCAGTAAATAGATTAGATAAAAATACTTCAGGTATTGTAATATTTGCTAAGAATGAATATATTCAAGAATGTTTTATTAGACAAATGAAAAGTCATCAATTTTATAAAGAATATATTGCTATATGTAATGGTAAGCTTAAAGAAACGAAAGGTACCATAGATGCTCCAATAAGTAGAAAGGAAAATAGTATTATCGAAAGATGTGTTAACGAATCTGGAGATTGTGCGATAACAGAATATGAAGTAATCGCTTATAAAGAAAAAGAAGATTATACCGTTCTTAAATGCATTTTAAAAACTGGTCGTACACATCAAATAAGAGTACATTTAAGTCATATTGGTCATCCTATCTTAGGGGATACTTTATATGGAAGTGCTTCTGAATTTATTAATAGACAAGCTCTTCATTCTTATAGGACAAGTTTTATTCATCCAATAGATAAAACTCTAGTAAACTATACAGCACCTATTCCCCATGATATGGAATTGTTAATTTAAAATCTAAATATAAAAGATGGAGTTGCTCCCCATCTTTTATTTTAGTTACTCGAAATCTACGATTTCGTTAGTAGCCCATTTTCTTATTGTATAGAAAAAATTATTTTCCTTTGCATCTACAATATTTTTATGATTTTTTCTATACAACAAGGTTAATGTTCCTTGGATCGTGCATGTTTGCGAAGCAAAATGCACATCTGGCTACTCGAAATCTTTGATTTCGTTAGTAGCCCATTTTCTTATATATCTTCTGCTTAATAGTAAGCACGATTGTACTAATTACTGCAAATACAACAAATATTCCGAATTCTCTTGTATTGATAGTAGTTAATTGTAATAAATTTCTAAATAAGTATACTGCCACGAAAAATCCTACAAAAGTTGTACTGAACAAGAAAGCACGTAATTTATTAAATGGCAAACATACTTCTAGAACGGCTAATATACTTACAAAACCTATTAATAGGTACATAATAGTAACTAATTGTCCTTGTGCAATGTTTAATACTGGTACTAAGAAAGTTAAAAACATAATATTAAGCATAATTACAATGGCAAATGGTGCCGCGTTTCGCAGTACGGTATGTAAAAAAACTCCTCTAACAGGTTTGCTGTTTGGTTCAAATGAGATAAAGAAGGATGTATATGCTTCAATTACTAAATCTATTAAAGTAATTTGTATTGGTATAAATGGGAACGCAGAATTTGTTAAAATACAAAATACAGTTAATAAAATAGAGTATATTGTTTTAATAAAGAATATTCTTGCAACACTGGTAAGGTTGTTTACAACTCTTCTTCCTTCCATTAAGACATCTTTTAGTACACTAAAGTCTTGATTTAAAAGTACTATTTGAGAAACTTGTTTTGCTGCGTCATTTGCCTCTGGCAAAGTAATACTTAAATCAGCTTCTCTTAATGCTATAACATCGTTTACTCCATCTCCTGTCATAGCTACATTATGTCCTTTTGCTTGAAGTGCTTTTACAATAATGCTTTTTTGATGTGGTAAAACTCTTGCAAAAATACTATATTTATCAACAATGTCGACAATTTCAGCATCTGAGTTTAATGTAGATAAATCAATATAGGATTCATAATCCTCTAGCCCTGCTCTTTTAGCAATGGTAGATACAGTTATAGGATTATCTCCAGATATAATTTTAATATCTACTTGTTGTGTTTTAAAATATCCAAGCATCTCTTTTGCATTTTTTCTAAGTGGATCAGCTAATATAATGGATGCTATCATTGTTAAATTTGGTAATTCTTCTGCTTCTGGATTTAATTCTTCTTTTGTATATCCAATACATAATGCTCTTTTACCATCTTCTTGTGCTTTTAGAACACTTTCTGGCAATTCTATTCCTGCTTTTAAAACTAATCTTTCTGGTGCTCCTACTACAATGGTTCCTATATCTTTTAATGTTACGCTACTCCATTTTCGTTCCGATGAGAAAGAAATATCACTTATTTTTTCATATTTTCCTTCTCCTTTAAAATAATTTTTTAAGGCTAAAAATGTACTATTGCTATCATCTGTTAATTTTACGTAAGAATTCATTATATTCTCAAAAGTGTCTGGTAAAACATTTTCATTATATTTTTCAATATCTATTACTTTCATTTTTCCTTCTGTAATAGTTCCTGTTTTATCCAAACATAAAGTATCCACATGTGCTAATGTTTCTACGCTATATAAATCTTGTACTAATACTTCTTTTTTAGCAAGTTTTATTACTCCTGATTCTAATGCGATACTGGTAAGTAGTACAAATCCTTTTGGTAGCATTCCTAACAATGCTGCTGCTGTTGCAATAACAGATTGTTGTAAAGTATTTTCTCTAAATACAAATGCTTGTACAAATAGAATAACACCTGCTGGGATGATAACAAAACTTGTAAAATTTGTAACTTTTTTCATAGAATTTAAAAGTTCTGAATTTACTTTTTTATGTTTTTTAGTTGCATTAATAATTTGATTTGCAAAGTTGTCGTCTCCTACTTTTTCTATTTTTGCATAGCATTTTCCACTTACTACATAACTTCCTGATAAAAGTTTTGCATCTTTTTCTTTTAATATTGTGTCTGATTCTCCAGTAAGTAAAGATTCATTTACTTCTATTTCTCCTTCTAATACATAAGCATCGGATGGAATTTGGTCACCTTGTTGTAGTAGAATAACATCATCTAATACAATTTCATTGATATTTATTTCTTCTTGTTTTCCATCTCTTATTACTTTTGCTTTTGCAACGGTTAAAATAGATAGTTTTTTAACTAAATTCTTACCATGGATTTCTTGTAGAATTCCTATTAATACATTCACAATAATAATAAGGATAAAGACCATATTGGTATAAGCATGTACACATGCAAGTGCTATGGCTATAATTAAATTAAATAAATTAAATAGTGTGCAAACGTTGTCTCTTACAATTTGCCAATTTGATTTTAAGTTATTGGTATTTGAGCTATTTACTTTGCCTTCCTCTACCCTCTTTTTAACTTCTTCACTTGTTAGTCCTTTCATATTTTCCATTGTTTCTTTCCTTTCTATATTGTAATTATGTAAAAACAAATCCCTCTCATTTCTGTTATTTTTTAAAACTTTGTATATTATATAATTAACCATATACTTTGACAAGTATTTCATAAAAAATTATTATAAATTTTACAATTTTACTAGACTTTTTATTATTTTTTGTGTATGATTATATAGTACTTAAGGATAAAAACAATTTTTATTGTATGGAGGATTATATATGTTAAAAATTTCAAAAAAAGTTAAAATTTTATTTGTTTTATTTATTATTCTATTTGCATTAAATACTGTTGTTTTTGCAACTGATATTAATATGAATTTACCATCTGATGATAACTTAGTTACTTATGAAAATGGTACTGATACAAACAATATCGATAATAATGTAAGCAACGAGATATCAAATACAGACACTAGTAGTAATTCAATTACTGATGCAAGTCAAATTCAGGATGATGTTGGTGGAACAGCTGCCCCATCTGGTGTTAGTAGTATCGCACAAGAAAATATGAGTTTTTCTAATATTTTAAATATATTATTAATAGCAGTTGGTGTTATTTTAATATTATTAGCAATAGCAATTTTAATTAGATTAAAATCTTAATTTTAATTAATATTTTTTAAAATTTGTTAATTAATGTAAAATTATAAAAAATATAAATTTTTAAGCAAAGATAATTATATATAGCAATTTTCAAAAATATCACAATTAATTTGTGATATTTTTTTGTATATTTTATTTTAAAAAAGCAATACTATAAATAGAGATTATCTTTTAAAATGCTCAAAAATTTTAATAGTATAATTTTTTACTATCAAAAATATTCTATAAGGAGGTCTAAAATGAAAAAAAGATTTTTATTGACTTTACTTGCTACTATCCTATTTATTTCAATCGCTATTTCTTCATTTGCTATGGATAATGTTGCTAATGGTATAAGAAATGCAGTTGGTGGTGCTGAAAATGCAGTAGAAAACATGGGAAACGATGTTGCTAGCGGAGTTAGAAATGGTTTTAACACTTTGCAAAACGGTGCTGGAAACGTTGCTACCGATGTTAAAGATGGAATGCAGAATACAGGAAATTCGATAGCAGGTGTTACTTCAAATAATAATAACAATAATAATGGATATACAGCTACTAGAACATCAACAGATGAAATAAAAATAGCTGGCATGACAACAAATACATGGTCATGGATTATAATGGGTATTACAGCTGCTGCTATTGTAATTCTTGTTTGGTCTTATATAAAGCAAAAAAATAAAAATGATATCTATATTGATTCAGATGAGTTATAATGATTACTACATTTTTACAGCATAAAATCATTAACTGTTACTATTCAGCGTAAAGTGCGTTCATCGTCTTAGTAGGATGTATATTTCTCAAATTTTTTGTACCTTACTGGTCGCAACCATCTAACCACAATTTTAAAAAATAAATTTTTAAAATTGTGCTAGGTTGCTCCAACTCGCACTCGCTTTTACAAAGCTCGTTTGGTCGCTGCGCGGTACTTCAAAATTTTCTAAATATACATCCTACTAAGACTTTAAATAAAAAATCACGCTGAACAGTAACCATTAACTTGTATCTTTCATTCATATAGAAAAAATCATAGCTTGTTTTTATAATAGAAAGGTGCTATAATTTTTATGTCTCAGATTTTCATTAAAATCTAAAATTTTGTATTAAGAGGAAAATTATATGAAAAAGAAAATTGTTGCTAATAATCCAACTGCTAGGCATAATTATACTATTGAAGATACATATGAAGCTGGCATTGTATTAACTGGTACTGAAATAAAGTCTATACGTAATGGAAAAGTAAATTTAAAAGATAGTTATGCTAATATAAAAAATGGTGAAGTTTATATATATGGAATGCATATTAGTCCTTACGAACACGGAAATATATACAATAAAGACCCACTTAGAACTAGGAAACTACTTTTAAATAGAAGAGAAATAAATAAATTAATAGGTCTTATTAAGCAAAAAGGGTTCAGTTTAGTCCCTATTTCTTTATATTTTAGTGGTAACTTTTTAAAAATTGAACTAGGTGTTGGTAAAGGAAAAAAACTATATGATAAAAGACAAGATATTGCTAAAAAAGATGCAGAAATGAGAATGCGAAAAGCAATGAGTTTAAAAAATAATTGATTTTAAACATATTGATAAATTAGGGACAGACCCCTTTTCCTCATTTTTTGGAAAATTTGGTCTGTCCTTAATTTATCATCTAAGCCTTATTGCTTGAACCAAATACATCTCTAATTTTGTGTTCTACTGTTTCTTTAATTAAATCTCTTGCAGGTAGCAAGTATGCTCTTGGGTCAAATTTTGAAGGTTCTTCTGCAAATACTTTTCTGATAGCTGCAGTCATTGCTAAACGTAAATCTGTATCTACATTTATTTTAGACACTCCAGATAAACTTGCTTCATGTAATATCTCATCTGGAACACCTTTTGCTCCTGGTATATCTCCCCCATATTTGTTACATTGTTCTACTAATTCAGGGATAACCGTAGAAGCTCCATGAAGTACAATTGGTGTGTTTGGTATTTTTTCTTTTACTTGTTTTAAAATATCAAATCTTAACTTAGCTTCTCCTTTAAATTTATATGCTCCATGGCTTGTGCCTATTGCAATTGCTAAAGAATCACATCCAGTTCTTTCTACAAATTCTTTTGCTTGGTCTGGATCGGTATACATAGCATCTTTTGCTTCTACATTAACATCATCCTCTATTCCAGCAAGTTTTCCTAATTCTGCCTCTACTACTACTCCTTTAGAATGTGCATATTGGACTACTTTTTTAGTTAGGGCAACATTTACTTCAAAATCATATTTAGAACCATCTATCATAACAGATGAAAATCCATTGTCAATACACATTTTACAAGTTTCAAAATCTGGTCCATGGTCCAAATGTAATGCTAGTGGAATATCATATTCGTCCAATGCTGCTTCCACCATCTTTCTTAGATATCCTATTCTTGCATATTTTATTGCACTTGAAGATGCTTGTAAGATAACTGGTGAGTTTTGTGCAGCTGCTGCATCTACAATTCCTTGTATAATCTCCATATTATTTACATTAAATGATCCTATCGCAAATTTTTCTTTCATTGATTTTTCAAACATATCTTTTGTCGTTACTAATGGCATAAAAAATTCCTCCTTTAAATTT
>CAMMEP010000003.1 GCA_946495905.1 uncultured Clostridium sp.
TTCCATGAATATTTCTCCTTTCTATTTCTCTATAACTATAATTTTATTCTATACTAAAATTATACTTTTAACAATTAGTTTTGGCAAACTTTCTTACATAAGTAACATACTCATAATCATAAGGATTCTTTTCATCTTTTACACCTTTCTCTCTTTCTACTACCTGCCATTCGTTTTCATCTATATCTGGAAAATATACATCTCCCTCAAACTCTTGATTTATTTTTGTAATGTACAATTTATTTGCTTTTGGGAGCAACAATTTATAGATACTTGCTCCTCCGATAATAAAATTCTCATCTTCAGATGTTTCGTATTTGTCTAGTTTACTAATATCATCTAATACTTCCACATTTTCATCTTCTATACTAAGTTCTGCATCATTGCAAAGTACAACATGTTTTCTATTTGGAAGTACTCTCCCTAATGATTCAAATGTTTTTCTTCCCATGATGATAGTATGCCCTGTTGTTAATCTTTTAAATCTTTTTAAATCTTCTGGTAAATGCCAAATTAATTTATTATCCTTTCCAATTACATTGTTTTTTGCAACTGCTACTATAATACTTAACATTTTCTTCCTCCATCTATAAGTCTCACTACTTATAATTTATTTTAAATAGCCACTGGTATTTTACCAAGTTTAATATCTTTGTTATAATCATAATCTTGTATTTCAAAATCTTCTACCTTGAACTCATAGAAATCCTTGGTTGGATTATGTATTACAAGTTTAGGATGCACATCCATTGGTTCTGCTTCTATCAGCTTTTCTATAAGAGGGATATGCCTATCATAAATATGACAATCTCCAATATTATGTGTTAGCGTTCCTACTTCCAATCCTGCCACTTGTGCAAACATACATAAAAGTGCAGCATATTGCATTGTATTCCATCCATTAGCAGCAAGCATATCTTGTGAACGTTGGTTTAATATTAAATGCAATTTTCCGCCCTTAACAAGCCATTGTGTACCATAAGCACATGGTTCTAGTCTCATATCTTTAAGTTCTTCATGATTAAAAATGTTTGTCATAATTCTTCTACTTGATGGATCATGCTTTAATAAATATAACACATAATCCACTTGATCCATGTTTAAAATTCCTTCTTTAGTTTTAAAATCATATTTCTTACCTAATTGGTATCCATATGCTTTTCCAATAGTTCCGTTCTCGTCAATCCATTGGTCCCAAATATGGGAATTTAAATCTTTTACATTGTTAGACTTCTTTTGCCAAATCCATAAAATTTCATCAATAGCTCTCATTACCGTTTTACTATTATTTCGTAATGTAATCATTGGAAACTCTTTTCCAACATCATATTTATTACTTACACCTACTATGGAAATATAATTTGCTTCACTTCCATCTTCCCATCTTGTTCTAACATTTGTTCCTTCTGATGAATAACCTTCTTTTATTATCTTTTTACATGTTTCAATAAAATGTTTATCTGCTTCCGTCATTTTCTATTCCTCCTTGTCGTTATAGGGACAGGCCTAAAAACGACAACTTTGTCGTTTTGGGGACAGACCTTCCTCAATTTGTTTTTATATTGTAAGGAAATTGGACGTTAGCGGAAGCAAAGCTTCCGACGTCCATATGTACAAAATTGCTTCGCAATTATTGTACGTATCAAGGTAAATTAACCTTGTTGTATACGGAAAAATCGTTAAAAATGCTGAAATTTCAAATGAAGAGTTGATTTTTCCTATACAATTAGAAAGTAATTTACATTTACTCCCTATATAAATAAAAATCAATATAATTACTATTATCCTTCCCATTTTGGCACATACTCTTCCTCATGCTCACCTAATTCTTGTATATATCCATTTTGTAAATTTAAGGTATATAAAAAATTTTCAATTTCTCGATACTCTTTTTTCGTTAGTTTTCGATTAACAGATTCATCTTGTTTTGCCTTGTATGTAGGGAAATACTGTGCCATAATACTTACATAAGTGTCCTCCGGCATATTTTTCTTTACCCATTTTAATATATGTTTCGTATTTTGTAAATGGTTTGGCAAAATTAAATGCCTAATAATAACACCTTTTTTTATTATCCCGTTTTCATCGAATTTTGCTGTTCCTACTTGCTCGTACATTTCCTTAATTGCCTTTGTGGCAGTTTCAAAATAATGGTTCACATTAGAATATTTTTTAGATAAAACATCTGAATAATATTTTAAATCCGGTAAATAGACATCAATATATCCATTTAGTAGTTTAATTGTTTCTACATTTTCATATCCATTTGTATTATAAATAATTGGTATGGTAAGTCCGCTTCGTCTTGCTATTTTTATTGCCTCTATTATTTGATAAACATACATAGTAGGTGTTACTAAATTTATATTGTTTACACCTTTTTCCTGTTGCATTAAAAATATTTCTGCTAATTTTTCTATTGATATTTCTCTTCCTTTGCCTTGCTGACTTATCTCATAATTTTGGCAATAGATGCAATTTAAATTACAGTTTGAGAAAAATACTGTTCCAGAGCCATTCTTCCCACTAATACATGGCTCTTCAAATTCATAGATAGAGGCAAGTGCTATTTTTATTTTGTCGTCACATCTACATCTTCCTATTTTTCCACTTGCTCTATTTACTTTGCATCGATGCGGACATAATTCGCATTTTTCTAGTTCTTTCATTTTGCTATCTCCTCTATGCTTTTGAATAGTTATTTTTTCATTTTTAGCGGCATTTCTTTTTAATGTACAATTTATTATTCTTTTGAGCAGTCAAAACCAGTTTAAAATTTATGAGGCATACTCTGTATACTTGATTATATTTTAAGTGAAGTTTGAATTGTAATTATTTTTCAACCTTTAATCTAAGGTAGCCCAACTCATTCCACCTATTATACGCTAAATTCAAATTAAATAATAGCTTTGGCTTTGCTCCTGCTCTATTTTTATCAACTACACAAGCATAATATCTTTCATCTGGATCGGTATATTTCTTAAATTCAAAGAATTTCGTATCCACTTCTTCCAATGAATATTGGTATTTGTCCCAATCCTCTCGCATTATTTGCTTAATTAAACAAAGCGTGTCTAATACCTCTTTTACTGTTCTACTTACCGCTAAATCGTTTACATTTAAGTTGATAGGAAGTGTGGTACTTTCTGTTAATTGTAACGTAGAGCAAATGAACATATTAAAGTTTTGCGCTAAGTTAGAAAGTATGGTTGCCGTTCTTTTTATTTCCTCACCATTTCCAATATTTGCAGTATCTGTTTTTAAGGTATCATAAAATACATATTCGATTTTCTCTTTATAGTAGTAATTCATTATTACTTTCTTTAGCTCATCATTAGTATGGTCTGTTATATTAATAAAGTAGATAGAATTATTTATTTGGTTATTTAGCCAATCCGTTACTGCTATTGTTTTATTAAATTCTAAAGATACCTTTTTTAATCTCTCTACAAATTCTTTTCTTGTTTCCTTTTCTTCTTGTAGAATAAAGCCGTCTTCGTCTGTTTTTACTTTTGCACCTTTATCTGGTCTAAATTTAAACTCTAGTAATTCTCCCTCTGTTTTTGTAATTTTTTGTCCATGTAATTCTTGCATTTTTGGATTATTTAACACCGTGGTAATTAAGCAAAGCTTCATTTTTTCTTCTGACATTTCATTTGAAATAATAAGCACTTTTTGTCTATGTACAAAGGCAACATAAGCTGCTAAGTTAATGGTAAATCTACTTTTTCCAGAGTTAGATGGCATTGCGAACGCCATGGTCTCTCCTTTTCGGATTCCTTTAAATACACTGGATAGAATAGGAAATGGAAGTTCTAAGCCATTTGTTAAATTATTTTCTCCTTTTTCTAAGAATTCCGTTAAATCTTCACTTAATACAGCATGTTTAAATTTTTGCGTAACACTTACTTGTACAATTGCTGCCTTTACTTCTTCTACCGACATTTGGTCATATAACTGATAATCACGTATTCCAACAATTTGTTGCTGAATATCCTCTCTTGGCTCTTCTAAATAACTCTTTCTTAATGTACATAATTTTCTAAGCTCTAAATATACTTTTTCTGGGTTATAGTTTATCCCTCTTATTTCATTTTTTATGTCTTGTTTTTGCGCATAGTTTTCATTATTATCTACTGAAAAATTAAATCCTTTTTTTGCAATTTCTGGAGTATAATTTCCTCCCTCTGTAAACAAAATACTTTTATAGATATTTAATAAACTTGGATCATCAAAATAGCATTCTTCAAATACAATATAATATTTTACAATTAATTTTGGATTATTTAAAAGAAGCCCTATGTATGCTTTTTCTATTATTTCATTTCTTAATTTTTCTGGATATACAGATTCTTGTTTTTTTACTTCTTCTTTGTATTTTGGCTTTTCTTCTTCGTCCTCATTATCAAAAGTACCAAATCCATCTTCATAGTCGTCTATTCCATAATCTTCTTCTGATTCGTCCTCTTCTGGTTCTATATTATTTGTTTCATTTAAATCATCTATTTCTTCATTATCTTCGTCTATATCATACTCATTGTCCATTTCTTGGCTTGTGTTATACTCATCTTCATAATCATTATAATATTCTCTATCTTCTTTTTCTTCTAGTTCGTCAAAATATTCTTCGTCTTGTGTTTCTTCTGTTATCTTGTTTGTTTCTATCTCTTTTTCGTTCTCATTTGTTTTATCTTGTGTTTCTACTTTCTTTTTTCTTTTCTTTTTTGCTGTTGCTACTTGCACGTTTTCTTGTTTCTTTTTTGTTTTGGCAGTATCTTTTTGCTTGTTCGATTCTCCTTTTTTTGTTTTTGCTGTTTTAGAAGTATTTGAAGTACTAGAACTTTTCGAAGTATTTGAAGTATTCAATTCTCTTATTTTTTTCAATGCTTCTTCTATGTTTCCCACATCAACTAATTTTCTAGCTTTTGTAATTTTTCGTTTATCTTTTCCTGCTTTTTCAAATGCATCTAATATTTGATATAATTTTTGCATATTACTATTGGCCATTCTTTCGTTCACCTCTCTTATTTCACTTCACAAATTTTATCATAGTTGATTTTATTTTACAATATAGATTTTTTTATTTTTCAATTTATTATTTGTTAATAGATGGTTACAGTTCACAGCCTATTCTAAGATGTCGGAGTAACTGTGAATTGTAACCATAAATATTTATTTCTACCTACTATTCTGCACAATGTCTACAATATCTGCAATATATTCCCCTATTACTGGAATGTTCCATGTAACTATTTTTTGAAGCACAATAATAATAAGTGCTGTTATAATGGTAACACCAATTCCAATTCCGATTCCCTTTACAATTCCGGACCAAATATTTCTAAAAAAAAGTTCTTTTCTATTTCCCAAAAGCTCCACTAAATCAATGAATTTACTTTTAGTTAAAGCATAATTCAAGTCGTCTAACTTTTTATTCAATTCTTCATAAAGTTTTTCTTTCATATTTAAACCACATTCTCTTTATATAATTTTATGCTATCTATTATTTTCCAATTTTATTCTTTTTATTCACATTAAAAATAGTTTTGTAAAACATTATCTAACTTTTGCTGATTCATTTTTCACTCGTGTTTTTGTTACAATTCACATTTGTTTTATCGTTAAAGTCACAAAAAAAGAATAGCTTTCCTTGCTATCCTAATTTTTTTCATTATTCTATTATTGAATTCCATATTTTTTCTTAAATTTGTCTGCTCTACCACCAGTTGTCTCTCTTTTTAAATTACCTGTCCAGAATGGATGACATTTTGAACAAACATCAACTTTCATATCTGCTTTTGTTGAATTTGTTTTCATCACATTTCCACAAGCACATGTTATTGTTGCTTCTGTATAATTTGGATGTAATCCTTGTTTCATTTTGTACTCACCTCTCCTTTATCTTTTAAAAAACGCTATTTTATATGATAACATATTTATTTCTATTTTTCAAGTACTATACTCTTGTTTTATTAAAAATCTTATTGATAATACAGTTTAATTTTCTGTTCCATCTTCTAATTGTTGCTGCTGAATATATTCAGCAGAGCTTTGTAGTTCTTCATCCAAAGATGCTTTATGAACTAACTTATTTACTATATTAAACAAACATGCAATAATTAAAATTACAAATAATACTTTTTTCCATAGTTTAGCTACCATATCTAATTTCTCCTTTTACATATATCATTATATCTATTTTTTGAAAAATTGTCAATAGAGATATTTTTAGTTTTATGTAACTTAGTTTTTTATTTTTTAATATTTAGTCACATCAACCTCATTTTTTACAGAATTACGTCAAACTTTTTATCTACCGTTAATGTTCGACTCTATTTTTTATTTCTGCTTGAATTTCTAGCGAATTTAATTTCCTTTTCCCTCCATTTGTTTTTATATAAATCTCTTCTTTTGAAGTTGCATATAAATAAGTTTGACTTTTTTTGGCTTTTACACTTAATTCTACTATATATGTATCTGTTAAAAGATTTTCTGCTGCATCATGCACATTAATAAATTCTAAATCATAATCATCTGCACCAACATATGGTTTTATTCCCTTTACTTCTTCACTTATCTTTCTTCTAATTTCATCTTTTTGTTCTTTATCTAATACCACACCTTTTACTACTCGATCATTGCTAATTCCCCATTTTATATAACCTTTTTCTAATTTTGCAGAGTTTAAAAAAGATACTATATAAATTGGTGCTACATTCACAATAGAACTTACCGGATTTTTTCCTTTTACCTCTTTATACTCTACTTCTCTATCTTCTTCTGCATCGATGGTTTCTTCCATATGGTAGATAAATGGTATCTCTTTTTTCTTAGGTAGTGGCAACCTATTTCTATTGTCTTTTTCTCTTTGGATAAAAATAGGATTTATCTCACTTGCTATTCTTCTAAGATAAATAGTATTGCACCATTCTTCTGGAATTACCTGCTTAGAGTAAATAGATTTCGTAATAATAAATTGTATCGAATTGGTAAGTTCATGCATTATCTCTAGAATAAACTTTGTAATTTCTACTCCATTGCTATCTAAAATATCATCGCATATTACAATTGTATTGTCTTGTATTTGTAACAGAACATCTATTATTTTTAGAATATTTTGTTCTCCTGAACTTATGAGATGGTTTTTCTCTGGAGTTTTTAACCTATCCTTAATTCTATGAAATAAATCTTGATTTGTAATTTTTTCTTTAAATCTTTCTAGGAAAATTTCTATTTGTGTATAATCTAGCTCTTCCATTTTCTTCATAGTCCAATTTTTCATTACAACTACTTCACAAGAAGTTAATTCTTGTAATTGCTCTTGCATGTTTATTATGTTCTTAATATCTATTCTACTTTTTCCATTCTGAATTTCTTGCATAATTTGAATATTTTGTTTTTGTGTTTCTATTGTTAATGAAATTTTTGCAATTTTTTTCGTTTTTTCTTCATAAGAAAGGTAGGAATCTCTTTTCAATATTTCATACACTATTGCACTAAACGTTGTTTTGCCACTTCCTGCCTCTCCTATAATAAAATTCAATTTATCTTTTTCTAATTTACAATTCAGATTTATAATGGGTCCAACATTTACTATTCTACTTCTTTAATATACATTTTATTTAATTTCACCTTTCAAATTTTCTTGTACGGTTGTATTGAACATTTCTAAATAATTTTTTCCTTTTGCTAATTGCATGATATCTTCTAAATCTGTTATGGTTTCATTAAATATCATTTCCGTATTATAGTGACATACTTTCTCATATAAATGAAAAAATAATCTTTGTGTTAGTTTTTTTCTTGCTTCTAAATCGTCTTCTGTATCTTTTTCTGTTGTTAGCATATTCTTTTCTAAGAAATACGAATCTATTTTATCAGATTCCGTATTATACTTATTTAAGTTAGCCTTAATTTCATTATTTATTATTTTTCTTAGCTCTCCCCATTTGATGTTTTTCATTCCTTTTAGATAATAATTATCTAACTCTTCATTTGTGCTTTCTATCCATTCTATTTCAAACTTATCCTCTAGATAAGAATCCGTTTTTTCCCCTTTTGCATCTTCTACTGCTAAAACAAATAAATTGCTAGGTAAATAAATAAATTTATTTCTTTCTGCAGCTCCAAACAAGTATGTTCCTATTACCGTATCCTGTATTTCAAATTGGCTTCTTCCATCTTCTCTTCGTTCTAATAAATTAATAGCATCACCAAAAATCTCAAATAAATCTCCTTTATTAATAGATTCAATTATTAAATAAAAATTTATTTTTGGATAATCTAATGCTCTTTTTAATATCTTGTAAAAAGCTCCTGCTGCATATTTGGATGATGTTTTTTCTATTCCATATAAGAATTCTTCTTTAGTATATTTAGGATGAAATACTACTTTTTCATATTGGCTACCATTTATTACCATAGGATTGCCTCTTTCATCTTTTATTACATTCCCTTTTTGATCTTTTTTGTATAAATATTGTTCCATCATTTTTTGTTTTTTTCCTATTGCGGTATATCCTCTATATAGCTTATTAATGCCTTTTTGTACTTTTACATCGGGGCTTATTTCTTCTATCTCTTCTTTATTTTCTATTTCCTCATATAGACTTTTGTTTTCTAATGTTCCAAATTTTTTTGCAGTCTCATGCTTCTTATATAAATCTATTAGATAGTCCATATCTTCATAAAATTCTTTTTCATTAAACTTGCTTAAGTCATAAACTTTTGATATAATGACCCCATCTACAAAAACTGTTTTATACTCAAAGCCATGTTTTAGGTATGGAGTTAAAGACGAATATTCTTTAATATATTGATTTTTTGTTTCTATTATTTCTTCTTTTGTCTTATTCGTTTGTCCAAATCCTAACCATGCAGATATTTTGCCTTGACTTTCAAACGAAAGCCCTGCATAATGACCTTTTGTTCCCTTTTTGTTTTCGTCTGTATATAACTGAACCCATGGGCTAAGCGATCTATTATATGACGGTCCAAGCTTAATCTTTACATTAATATCATTATACTTTAAAAATTTATTTAGTTCTCGATTTAGTCTTTCAGGAAGTTCTTCATCTATTAATCTTCTTTGAACACCTTTTTCTAATTTTATTTCTTTCAAATTAAGTGGATATATTTTTTGAATATATTCAAAATTCTCTTTAATGTTCTGCATTATTACCTCATTCCTTTCTACAATTTAGCTATTGTCTTTCATTATAGGAACAGTGTGTATTAGTGAAAGCACTCTTTCAACGCACACATGTGCACTTCGCTTCACGAATATACACAGCACTATTATTTACGAATACTATAACATGTATTTTTCTTCCTGTCAATGCGTATTTTATAATTTACGTATTTTTTACTCATTTTTCACATCTTTTTTACATATTTTTGTAGTCCTTGTATGCTAAAAGTAGCTCTTTTTAATAGTTTTTATTAAAATTTAAAAAGTGCACTCTAGCTTATAAAAGCTGATATGCACTTTTTTACTTTTAATTTAATAAAGTTTGATTCAATATTTTTAATGTTAGTATTTACTTTGGAACAGCAGTAAATGTAATATTTACCGAATAAGAAAATCTCATATTTGGATCATCTGCCTCATCAAATACTCTTATACTGCAACGTGAACCAGCAGGTAATGATATTGTAGTATTTATAGTTTCATAACTAGAATAATTACTTTCATAATATTTATAAATTATATTTCTATTAAGAGAATCATTTACATATAACATAACTTTTCCTGTAACCCAACCATCTAATGCGCCTCCACTAACATCTCCTGATATTGTTAAATTTACATCGCAATTAGCATAAATTTGTGCTCCCGAACCATACCAAGATATTGCATTTCCACTTAATGTATGTGAATTTAGATAATGATAATCTGTATAGGTTCCACTCAAAGCGACTAAAGTTCCATGTCTTGGTGACATATCTGCATATCCAGAAATGTAAGCAGTTGATGTTGTATACGTTTGCTTCCACGTAGCATAAAATGTTGTATTTGCTGACAATGTAACTGTTGCTCCTGCATTATATTTTGTTCCTGATGCACTTCCCATTGCCCAGTTTACAAAACTATAATTGGTTCTTGTGAATCCATTACTCCTTAATGTAAAGCTTGGATTACTATAATTTCCTGCAGAGTTATAGTACCTTGTTCCCGTTTGACTTGCTGTACTTCCTCCTGTATTTCCATTTCCACTATATGATAAGGTTATTGTTTGTGTATATTTTCCATAGTATGTTGCATTTGAACTTAATGTTACACTTCCTCCATTGCTTACTGCTGTTGAGCCTGTTGCACTTGTTGATGTTGTCCAACCTGCTGCTGTCCATCCAGATAATCCATTTTGACTTAAAGTAAAGCTTGGATTTGCTGCATTTCCGTTATTGTAATATTTTGCTTTTGTTTCTGTTGTTGCACTAGAGGATCCGTTATACTTCGTTACTGTTACATTTTGACTAAATACTGCATACAACGTCATATTGCTTGTTTCCATTGTTTTACTACTTAATACACTTGAACTTGCTGTTGTATCTTCTCTCCAACCCACAAATGTATATCCACTTTTACTTGGCGTGAAGTTTAGTCCTGTAATTACAGATTCACCTGTACTAAATTGTTGTGTTTGTGTATTTCCTGAATCAATATTATAAGTTACTGTATATAACTGCGTTGTACTTACTTCTATGCTCGCTTCTGTTTCATTTCCTGCTTCATCTTTTACTACTACTTTTAAGGTATAACTTGTTCCTGCTGTTAATCCAGTATAGTTATAGCTTGCCTCTGTATTTGATGCTTTTTGCTCATTGTTTAAATAATATGTATATGTATCTGTTGTTGCCAATCCGCTTTCTTCGTCACTTGCTATTACATTTACTTTTATGCTTGTATTTGTTGTTTCTGCTACTTGTATTTCTACTTTTGGTGGTATTTCATCTAAAATACTTGCACTCGCATAATCTCCTACATTTATTCCATCTGTCAATCTTGCATATACCGTATCTCCATGTTTTAGTTCACTAATACTTCCATTATTTTCTATTCTTATCCATTCTCCTTCTGTAGTAGCATTTACTTGATATTCAATATAGTAACTTGTATTTGTGCTTACTGTGATACTTGCCTGCCTATTACTCCATATTATCTCTCCAAACTCTATTGTTCCTTGTATAATATTAACTGGAAAATCAGCTTCTCCATTCATCATATTGGCATATTTTGACAACAAATCATTCATTTTTATTCCTTCCTCTGCTATTACATTTGCTGCCCCATCACTTGTTCCCTTTATTTGTGCTATTAATCCATTATCTCCAAATGCCATATTTATCGTTATTGTAGATAAAATAATAATTATTATAATGGTTACTACTAATGCCACTAATGTAATTCCTTTTTCTTGTTTTATTTTTCTTAATTTAATTGTTCTATTCATATGTTCCCCCTTGTTTTTTTATTTAATTTATTTACAAGTTCTTTTCTTGTTTTTTGTATTTTTCATAAGTGCTTTTTTATTATATAGAGAGCAATACTTTTCCATATGTTAGTATTCATTTTATTTTGCATTCATTTTAAATTGCATAGATAACACATAAAAGGATAGGTTATATGTTTCAGTCCTGGTTGACTTACTTCATAACCTATCCTTTTTAGATATCTATTTATTTTATTTTTTGCATCACAAATAAAGCTTATTGCTTTAGAATATAGCTCCCTCCCTCTCTCTACAACTATAAGGGTTCTAGCCATTTATTTCTTTCCTCCTTTGTGCTCTTTACTTTATTTTCAAAATTATTATATCAGTACTATTTCTTCTTTTCAAGTACTTTTTAGTAAAATTTTAATTAATTCTTCTTATTATGTTACTGTTCAGTGTAATTTTCTATTTAAAGTCTTAGTAGGATGTATATTTAGAAAATTTTGAAGTACCGCGCAGCGACCAAACGAGCTTTGTAAAAGCGAGTGCGAGTTGGAGAAACCTAGCACAATTTTAAAATTTTTTTTTAAAATTGTGGTTAGATGGTTTCGACCAGTAAGGTACAAAAAATTTTATAAATATACATCCTACTAAGACGAAGAATGCACTTTATGCTGAACAGTAACCTTATTATTTTCTTTTACAATATTAAAGCCCGTCCATTTAGGAACAGGCATTATAAAATTATTTTTCATCTAAGTACAGCCTTTTTATGGTAGGCACATTGCTCAGACAAATCTTTCCAGTCCTCTTATCTCCAAAATAAGTATCCTGGTCTTTTGCTTCACATGCTTCTATCAGCCTTCTGCAAGCCTCCCGTCCACATGCTTTCATTGTTCCGTCTTCATTGAAAACAGCCTCATATGCTTCCTTAATTGATAAGTTTGCCATAAAAAATTACCTCCTTTAGGTTTGATACTAGCATTATACTACATATGTAATCTTCTATCAAGCTCTTCTACTATATTTCTACCACATAACAAAAGAGCCATAACAAAGGTAAATAAAGCTATTGAGCTAGCAATAATTGTAAAAATTGGTCTCGTTATTATTCCCTCAGAAGTTAGTAATATAATTAATGGAATCATACTAAATACAAAGATAATTAGTTGATAAACAGCATATTTGTAATATCGATGTACACTAACAAAAGTAAGTATTAGAATTGTTACATTAGCCACCATGATAATAATAGGAATTGCTAGATTAATTGCCCAGCCACTATATCCTAAAATATAATCGATGCATAAAGTAAATAGCGAGATGGCGATAAATTGTATCATTACACTAGAAGCGATATTGATATTTCTATGAATGGAATACATTACCGTTATCCAGGAATAGATAATTCCGGCAATTACAATAAGGCACCACAAATACTTAGTAGAAGTACATACATTTACAATAACACAAATAATTGCTATTACGATAGAAATAAGTAACATTATTTTTATTGCCAGATTTTCTTTTTTTGCATTTCTTATCTTAGGATATAAAGTCATGTACACCATTCCCTTCTACCGATATTTCAATACCTTCTTGTTTTAGTTTTTTACAAAATTCTTGCTCCACTTCTGTACTTTCTAGTGTTGACGTAAAAGTAAATACTAAATTATTCTCAAACGAACATGCAGTGCATTTTATTTTTTCCACTGTTTCTGGTGCAATTAGCATTAAAAATTTATCAATGTATTTTTGATATTCTCCAATAATACCAATTCTACCTATATTCGAAAACGTGGTTGTTGTATATTTTCTAATTTCTATGTAGCTTAATTTTACGATTACTAGTTTTAAAAATAATGGTATTAATTTAATAAAAGCATTATTGCCTAACTTAACATTAGCAGACATCGTTTTACTAATTTCTTCCTTTGTTAGCATTTTTTCAAAGTTTTGCTTAACGAACTTTAGCATTCCATCAAAAGATTGAAGCATTTTCGTATTCATATCAGCTTGCACCGTGATATAACTAAAAAAGTTGTTTACTGTTTCGGATTTAAAGTATTTTCTTAAGTCTACTGGTATACATACTTTTATTGGTCTTTTTCCATTATATTTTTGGTAATTAGAATGGTAAATTGCGTAGATAATTATAGCTGTTAAATACTGTGTTACCGTAACCCCTTTTTCCTTTGCTTTTTCTTTTAACTGTTTTAAATTGATATTAACATGAATGGCACCAATGGCTGCTAAAGGAAGTGTTCTTCCTTTTAACGCATACGCCTTTTTTCCACCTTTCGTACCTTTTGACTTTTTATTATAATTTTTTAGATAATCATCTTCTGTGCTATTAGATAATTTTTTCTCTAATCTTAGCTTTTTATTAAATTCCTTGGGATGTGCTAATTCAAGGTAGGTATATACAATTTCTCTTAAAAATATAACGCCACTATTTCCATCGGTTAAAGAATGGAATATATCCAGATTTATTTTTTTCTCCCAATACGTAACTTTAAATAAATAGTCATTATTGGTATTAGGATCTATGTATTTGCAAGGATAATTCTTTTCTTCTTCAATTAAAATATCTTTATTATTATCCTCAAAATAATACCAAAATGCGCCTTTTTTTAATTTCACTTTAAAAGCACTTAAATTTTGAAGAACTTTATTAACCGCTTCTTTTAAAAGTTTTGGATTAATCTCTTCTTTCAAAACAGCGGACAATCGAAAAACACTACTATACTTTTTGCTCGAAGCAATAGGAAATATTTTTGCATAATTATCTAACCTTCTCCAATTATGTGTTTTCTCCATTTCCTACCTCCTTTTCTCTAGCAACTTTTATTTTATCTTTTTCAGTAAACATATTATTCTAAAATAATCTCTACTACTTTTTCATACCCATCTTTTGCATGTATATTTTTCTTTTTATGCTTCATGATTACAAAATTATGTATTGCATCTTCATATTCGATGAATTGAACCTTTCCTTTATTCGCTAATGCGAATTTCTTGGCATCTGGATTTAACATATCTTGTGTACCAGATAACATATAGATATTTTTTAATTTATCTGTTGGTCCTAAAACAGGATTTACTAGATAACTTTTTAATCCGTTTTTTCCTGCATATTTTTTGCCAGATAGCTTTAATAATGGCTTTTTCAAAACTGGATCTTTAATCGTATCTATTTCAGGATTTTCCATTCTAACATCTAGCCAAGGAGAGATTAAAATTGTTTTATCTGGCAAGCGATTCTTTAATTTTCCATTTCGTTGGTATAACGCCAAAGCCAAACCTGCACCAGCAGAATCTCCCATTAAAATAAACTGGGCATTTTTTCCTATTTTTTCTACTATTTCTTTATAAAATGGCTCCATAAATTTAAAAACTTCTAAATAGGTATGCTCTGGTGCTAATGGATAATCTGGTACAATTAAGGTAGCATTTGTATCATTAATAATATCCTTAAAAAAATGCCAATGATACTTTTCAAGTTCCCCTACATACGAGCCACCATGAAGGTACAAGATTACCTTGTGTTTTTCTTTTTTATCTGCATCGCTATCATTTTCTTCTACTTCATCATCGTTTTGCTCAAATTCTTGCTTACTATCGGAAATAATGAAAATATCTCTTCCCATAAATTTTTCTTGTTTAAAATGATAGTATCGGAACACATCTTTTGGAAGTCTAGATGTTGCTACTCTTAGTTCATAATATATAATTGCTAATAAAATTAAAAGTACTATAAAAAATAATATTACCATAGTTTTTCCCCTTTTTGTTATATTCAATAATCTCTCAATAAATATTATCATACCATATTATTATTTGAATAGCAATTTTTTTATTCACAAATGCAAAAAAATACAAATAAAGTACTTTTCTTCCTTTATTTGTATTTTTCGCTATGCAACATCTTTAATTTTTATATTTCTAACATGTTCAATCTTATCCCAACTTGTATCACGTTTGAATAAACATTTAAAGTTAATTAAAATCCAAGAGCCTAAAAATATTGGATAACATAGTAATCCTTTTAGCATTGGTCTTATTGGTTTTTTATCTAATATCATAATAAGCAATGCTGTAAAAATTGGGAAAAGGAATGTTGGTATTAAATATCTTAGACAGTTAATAATTAAATCAATAGAAGTCATACCATTTGCTGCATATATAATAAAATTCAATACTAATAATACTAGTGTTAACACAAACATTGGTATACTTCCTAATATATAAAGTAATCCATCAAAATTCATCATAGTTTTGTGTTCTTTTACTGCAGATGCAAGTGGTTTTGTATACTCTGTCATACATTGTATATGACCTACTGTCCATCTTGTTCTTTGCTTCCAAGATTGTTTAAATCCAACTGGTTGTTCATCATAAACAATGGCATCTGTTGCCCACCCCAGTCTTTTTCCTGTTATTATTCTTTTTAATGAAAACTCAATGTCTTCTGTTAATGTCTTTGTATTCCATCCTTCTGGTTTAATAACATCAAACTTGACCATAAAACCAGTACCATTGATTAATGGGGATAGTCCCAAATTATATCTTGCCAAATGATAGAATCGGTTCATTGTCCAATAAAATAATGCATATCCTGCGGATACCCAACTATCGGTTGGATTTTTAATATCACGATATCCTTGCACTACTTCTTCCCCTTGGCAAAGCTTTTTATTCATTGCTTTTAAGAAATTTTTATCTACAATATTATCTGCATCAAAAATACAGAAAGCATCATAATCTGCATCTTCTTCAATTTTTTTGTTTAAGAACCATTGCAAAGCATAACCTTTTGTTTTATGTTCTTCATCAAATCTTTCCATTACAATAGCACCATGTTCTCTTGCAATTTCTGCTGTACGATCAGTGCAGTTATCCGCAATAACGTATATATCATAAAAGTCTTTTGGATAGTCCTGATTTTTTAAACTTTCTATTAAAGCTTCTATTACATTTTCCTCATTATGAGCAGGCACAATAGCCATAAATTTATTTGTTTTCTCTTCTAAGATAGGTTTATCCTTTAATTTTACAAGTGAGCATATACTTATAATTAATTGATACCCCCAAAATATTGTTAATAACCATACAAGTGCTTGCTGAATCATAAATAAATAATCCATTTTTTTCTCCTTTTAAAATATCTTATATTCATATTATGCACTTTATCTATGTTTGTATTACTTTTTTATGTGTATATTTTCACACATTATATATTATACTATTTTATAACAAATTTTGCAACTTTTTTTTAAAATTTCGTAATTTAACCTCTTTATTACTATTTACGGTTATTTTGGGTTGAAGCAATGTATATTTTAAGTTTATGTTGAAGCGCTTAAGGTGGGGACCGACAAGCTTACAAAGTGTTTAACGAACTTTAGTGAGTTAATACACTTTGTGCGATGTTGGGGGCCGAAAACATAAAATTAAAATATACATTTTATAATAAGCTGTAAATTGTAAAGGAACTAAGCAAATATGCTTCCTACTTCTATGCTATTTCCTCTTAAGAAATCATTTATGCTCATTTTTTTCGCATTTTCCCCTTGTATTTCAAGGACTTTAATAATTCCATCTTTTGCTTTTATATACAATCCTTTTTTTGCATCTGAAAATAGGACCGTTCCTGGTTCTATATTTGGCATTTTATATTCATACTCTATTAGTTCTGGATATTCTTGTTCTAGTTCTTTTTCTGATAGAACATCTACTTTCCAAAATTTTATTTTTTTATCATTTAAATAACTGAATGCTCCCATGATTGGATTTAAGCCTCTTACCAAGTTTTTAATTTCAGAAGCAGTTTTATTTTCCCAATCTATTTTTGACATATTTTTATCTAGCATTGGTGCTAAGGTAAATTCTTCTGGTTGTTTTTCTCGTGGTGCTTCTCCTTTTTCAATTAATTGCAATGTTTCTACAAGCAAATTGCCACCTATCACAGCAAGTCTATCCCATAGTTCTCCTGTTGTTTCATCTTTTCCTATTTCTACTTCTTCTTTTAAAATCATATCTCCTGTGTCCATTCCTTCATCCATATACATTGTTGTAATCCCAGTAGTTTTATCTCCATTTAGTACTGCCCATTGGATTGGCGCTGCTCCTCTATATTTAGGAAGTAAGGAAGCATGTACATTGATGCAACCAAGTTTTGGAATCTCTAGCAATTCTTTTGGAAGAATTTTCCCATAAGCAACTACACATATTACATCAGGATTTATTTTCTTTATTTCTTCAATAAATTCCACATTGTTTCTTACTTTTTGTGGCTGAAAAATAGTTAAATTCTTTTCTTCTGCAAATTGCTTTACAGGAGAAGGAATCATTTTCATTCCTCTTCCTTTTGGTTTGTCCATATTTGTTACAACCGCCTCTATCTTATAACCTGCTTCATACACTTTTTTCAGTGATTCTGCTGCAAAATCTGGTGTTCCCATAAAAACTATTCTAAGCATTCTTATAGCCTCCTTAATCTTCTTTTGGCTCTACATATTCTAATGTGCCAGGTATCATATTATCCACAAATAAAATTCCGTCTAAATGATCTACTTCGTGGCATATTGCTTGTGCGAGCAATCCTTTTGCCTTAATTTTTATTTTTTCTCCATTCTCGTTTAAAGCCTCTGCCACAATTTCTTCTGGTCTTACCATTTTTGCATATTGATTTGGAAAACTTAAGCATCCTTCTTCTACTTCTTGTTTTCCTTTTTCTTTTATAATGACTGGGTTCACTAATTTTAAAGGCTCATTTCCATCATATAAATCGATTACAACAACTCTTTTTAAAATCCCCACTTGTGGAGCAGCAAGGCCCACTCCATTATATTTATGCATTGTCTCTAACATATCTTCTAATAGTTCTCTTATTTTGTCATCTACTACTTCAACTACTCTAGACTTCTTTCTTAAAATTTCGTCTCCGTTTTGTCTTATTTCTCTTATTGCCACCTTTCTTACCTCCTTCTTTCTAATTGGGGACAGGCTTTTTTGTCCGAATTTTCCTAATTGGGGACTGTCCCCTTTTAGCACCCTTTTAGGAAGGTCTGTCCCTATAACGACATAATTGCTATTCTTGTGCTTTTTTTCTTTAGTTTATAGTATTCTTCTATAACATCGTTCATTAAGTCTATGATTTCTTCTGAGAATTTACATTTTACTAAAATTCTCCATCGGTATTTATTTTTTATTTTGTCAATTGGTGCTGGAAGTGCTCTATATAGTATGATACCTATATTTTCTTTTATTACTCTATTTTTTAAATAGGCATGCATTTTTTCTGCCACTGAAATTACTTCTTTTTCATTTTCTGAAGTAAATCCAATTACTATTATATCGCAAAATGGTGGATATTTCAATTGTTTTCGTAAAGATATCTCGGTATGATAGAATAGACTATAATCTTGTTTTTTGGCACATTCAATACTAAAGTTGTCTGGATTATAGGTCTGGATTATAACTCTTCCTTTGTCTTTTCCTCTTCCTGCTCTTCCTGCTACTTGTGTTAGTATTTGAAAAGTTCTTTCATTTGCTCTAAAGTCATCTATATTTAAGCTTCCATCTGCTGCAATAACTCCAACCAGTGTTACATTGGGAAAATGGTGTCCCTTTACTACCATCTGTGTTCCAATTAAGATATCTATATTGTCGTTTTTAAATGTTTCTAATATTTGTTCATGCGAGTTTTTCTTAGTTACTGTATCGATATCCATCCTTATGGTACTAGCTTCTGGGAATAGTTTATTAATTTCATATTCTAGTTTTTGTGTTCCTGTTCCAAAGTATCGTATTTGATTACTTCCACATTCTGGACATGTTGTTACTACTTTTTCTTCATATCCACAATAATGGCATTTTAGTTTATTGGTATTAAAATGATACGTTAAGTTTATATTACAATTCTTACATTTTACAGTATAGCCACAATTTCTACACATCACAAAAGTTGAAAATCCTCTTCTGTTTAAGTATAAAATAGTTTGTTTTTTATCTTTCAAGTTTTTTTCTATTTCTTCATAAAGTCTAGTACTAATCATGGATTTATTTCCTTTTGCTAGTTCTTCTCTTAAGTCAATTATTTCGATGCTTGGCAATTCTGCTTCATTTGCTCTTTTAGTTAATTCTAAAAGCATTATTTCTTCTTTTTGTGCTTTATAATAGGTTTCTATGTCTGGTGTGGCACTCCCTAATACTAATGGTACATTAGCAGATTTACATCTGTATCTTGCTATTTCTTTTGCATCATACCTTGGTGCCATTTCGGATTGATATGAACCATCGTGTTCTTCATCAATAATAACAATTCCTAAGTCTTGTACTGGTGCGAAAATAGCGGAACGTGCTCCGATAATTATTTTTGCTTTTCCCTCATTTATTTTATGCCATTGGTCATATCTTTCTCCTACCGATAATTTACTATGTAATACTGCAATTTGTTCTTTTCCAAACCTTGCAATAAATCGGTTTACCGTTTGTGGGGTTAGTGATATTTCTGGTACTAATAATATACTAGATTTGTGTTCTTTTAGTGTCTTTTCTATTAATTGTAAATACACTTCTGTCTTTCCGTGAACCGGTTACTCCAAATAATAAAAATTCTGAAAATAACATATCATCCATGGAATCGCAAATAGCATCAAAGGCTTTTTGTTGTTCATCAGTTAGTTGTAATTTTTCTGTTCTTTCTATCTCTTTATCTTCAAATGGGTCTCTTTCAATCTTTTTCTCTACTATTTCTAAATATCCATTTTTGCATAAGGTATTTACTACTGCTCTAGAACTATCTGCAAACATTTCAATATCAGATACTAAAGAATCACCATTTTGCATAATAAATCTTAGTGTTCTAATCTGCTTTTCTGATTTTAATTTTCCATTTTCAATGTCAAACTCAATTTCATCTTCGTCCTTTTTTAGAGTAATAAAATTCGCATTTTTTTCTTTCACTCTATTAGTATTTACTTTTGACGTAGTTCCTGGTGGCAACATAAGTTTTAGACAATCTGCAATATTACAAAAATACCTTCTTGCCATCCATTTTGCAAGTTCTATTCTACTTTCATCCAAATATTTTTCTTCTATTCTAGCTATTTCTTTTACTTCATATTCTGTACTTTCTTTTATATTTACAATAAAACCTTCTTCTAAAGATTTCATTCTTCCAAATGGTACTAATACTCTTGCTCCAATTAATTCGAGTTCTTTATTTTCATATTCTTCTGGTATTTTATAGTCAAATGTTTTATTTAGATTTTTTACATTACTTTGTATTATTACTTCTGCTATCATGCTTTCTCCTTTAATTTTTGCCTATAAGTATTTCGTTACTATTCATAGTTATTTGTCGTAGTAATGTATATTACTACGATATATTAAAACAAGTTGTGACTTATAACAATATTTCTCTTATTATATCTTAAAAATAAAAAAAAAGCTAGCTATTTTACCATAGAAAAAAATCCAGAAACGAATCTGGATTTTTTTCTGTGGTGGAGGGAGAGATGATTAAGATTCTAATCTATGTATATGTCAAATTTTGGTATAACTTTCATGTCATACAAGTTTTTTTGACTTAAAAAATCCGATAAATTTTCGATTTCATAAATCTCTCTTCCTCCTGTGTAAAGTATCAACTTTACACCGTCATTCAGAAACTCCTTTGCTAACTCCATATCTTCTACCCGGTTATAGTAATCAAGGTCTTTTGGTTCAAGAGCAAGCATTCTCATTTCTGCACCTCCTTGGTTGTGTCCTTATTCAAGAACTTTTATGAAACATAAACTTATTGGTACAATATATATTATACCCTTTTATTTAATTTATGTCAATACCTTATGTTTGATTTTGCACTTGCTTTTTTTGTAAAATTATGTTAATATATATATGTAACTTGTTGTTTTATTATTATATAAAATCCCTTTAATAAGGGTAAAAAAGTTATAGGAGGCAAACATTATGATGTCAACAGCAACAGCAGTAAAGGTAGCAGAAAACAATCTAGTAATCGGCGGAAAAAAGATCTTTGGTTATACGCCAATGATACCGCAGCAGAAAAAGCTGGAAAAACTTTTGAAAAAAGGTAATTGTACCCCAAGCGATATCCGCAACGCATTGCGGATTAACATGGTAATTGTCATTAAAGACAATTACATTGAGTTCTGGCGCATTGACGGCACAAACATGATTCGTTCAGATGCGGCAATGCCGAAGCTTGACGAGATTATGGCAATGGATATTTCTAGCGATGAAAAAGCTAGATATATTCAGGGTACAACGGGGCATTTAGCTCCAGTGTACATTGATCCTTTAGAATATACTATTCTATTTTCTAGATTTTAATCTGCAACCAATTTAAGAGGCAAATCCAGTTTTGGAATTGCCTCTCCTTCTTTGTTATTACTCACAGTTGGTTTTAAAAAATCGGAACAATGCCTTTTTTTAATTTTATGTTGGAGTGCTTAAGGTGGGGACCGACAAGTTTACAAACTGTTAAACGATATGTAAATAGCGTTTATACAGTTTGTACGATGTTGGGGGCCGGAAACATAAAATTAAAAAAAGGCATTGTTCCGACAAAAAGTAACCGTGAATCGTACTCCTTCTTTATTGTATCGTAAAAATCTATTTTCTAAAATTCTGCTTCTTTTAGATTGTACTCATTTTTTATAATTTCCATAATGATATTTACTGTTTTTTCTAAGCTATTATTCTTTATTACATAATCATACATGCCTATTTTTGATTCTTCATAATCAAATCTATTTAGACGCAATTGTATTTCTTTTAAGCTTGGCTTGTCTATTCTGTGTTCTAGTCTTTTTTGTAATTGTTCTTTTGGAACTCTTAAGAATATAGTTACTATTTTTACATCATCTTTTAGTATTTTTAGTAAATTTTCTACGCCATTTACTTCAATATCTTTTACAATTATTTTTCCATTTTCTATTTTTTCATTCATTAATTTTTTTGAGGTTCCATAATAATGCTCATGATGCACAGAATATTCATATAATTCGCCATCTTTTATCATTCTTTCAAATTCTTGTGTGTTTACAAAATTATATGTAACTCCTGGCACATCATTGGCTCTAGGAGCTCTATCTGTATAGGATGGTAAAGATTCTACATTTTCCATTTTTTCTATTAATTGTTTTTTTATAGTATCTTTCCCTGCTCCTGATACTCCAGATAATAAAACTAACATACCTTCACCTTACCTTCTGCTATTTCATTTGCAGCGATAGTAACTGGTGATTCTTCATCTACATCTGTTAATTTTTCTGCTCCGTCTGCAATTTGTCTAGCTCTTTTTGCTGTAACAACTACTAATTCAAATCTGTTATCTACTTTTGTTAATAATTCCTTTACGGTTGGTTTTACCATCATTTTTAAATTCCCCCTTGAAAAATTTTATTTTATATTTTTAGTTATCCTCTTCAGAAGTTATTTCTTCTTCTTTTCCTAACCTTCCCGCTACTGTTTCTGGTTGGATGGACGAAAGCACTACATGTCCTGAGTCCATAATAATAACCGCTCTTGTTTTTCTTCCATAAGTAGCATCTATGGCTGTTCCTTCGTCTTTTGCCTCCTGCACAATTCTTTTAATTGGTGCAGATTCTGGGCTTACAATAGCTATAATTCTATTTGCTGAAACAATATTTCCAAATCCTATATTTATTAATTGCATAATTAATCTCATTCCTTCCTTAAGGCATACGTTTAAGTAAAATTATTTTACTTTACCTCTAATTATTAATTTTCTATTCTTCTGTATCCATTATTTCTTTCATGTTTTCTACAAAGTATTTCTTTTTGCCTCTATGATATACAATAATAGATTTTATAACATAATAGATAGCTGTTATATACAAAAGTATTAGAATAATATTTACATAATTAGAAGAAAACATTAAATTTACATATATTAATCCCAACGTTATTATTGCTATTGCTATTGTTTCTATTCCAAATATTGCTATTTTTCCACTATCTTCTTTATATGCTTTTTCTAATAGCATAATTGCTACAAATAAGACACATATTGAAAATACTTTTAAGTCGGTTTGATAAACACTATTTTCTATATTATAGAAGCCTAAAATTAAGAATACATAGTATACAATTAAAATAATGGCAACGATAATATTTTGAAAAATAGGTTTATTTATTTCTTTTAACTCTTCTTTTGGTATTTTCTTTTTCTTTTTGAATATATTTTTTATTTCTTCCCATTTTACTAATTTTACATTTTCTTTTTCTGAAGTAGTTGCTGCAACTTCTTCCTCTTCTTTTATCTCTTCTTTTTTGCTAGCTTCTTTCTTCTTGCTATCTGTCTTTTCTACTTCTTTTTTACCATTAGCTGTCTTATTTGTACTTGTTTTTTTCTTTCCTTGTGCTTTCTTTTCTTCTTTATTTTCTTTTGTGCTTGTACTCTTCTTGTTTTTTGCGTCATTTGCTACACTCTTTTTGTTCTTTGTATTTGTTACTTTTTCTTTCTTTACTTCTTCTTTTGAATTAGTAGTAGCATTTGTCTTCTTTGAGCTATCACTCTCTTTTTTCTTCTTTTCTGCACTAGTAGCTGAAGATTTATCTTTCTCTGTTTTATTTGTTTTAGCTTTACTGCTTGCTTTTTTTGTTTGATTATCATCCTTTTCTTCAGCAACAGCTTTTTTTGTGCTTTTCGTATTTGTTGCCTTTTTACTAGTATTTTTCTTTTTTGGACTATTTGTTTTATTTTCTTGTTTTTCTGTTATGTCTTCAATTTTGTCTTGTTCTTGCTTTTTTTCCATTTCGGTTTTTTTAGGCATTTTTACTCCCCCATCTTATTTTTTATTATAATTCAAATTCGTAAATAATATCACTTAGCATTACTAAAGACGCTGTTTCCGTTCTTAAAATTCTTTTTCCCAAAGTTACGCTTTTAGCCCCAGCTTCTATTAGTATTTCTACTTCTTTTTCACTTAGCCCACCTTCTGGACCTATTATAATTCCTATTTTTAACTGCTTTTCTTTATTTAAACTTTTTAATGTTTCTTTTAACGTAGTTTTCTCTTCATTTTCATACGCTAATACTATGATATCATACTTTGGTACTTCATTGCAAATATTTTTGATATTTATTACATTTTTTATTGTAGGAACGCTATCTCTCTTACTTTGTTTTGCTGCTACTTCTGCTATTTTTTGCCATCTTTCTATTTTTTTACTTTCTGATTTAGCATCTAATTTCACAATACATCTTTCCATAGCAACGGGAAAGATATTTTTAACACCAAGCTCTGTTGCCTTTTGAATAATGTATTCCATTTTATCTGCTTTTGGAAGCCCTTGAAATAAATCTACATTTACATTACTTTCTGTTGTTTCAGAAATATTTTCTAAAATTTCACATTTTATATATTCTTTCTGTATTTCGACTATTTGCGAAATATAGCTTTTTTCTGTATTTTTATTACATAAAATTATTTGTTCTAGTGGTTTTAATCTTAAAACATTTGCTATATGATTTACATCTTCTCCTAGTATGGTTGCATTATTTTCTTTGAACTGTTCTTGTGGAATAAAGAATTTATACATGTTTTCCTCCCATTTGTTTTTGATTATTAATAGCACTATTATACCATAATTTTCTATTTTTTAACAGATTATTTAAATTCTATTTTCTACTTCATATTAACATTTTTTCAAACTTCATAATAAAATATATAAATTTAAATAATAAAGGATGGTGTTTCATGAAAAAAATTAGATTAGCTATTGTTGGTGCTACTGGATTAGTTGGAAGAACTGTTTTAAAAATATTAGAAGAAAAGAAGCTCCCTATTTCTGAATATGTACTTTTCGCCTCTCCAAAATCTGCCGGCAAAAAAATAAGGTTTATGGATAGAGACTACATTGTGCAAAGATTAAATGAACTTTCTTTTGATAGCGGTTTCGATTATGCTATTTTTTCTGCTGGAGGTTCTACCTCTAAGAAATATGCACCAATTGCAGCTTCTAAAGGATGTGTTGTAGTAGATAATAGTAGTGCTTTTCGTATGGATAAAGATGTCCCATTAGTTGTTCCAGAGGTAAATCCAGAAGAGATTTCAAATCATCATGGGATAATTGCCAATCCAAACTGCTCTACTATTCAAGCAGTTGTAGCTTTAAAGCCATTGGACGATAAGTATAAAATAAAAAGAATTGTATATTCGACTTATCAAGCTGTTTCTGGGGCTGGAAGATATGGAGTAGAAGATTTACAAAACGGTATTAAGGATTATATATCTGGCAAAACCTATTTTCAAGGCGAAAATGCAGATAATATTGAAACAAATATTAGCTCCACTTATGAATTAAAAAAATTTAATTACCCAATCTTTTCTAATTGTTTACCACATATTGATGTGTTCTTAGAAAATGGGTATACCAAAGAAGAAGAAAAAATGATAAATGAAACAAGAAAAATATTAAAAAGACCAGATTTAAAAATAACAGCAACTACTGTAAGGGTGCCTGTTTTTAATAGTCATAGTGAATCTATTAATGTGGAATTTGAAAAGGAGTTTAAATTAGAGGATTTAGTAAAAACTTTAACTGATTTTCCTGGAGTAATTGTACAGGATAATATTGTGACACAATTAATAAAGGGTTCCCGTGATAATTCACAGGATAAAAATTCAAAACTTAATTTAGATTTTGATAATCCTGTTTATCCTTTAGCGGCAAATGCTTCTGGTCATGATGAGGTATTTGTTGGAAGAATACGTAGAGATGAAAGTGTAGAATCTGGCGTTAACCTTTGGGTTGTAGCAGATAATATTAGAAAAGGTGCTGCAAGTAATGCTGTACAAATTGTAGAAAAGCTGATGGAAAATATAGAATGAATGTTCCCATAAATTGCTTCGATATTTAAAAAAATAGTAAGCGGGTATGCGTACTATCTTGCTAACCGCTTACTTAGATTTATTATATATAATTATAAATAATGCCACAACTATTTCAAAAATCCATTAATAATCTGCTCTTCTGCTTCTTTTTCCGTTAATCCTAAGGTCATTAATTTTATTAATTGTTCTCCTGCAATCTTTCCGATTGCCGCTTCGTGAATTAAACTTGCATCCACATTATTTGCTTCTATTTTTGGATCTGAAATTACTTTAGCATTTCCCATAATAATAGCATCACATTCTACATGACCAAAACATTTTGTATTTCCTTTTACATTCGAAATGAATTCTTGTACAGAATCATCTTCTGCTACTGACCTAGACGCTACATGTACACTAGAATCTTCTCCGTCCAAGTTTACATCAAATACCGTTTTTGCTGTTTGTTTTCCTGTTGTCATAATTCTTTCTGAAATTACTAAACTACTTCCTTTTTTCATATTTGCATAGGTTTCTCTTACGGTAGAAGTAACTCCTTTTATTTGTACAGATTCCATCTCCATAGAAGCATTTTCGTCTAAGTTTATAATTGTTTGTGGATTTAGAATTCTATCTCCTGTACCTTCTCCTTCTCCATAATGTTTCTCAATATATTTTATTTTTGCTCCTTTGGCTAAATGGAATGTATGAATTCCATCATGCTGTGCAGTATCACAAGTACTATTGTGAATTCCACAACCTGCTACAATTACTACATCTGCATTTTCTCCTATATAGAAATCATTATATACTAAATCATTAAGTCCACCTTGTGTTAAAATAACTGGAATATGTACACTTTCGTTTTTGGTATTTGGCTTAATGATAATATCAATTCCAGGTTTGTCTGTTTTTGTTATAATATCAATATTAGCTGTTGTATTTCTTGCTGCTAACTTTCCATTTTCTCTAATATTATACGCACCCATTGGTGTTTTTTCTATATCAGCAATTTGTTTTAATAAATCTTTTTCTATTTTATCCATTATACTGTCCCTCCTTCGTTGCATTTCTCATTATCTGTTAACTTATGGCATGGCTTTATCTTACCAAAAATTTGTGGTAATACATCTTCTTTTGCTCCATGCTTTTCTATTTTTCCGTTTTTGATTAAGACAATTTCATCGGCTATATTTAGTATTCTTTCTTGGTGTGAAATAATAAGAATAGAACCTTTTATATCGTCATGCATTTTTTCAAATACAGATATTAAATTATTAAAACTCCACAAATCTATTCCTGCTTCTGGTTCATCAAAAATGGTAAGTTTAGACTGTTTTGCTGCAAGCATTGCTATTTCTATTCTTTTTAGTTCTCCTCCAGAAAGTCCACTATTTATTTCTCTATTTAAATATTCTTGTGCACATAAGCCAACATCTGATAAAACATCGCAGGCATCACACACCTTTATACTATTTCCTGCAGATATTTCAATTAAATCTTTTACGGTTAATCCTTTAAATCGCACTGGTTGTTGGAAAGCAAAACCAATACCTGCTTTTGCTCTTTCTGTAATTGATAAGTTTGTAATATCTTTACCATCAAAAATTATTTTACCGGAATCTGGTTTTTCAATTCCCATAATAATTTTTGCTAGTGTTGATTTTCCAGAACCGTTTGGTCCTGTAATAACAATCATTTTATTGTTATCTATTTTTAAATTTACGTTTTTTAAGATTGATTTATTATCTCTTGAAAAACAAATATCCTTTAATTCTAACATGATACCTCCTATTTTGCTATTTTATTATAGTTTTTGTATTATCTATTTTGTACCTTTGGAGTTATTTATTTTTTTGATTTTTCGGATTGTTTTATTTGGATTGTAAACATTGGCTTTAAGCCATACCTATTTTATCATTTTTTTTCTTATTTTACAATATGCTCTGAAAAAATAGCTCTAGCAAACGCTAAAGCTATTTTTCTTGCCATCAATTATGACGGAAAGTTACTGTTATACCATACAAAACCATAGGTAACAACATTATCTCCTCTTTCAATGCCATCATCTTTTCCATCATTTTTCCACGGCGTAATGCCATGCTGTTTTGCAACATTTTCAACAATTTGCATTATTTCTTTTATTCTTTCCATTTTTTTATCGGAAAGTACAATTTTTTCTGACAACTTTGTTTTGTTGTCAATTTTGTATCTAGTTGCATCATTTGCTATTACCTCTAAGGATAATCCGTTTTTTACTTGGCTTAATACAACACTGACATAACTAAGCCGCTCCAGTTCGAGTCCAGAAAAGCTATAAAACTTCTCTACAATTTTTTGCCAAATTGCATCAGCAACTTCTAAATCATCGGCCGACTGAGCTAGATTTCTTTTTCTGTTTAGTATTTCATTTACAGAAATGTTTCCATCACCAAAGGTTTCGTTCATAGTTGACATAGTATGTCCTCCTTTTTTTGTGGTATGGTTAACGAGTAATAGTATCTATTATAACCTCTTTATTACTATATGTCAAATACGTAACATTATTTTACATATTTTTGAATATATATAGTTAAATAGGCTTTAAGTTATTTTGAAGGGAGTTAATTACTATGATTAATATTTTGTTAAATGGTTGTAATGGAAACATGGGAAAAGCCATGATTCAGTATGTTAATACATTACCTAATTTTAATATATTATATGGAATTGATAAAGAAAACTCAAATTTATTTCATTCTATTAATAAAAAACCAGATGTAATTATTGACTTTTCTACTGTTAGTGCTACTTTTTCTGCACTTAACTATGCTGTGGAAAATTTAGTTCCTATTGTAATTGCTACCACTGGATTTTCGCAAAATGATATAAAAAAAATTAATGAGTTTTCAGAGGCAATTCCTATTTTTAAATCTTCCAATATGTCTTATTCCATTCATTTAGTTTCTAATATTGCTGCTAATCTTGCTAAAAAGCTAAAAAATATGGATATCGAGATAATCGAAAAGCACCATCGTAATAAAAAAGATGCACCAAGTGGTACAGCACTTATGATAGGTAATGCAATTAATAAAAAATGTGGTAAAAAATATAAGTTTGTCTTTGATAGATGTTTCCATACTTCTATTGATAATAATACTAAGAAGTCCAAAAATGAAATTGGATTTTCTTCTCTTCGAGGCGGAAGCCTTGTTGGAGAGCATTCTATTTTGTTTTTAGGAGAAAATGAAACAATTGAAATTACACACACTGCCTATTCTAGAAATATTTATATAGAAGGAGCCTTAGATGCTGCTAGATTTATAATCACAAAGAAAAATGGTCTATACGATATGGAAGATTTGGTAGGGTGATTTTCTAAAATATTTTAGTTTTACTTTTCATATATATTAGTAGAGGTGAAAGTATGAAAAAAGTTATTTTTAAAGGTTGTGGAACAGCTCTTGCTACTCCATTTACAAAAGATGGTGTAAATTTTGAAGAACTAAGGAAACTAATTGAATTTCAAATTTTAGAAGATGTAGACAGTTTAATTATCTGTGGTACTACAGGAGAGTCTTCTACCATGAGTTTAGAAGAAAAAAAATCGGTTATTGAATTTAGTGTAAAAGTAACAAATGGAAGAGTTCCCGTTATTGCAGGAACTGGTGGAAATAATACAAGAGAAGTAATTGCACTTTCCAAATATGCAGAAAGTGTTGGCGTAGATGGTTTGCTTTTAGTTACGCCATATTACAATAAAACTACCCAAGTGCGGATTAATTACCCATTATACCAAAATTGCAGAAAGTGTAAATCTCCCAATTATTTTATATAATGTACCAAGTAGAACAGGAATTAATATCGAACCAGAAACATGTCTAGCACTTTCTAAAGTTCCTAACATTGTTGCTATTAAAGAGGCCAGTCGGAAACATATCACAAGTTGCTAAAATAGCTAGTCTTTGTAAAGACGAACTAACTATCTACTCTGGTAATGATGACCAAATAGTTCCTATTCTTTCCTTAGGTGGATTTGGTGTTATCTCTGTCCTCTCCAATATATATCCTAAGTTTGTACACAATATGGTAATGGATTATCTTTCTGGAAACTGGCAAAAAGCTTGTGCCTCCCAATTATATGCTTTACCACTTATTAACGCATTATTTAGTGAAGTTAACCCTATACCCGTAAAATATGCATTAAATAAAATAGGCTTTGATAGTGGTATACCTAGACTTCCACTTGTTGAATTGTCGGATAAGAATAAAGAAAAAATAGATACCGCTTTAAAAAATTTTGAATTATAAATTTATTAAACCTTTCTTAATTTCTTCACATTTACAGTATATCATGCTATAATAATATTATATTAACTTTTAGGAGTAGAATTTTAATGAATTTACCTATTTTTCAAAAAAAACATTTCAAAAATGTGGAGAATACAGAAGATATTTATACCAATATTGGATGTAATATTGATTTATACATAGATAAAGATGTACATTCTACTATGGATAAAAAATATCAATTGACAGAATTTTTTAATATCATACAGGATATTATTTCCAATGATACGGTAAAACAAATGAAACATTATAGGCAACACTGTAATACTTCTTGTTACAAACATTGTATGCAAGTTGCTTATTTTACTTATATTGCATGTAAAAAACTTAAATTAGATTATATTTCAGCTACACGTGCGGCGATGCTTCATGATTTATTTTTATATGATTGGAGAAAAAAATATAGAGATATTGAGCTCCCTGGATTGCATGCCTTTGTACATCCTCAAATTGCTTTAAAAAATGCTAGTCAATTATTTGCCTTAAATGAAATAGAAAAAGATATTATTGCCAAACACATGTGGCCAGTAACTTTCGGTTTGCCTAAATACAGAGAATCCTATATTGTTACTGTAATGGATAAATATAGTGCTTGTTTGGAGACATATTTGTATATAAGAAGTAAATTGAAAACAAAGACTTTTTATCGATATGCCTATGTTTTTTCTAGTTTGTTGCTGTTTAGGATGTTTTAGAGTTTATTTTTTTATTATATTAAAATCTATATTCTTTTTACTAAACAATTCTTTTTATTTTACACATCTATTTTTAGCTTGTACTTAGTTATTAAACTCTATGTGGTGCAACACTTTTTGTTGCACCACAGCTATTATTTTATTATTTAATGTTTTATTTGTATAGCTTTTTCTATACTTACTAATACCTTACTATTCTCCTACCCCCAAAAGTCCAAAGGTCTCTTTTGGGGTGTTTACTCTATATTTAGATATTACTTTTTCAACCTTCTAACCAGTATAATCTCCACTACCATAGTTGCCTCCGCCTATTGTAGACCATGTTTCTTCGTTTTGGTCCTCTATTACTTGTATCTGTTCTACTGTGATATTAGATTTTAGAACAACTACGGGGCGCACCGCACAGCCACCCGCATTCCAGTCGCCGTCCGAGCCGAAGAGGCTGCTGCGGCCCGAGGCCGCACCGCCGCCGCTAATAACAGCGCCCGGGCCGAAGTTAGCATAGGACGAGTCCGCACCGACTCCCGGCGAAGCGAGCCAATAGGCTTTTGCATAATTTTCTGAATCTGTTGTTCCTGCAAATAGCATATCATATGCTTCTTGACTAATATTTATTCCTAATTGTTGGTATCCTTCATAATCGTAATAAAAGTAATACATGTTTCCATTCACTTTTTCACCTGCTGTTGCTACTTGTGGTGGATTGGTTAAGGTATAATCTCCGCTTTGATAAGTATAACTTGGATATGAAGTTGTTCCGCCTATTGGGGTTTGCGAACTATCTGCATTTAACGTTACTGTTCCTGTATTATGCTCTCCTTCTTGCGGATAGTTTACTGTTACTCCTCCTAGCACATTTTCTATGTCTTTTATTGTCATACTTCTGGTTTCATCTGCTAAGCTACTATTATGGTACAATCCACTTATTTTATTTAGTACATTTACACAATTATCTGCTCCTATATAACTTTCTAATACTAAGTATGGATCGTCCCCATCTTTTTTGATTGGACTTCCACTTGTTAGTAATAGATGCTGTCCATCTTCGCTTAATCCTAGCACTCTCCATGTAGTACTTGCATTTTGGCTAAAGGTTTGGTTAGTTCCTCCGCTTATACTTTGTGAATCGGTATATCCAGTTTCATTCGTTCCTACGGTTATTGGGTCGTGTGCTTCTGGTGTGTAATTTACATAGTCTCCTACATTTATCTCTCCATCGTTAAAGGCTTGTACTAGTGTTTTTACTCCACTGCTACTTCCATTTTCTCCTATTATTTCATCTAAATAGCTTTCCACATTTGTTATGGATTCGTCCGTGTATGATGTATCATTTGCGTAATAATCTCTTGCATCTTCTGCCCTTTGTATTAGTCCATTATCTCCAAATGCAAAGTTTATTGCTACTGTGGCTAGTATAATTAAAATAATAATGGTTATAACAAGAGCTACTAATGTGATACCTTTTTCTTGTGATATTCTTTTACCTTTTTTTGTTATTTCTTTTATTTTTTGTTTCATTTTTTCCTCCTTAATATGTATTTCTCTTTTATTTTAGTTTTATCTTTTTAGTTTATTTTATTCAAATATTTTTCTCCTTTTTCCATTGGTTTGTTGTTACTTCTTAAGTATATTTTTATAATATACTAATATTTTTATTTTTGCAAGAGTTTTTTTATTTTTTATTTTCTACATCCAATACCAACAACGATATCGTATATTCATAATCTTTGTATTTCGTACGAAAAGCTGCTTTTGAAATTAAGTTTGCACCCAATTCTTGTTCTAAGGAATCTGCTATTGCATAATTGCTTGCATTTATTACCCATACACGTACATCTTTATCTGTTATTTCAGCTAGACTATGGATTATTGTCATATTGGGACCATATGCACTTATAGCTTCATCGATATTCCAATAAGCACCATCCCAAAAGTATTGCTTTGTTTCTGGAAAATTAGCAGATACTACAAAAGCACTTCCTTCATTTCCATAAAGCAAAATATCTCCTTCTTGTATATTTTCTTGTAAATACGTTATTGGTTTTGTATTGCTTTCATCATAATTTTTGTTAATTAGTTCTACATTCACATAAGTAGCAATGACGACTGATAAAATACATATTACAATTGTCATTGTTTTATTTCCATAGTTTCCAAGAAAGAAGCTAATGAAAAAGATAAATAGTCCTGTGATACATAACATATATCTTGCATATAAAATCTCACTTTGCATGATAAGCGACATAATGCAGACTCCCACTAGTGTTAGAGCATAGATTATGATAGCATATTTTGCAGGTCGATTTTCTTCTTTATTCTTTCTGTTTCGTACGTATAAATAAATAACATAGCCACATATAATAAGGCCAAAGACACCTGCAATCCATGGAGACACATACATAGAGTCTTTAAGATTGCCACAAAATTGAAAATTAAACATTTCAATTAATGTACCTGGGAAAGTTATTTCTATCCAAAATCCAGCAGATACTTGACTAATTTGTAATAATAAATACACAAGCCATGGTATGTAAGCAATTATTTGAATAATTGCTACACCAATAAATATTTTTAGATTAAAATTAAACTTCTTCTCTTTTACCGATTTTCGTATTAGATAAATAAATAATGCTACATTTATTATTCCAGCTGCTGCTAAAGCATAGTAATGTGTATAGGCAGAAGCCAAACTAAATATACCAAACAAAATCCAGTTCTTTACATTTTTCTCTTCTGAATTTTTATAAATTCGATATGCATAAATCGCCATTAAGGTGACAAGTAGCATGGCTAGTCCATACATTCTTATTTCTCCTGCATACGCTACCGTAACTGGTAAAAAATACACGAAAAAAGAAAATAATAGTCCTACTTTTTTTCCAAAATCTTTTCTAATATGCGTGAAACCAAGTATTCCTAAAATAGCTAACATTAATACAGAAAACAATCTATATACCATTATTTGATTTCCAAATATCATTCTAATAATATGTAAAATCCAATAATATAATACGGGATGAACATCATGTCCACCAATTTTCCAAATATCTCCAAAGCTCCTGTTTGATATTGCTACCGAATACGATTCGTCATACCATAAATTACTATGAAAAGCAGATAAGGAAATAAATATAACTCCTAGAATAATGATTATAATATGTATTAGCGTGATTTTATCTTTGAATATTTTTTTCATGTTATGTTTTATCCTCTCTTTTATTTTTTAACATTATAGCATTTATTTTACAATTTTACATTATAAAATAAAAATTTTATTTATTTTTTGTGAATTTTCATTTGGAATTCCGGAATATTAATAAAAACTGAAATAAGTCTGGT
>CAMMEP010000004.1 GCA_946495905.1 uncultured Clostridium sp.
CACATATGTGTCGTTAACAGTTTGTAAACTTGTCGGTCCCCACCTTAAGCACTCCGACCTAAAATAAAAAATATATAAATTTATTTAAAGTAATAGAATTATATTTGTGCAAAACAAGCCCGTCCCCTTTTGCACAAAATAGAAAGGAAAGTGATTGTATGGGAGATGTTGAAATTGCAAGAGGCACAAAACTAGAGAACATTCAAAAAATAGCAGAAAAGATAGGAGTAAAAGAAGAAGAACTAGAGACATATGGAAAATATAAAGCAAAAATTTCTTTGAAGGCATATGAACGATTAAAAGAAAAGGAAAATGGAAAATTAGTATTAGTAACAGCAATAAATCCTACTCCACTAGGAGAAGGAAAAACAACAATGGCAATAGGACTTGCTGATGGACTTCAAGAAATAGGAGAAAAGCCAATTTTAGCATTAAGAGAACCATCCTTAGGACCTGTATTTGGAATAAAAGGTGGTGCAGCAGGTGGAGGTCATTCACAGATTGCACCAATGGAAGATATTAATTTACATTTTACAGGAGATATACATGCAATAACATCTGCTAATAATTTACTTTCTGCGATGATAGATAACCATATTTATTTTGGAAATGAACTTGGATTTGACCGCGTAACATGGAAAAGATGTTTAGACTTAAATGATAGACAATTAAGAAAAGTGGAAACTGGTTTATCAGAAGAAAAAAATATTGTACCAAGAGAAGATGGATTTGATATATCGGTTGCATCTGAAATTATGGCAATTTTTTGTTTAGCAACAGACATAAAAGACTTAAAAAGAAGAATTGGAAATATTATTGTAGGCTATACAAAAGATGACAAACCAATCACAGCAAAAGATTTAAAGGCAGATGGAGCCTTAACAGTATTACTAAAAGATGCTATTAATCCAAATTTAGTACAAACATTGGAACATACTCCTGCAATTGTACATGGAGGACCATTTGCTAATATTGCACATGGATGTAATAGTATTATTGCAACAAAATTAGCACTAAAACTAGGAGACTATGTTATAACAGAGGCAGGTTTTGGTGCAGACTTAGGAGCGGAAAAATTCCTAGACATTAAATGTAGAAAAGCAGAAATTAAGCCGGATGCAGTCGTTTGTGTAGCAACAATAAAAGCATTAAAATATCATGGTGGAATGCCAAAAGAAGAAATAAAAAATGAAAGTATTGAAGCATTAGAAAGAGGATTTAACAATCTTTTAAGACATGTAGATAATTTAAAAAATAAATATGGATTAAACGTAATAGTAGCAATTAATAAATATACACATGATACTGAAAGAGAAATAGAGTTTTTAAGAAATAAATTAAAAGAACATGGAATAGAACTTAGTTTAGTAGAAAGCTGGGAAAAAGGTGGTAAAGGTGCTACCGATTTAGCTAAAAAAATAGTGGAATTAACCCAAAAAGAATCTACTTTACAGTATGCATACAATCTAGAGGAAAGTATAAAAGATAAAATAAAAGATGTAGCAACAAAAATATATGGAGCAGAAGGAGTAGAATACACAGAAGCAGCGGAAGAAAAAATAGCACAAATAGAAAAAATGGGATATGGAAACTTACCTGTATGTATCGCAAAAACACAATATTCATTCTCTGATGATCCAAAAAATTTAGAGTGCTTAGAACCATTTAAAATTCATGTGCAAGACATTATATTGAAATCTGGAGCAGAATTTGTAGTAGCAATTACAGGAAAAATTATGACAATGCCAGGACTTCCAAGAGTACCAGCAGCAGAACAAATAGATTTAGACGAAGAAGGAAATATTGTAGGAATTTTTTAAAAAATAATAAAAATAAATAAATTGTATAATAACACCATTTTTGGATAAAATAATTTTAAAAATATTTTTGAAAAAGTGGTGTTATTTATGTTAATTTTAGGACTATTGGGGACGGGCTTTGATTGACTTAAATTTGACATAAAAAACACAGATGGAGGTTTGCATGGCAGTCAAAGTAAAAAGAAATTTAAAAGCAATACTTATTATTCTTCTAGTAAGTACCATTTTTGTTTCCTATAATGTGTTCTTTCGAGGTAATGAAGCTTTAGCACTTTCGAAATATGGCTCTCGAGGAGAAGAAGTAAGGACAATACAAACTAAACTAAAGAGATGGGGATATTATAATGGAAATGTAGATGGAATTTATGGAAGTCAAACATTAGCGGCAGTAAAGAAATTTCAACAAAAAAATGGGTTGACGGTAGATGGAATTGCAGGAACAAAAACATTACAAGCGATGGGAATATTTAATTCTTCTTCTAGCTCTAGTTCTAGTAGTAATTCTAGCTCATCTACTAATTCCAGTGACTTAAATTTATTAAGTAGACTGGTATATGGAGAGGCGAGAGGAGAACCGTATACAGGACAAGTTGCAGTAGCAGCAGTAGTTCTAAATAGGGTAAAAAGTAGTTCTTTTCCAAATACAGTAGCTGGTGTAATTTATCAAAGTGGTGCATTTGATGTGGTTAGTGATGGACAAATTAATTTAACACCAAATGAAACAGCTAAAAAAGCAGCACAAGATGCTTTAAATGGATGGGATCCAACGAATGGAGCAATTTATTATTTTAATCCAAGTACTGCAACCAATAAATGGATATGGTCTAGGCCAATGACAGTAACCATAGGAAAGCATAGGTTTTGCAAATAAAAAATAGAAAATAACCATATTCTACGTAAAAAAAGCACTTGAAAAAAGTGCTTTTTTCGTGTAAAATATAAGAGTTAAATATAATAAATAATTAAATATAGAAATAAACATAAAAATAAATAGTTAAGTATAAAAGGAATGAGGCAAAATGGAAAAAACAGACATAAGTAATGAATTAAAATATATCGAAAAAGTGAAACAAATAAATGCAGGAAAAAATGCAAAATACTACATACTAACAATGGGATGTCAATTGAACGAAAATGATTCTGAAAAATTATGTGGTATGGTAGAAAAAATGGGCTATACCAAAACAAAGGATATTTTCGATGCAGATTTAGTGTTATACAATACTTGTTGTGTAAGAGAAAATGCAGAAGAAAAGTTATTTGGAAAATTAGGAGAAGTAAAGAAATTGAAAGAAGCCAAAGGAACAATGATTGCCATTGGCGGATGTATGATGCAAGAGAAGCATATTGTGGAGAAAATAAAGAAAAGCTACAAATATGATGTTATTTTTGGTACACATACATTACACAAATTTCCAGAAGATTTGTATCATGCCATGATGGAAAATAAAAAAATTACCGACATATTAGATATTGATGGAGAAATAATTGAAGGACTACCAATTAAAAGAGAAGATACCATACGTGCATCGGTTACCATTATGAATGGATGTAATAATTTTTGCACCTATTGTATTGTACCTTATGTAAGAGGCAGAGAAAGAAGTAGATTACCAGAAGATATTTTAAGAGAAATAAAGGAATTAGCAGAAAAAGGATACAAAGAAATTACTTTATTAGGACAAAATGTAAATTCCTATATGCGAGTAGAAAGAGAAAAAGGATTATGTACTTCTAACATAGATTCTTTTGCAAAACTTTTAAGAGCAGTAAATGAAATAGAAGGAATCGAAAAAATCCGATTTGTATCACCACATCCAAAGGATTTCACCGAAGATGTTATTGAAGCAATACGTGATTGTGATAAAGTGTCTAAATTTATTCATTTGCCATTACAATCGGGAAGTACAGAAGTTCTAAAAGCAATGAACAGAGTGTATACAAAAGAACAATATTTAACTTTAGTAGATAAAATGAAAGAAATGATTCCAGATGTTAAATTTTCTACGGATATCATTGTAGGATTTCCAGGAGAAACGGAAGAAGACTTTGAAGATACCCTTGATGCAGTAAGAAAAGTAAAATTTGAGCAAATATTCATGTTTATTTATTCAAGAAGAGTAGGAACACCAGCAGATAAGATGGAAAATCAAATTCCAGAAGAAATAAAACATAAAAGATTTGATCGTTTAAAAGCTTTATATGAAGAAATTTTAGTGGAAAATAATAACAAGTACATAGGCACTATTCATAACATTTTAGTAGAAGGATTTAGCAAAACAAATGAAAAATTACTTACTGGTAGAACCGATACAAATAAAGTTGTTGTATGGGAAGGAGACAATAATTTAATAGGAAAAGTAGTACCAATCAAAATTGTGTCAGAACACATGTGGTATTTAAAAGGAGAATTACAAAATTAGAAAAAAGAGATGTTAGTAAAGAAATACCAAGCAGAAATTAAGAAATAAGTATAGGAGATGAATAAACATGGCAGAGTACTCACCAATGATGCAACATTATTTAGAAACAAAAAACAAATATAAAGATTGCATTTTATTTTATCGATTAGGGGATTTTTATGAGATGTTCTTTGATGATGCAATTAATGTGTCTAGAGAACTAGAACTTACTTTAACGGGAAAGGAATGTGGACAAGAAGAACGTGCCCCAATGTGTGGCATTCCTTATCATGCAGCAGATACCTACATTGCAAGACTTATTTCAAAAGGATATAAAGTAGCTATTTGTGAACAATTAGAAGATCCTAAAAAAGCAAAAGGAATGGTAAAAAGGGATGTAATAAGAGTAGTAACTCCAGGAACTGTAATAGAAGCTAATTTGCTAGAGGATAAAAAGAATAACTATATTATGTGTGTCTATAAAAATGGAATTTATTTTGGACTTACGGTTTGTGATGTAACGACTGGAGATTTTAGAACAACAGAAATAAAAGAAAACAATAATTTTGCAGTACTCTTAGATGAGATTTCCAAATATTCTCCTGCAGAACTTGTCGTAAATCCAATGCTATATGACTGCAGTGAAGAAATAGCAAAAATAAGAGAAAGATTCGATATCTATATTACAAGATTAGAAGAAAGCGAATTTACCGATAATTATGAAAATTTATGTGCAAGATACAAAATACTAGATGACGAAGAAAAGCAAATTGATGATATCGCAAACTACATGTTAGCGGTAGCATCAACAAATGCACTACTTTCGTATTTATTAGAAACACAAAAAAACAGCTTAGACCATATCAATCGATTAATTATCTATAGTACTACCAAATATATGGCACTAGATATTAATGCAAGAAGAAATCTAGAAATTACAGAAAAATTAAGAGATAAATCCAAAAAAGGAACCTTATTATGGGTATTAGATAAATCTGCTACTTCTATGGGAGGAAGGCTAATCCGAAGATGGCTAAATAACCCACTTGTAGATGAAAGGCAAATTAATAAAAGATTGGATGCTGTGCAAGAACTAAAAGATAATATTATACTAAGAGGGGACTTAACAGATAGTCTAAAGAAAGTATATGATATAGAAAGATTGGCAGGAAAAATATCTTATGGAAGTGCCAATGGAAGGGATTTAATATCTCTTAAAAATTCAGCAAAGCAATTACCAGATATCAAAAAAATATTAGCCGAAGCAAAATCTAGTTTACTTACGGAGCTATATTCAGAATTAGACACGTTAGATGATATCTATGAAATCATTGATAAGACTATTGTAGAAGAACCACCAATTAGCGTAAAAGAAGGTGGACTTATTAAACTTGGATATGACGAAGAAATTGACAAATTAAAGACAGCCACAACGGATGGCAAGAATTGGATTATTCAGTTAGAAGCGGAAGAAAGAGAAAAAACAGGAATAAAAGGACTAAAAGTTGGATTTAACAAAGTATTTGGTTACTATATTGAAGTTACGAAATCAAATATAGGATTGGTTCCAGATAGATATATTAGAAAACAAACCTTAACCAATGGAGAGCGATATATTACAGAAGAGCTAAAAAACTTAGAAAATCAAATTCTAGGTGCAGAAGAAAAAGTAGTCAATTTAGAATATAACGTATTTGTAGAAGTAAGAGACAAAATCGAAGCACAAGTAGAACGATTACAAAAATCAGCAGGAATTATAGCAATGCTAGATGGCTTATGCTCTTTTGCAACCGTAGCAGAAGATTTAAACTATGTAAGACCACAAGTAGATAACAGTGGCATAATTGATATCAAAGATGGACGTCATCCTGTCATAGAAAAAATTCTACCAAGTGGAAGTTTTGTGCAAAATGATGCATATTTAGATAAGGGAGAGAATAGACTAGCTATTATAACAGGACCAAACATGGCAGGAAAATCCACTTACATGAGACAAGTAGCATTAATTACCTTAATGGCACAATGTGGAAGCTTTGTACCAGCATCTTATGCAAGAATCGGTGTGGTAGATAAAATATTCACCAGGGTAGGAGCATCGGACGACTTAAGCATGGGACAAAGTACATTTATGGTAGAAATGATGGAAGTAGCACAAATTTTAAAAGAAGCAACCAACAATAGCTTAGTAATATTAGATGAAATAGGAAGAGGAACCTCTACGTATGATGGACTATCTATCGCATGGGCAGTAGCAGAATATATTTCAGATAGTGAAAAATGCGGAGCAAAGACCCTATTTGCTACCCATTACCATGAACTAACTGACCTAGAAAATAAACTAGAAGGAGTAAAAAACTACTCTGTTGCAGTAAAAGAAAAAGGAGAAGATATCATCTTCTTAAGAAAAATAGTAAAAGGCGGAACAGACGAAAGCTATGGAGTACATGTAGCAAAACTTGCAGGAGTACCACAAGTCGTAACCAAAAGAGCAAACGAAATCCTAAAATCCATCGAAAGAAAAAATGTACTAAATAACAAAAAGATGGAAAAACAAGAAAAAGGTGTAGCAGATGGACAACTTACCATGTACAACTACAAATTAGCCGAAATAGCACACGAACTCGACAAAGTCGACGTAAACGACTTAACGCCAATCGAAGCATTAAACACACTTGTAAAAATAAAAGAAAAAATGTCGTCATAGGGACAGGCCAAAAAACGACAAAGTTGTCGCTAATTACTAATTGGGGACAGTCCCCAATTAGAGAAAAAACAAAAAAAGGGACAGATTTGGTTCTAAGAAAAAAGTCAAGCCTGTCCCTTTTTAGAAAAAATCGGACAAAAAAGCCTGTCCCCAATTAGGAAAAGGAGGAATAGTATGAAAGCACTAGAAAAGTTTAAAGAAGATAAAGAAAAAAATATACTTGCATGTAAATATAAAAATGAAGTGCGAGCATTAGATTTTGAAGTAGAAAATCTAGAAGATGTTGTACCAATTGATATTACAACAAGAGACGGAAGAAGAGTATACCAAAGAGGAATATTATATATTATGGGAATGGCATTTAATAGAGTTTATCCAAAAGCACTTCTTACCGTTAATTGCCAACTTTCAAATTCTATTTTTTGTAGTGTAGAAAATATGAAAGTTACAAATGAAATGATTAATAACATTAAAAGAGAGATGCAAGACATTGTAGATAGCAATCTACCAATAAAGAAAATAGAAATGTCAAAAGAGGAAGCGGAGAAGTTCTACCAAAAAGAGAAAACGCTAAGAGGTAGACTTCAATTAGATAATAAATATAAAGACGAAGTTTCTTTATATTTCTGTGAAAACTATTATAATTATTTTTATGGAGTTATGCCAATTAGCACAGAATATATTAAACTTTTTGATGTCATAAAATATCATGATGGCTTTTTACTTAGATATCCTGATAAAAGAACGCCTAACAAAATAGATAAATATATAGAAACGAAAAAGCTTTTACATACATTAGAGGAATATGAAGATATTCATAATGTTTTAGATATTAACACAATCTATAAATTAAATAAGAAAATTGAGCAAGGTGGAGAAAAAGAGCTAATTCTACTAGCAGAGGCATTGCATGAAAAGAAAATATCGGATATTGCAGATAAAATAGTAAAAAGAAAAGGCATAAAAATGATATTAATTGCAGGACCATCTTCTTCTGGAAAGACTACTTTTGCGCAAAGACTAGGAATTCAGCTAAAATTAAATGGCATAAAACCACTTACCATTTCGGTAGATAATTATTTTGTTGAAAGAAAAGATACACCAAAAGATGCAAATGGAAAATATGATTTTGAAAGACTAGAAGCTATTGATTTGGATTTATTTAATGATCATTTGACAAAACTTTTAAATGGAGAAGAAATAGATGTTCCAACATTCGATTTTAAAGAAGGCACAAAGAAATACAATGGCGAAAAAATGAAAATGAGAAGTAATGAAGTACTAGTAATAGAAGGAATCCATTGCTTGAATGACAAGCTTACAGCTTCTATTCCAAAAGAGCAAAAATACAAGATATATATTAGTGCACTTACTGTACTAAACATAGATTATTATAATAGAATTTCAACAACAGATACAAGATTAATAAGAAGATTAGTTAGGGATTATAATTTTAGAGGATATGATGCGTTACACACACTACAAAACTGGGATATGGTAAATCGTGGTGAAGAAAACTATATATTTCCATTCCAAGAAGAAGCAGACAGTATGTTTAATACATCATTAATATACGAAATTTCAGTACTAAAAAAATATGCAATGCCACTTCTAAAAGCAATAGACAATACACATCCAGAATATTCAGAAGCGCAAAGTTTATACGAACTTTTAAAATATTTTGATGATATTGGAGATGAATATATACCAAAGAATTCATTGCTTAGGGAGTTTATTGGTGGCAGTATATTTAATGTATAGGTGGTTGGAAAAGAATGGGAAGAAAATTTACAGAAATTGATGAAGAATTTATTTGTGAAAATTGCGGCACAAAAGTGAAACCATTAGGATATTCTTGCAGAAATCATTGCCCAAATTGCTTACATTCGAAACATGTGGATATCAATCCAGGAGATAGAGAAGAAAGTTGTCATGGAATGTTAGAGCCAATTGGAGCAGAAATAGATAGCAAAAAAGGATATGTTATCCTTTTTAGATGCAAAAAATGTGGTGCCATTAGAAGAAATAAAGCAGCAAAAGATGACAATATGGACTTAATCATAAAATTAACAGCGAGACACTAAAACGATTAGTTGTTATAAATCACAGTTTGTTTTTAGAGAAGAAGTATATATTTTTTATTTTTGATTTCCGTGCTTAAGGTGGGGACCAACAAGTCTACAAACTGTTAAACTGAGCGAATGTGAAGTTTGTACAGTTTGTACGATGTTGGGGGCCGGAAATAAAAATAAAAAATATATACTTCTTCTCTATATAACTGTGAAATTTTTTACACATCCCTATTCAAATTTCCATACGTATACTGTTTTCCTTCCAATTTGGTTCCATGAATAGCTGCTTTCGCAATTGCATTTATTTCATCAATGGTTTCATCTAGTAAATCAATTCTAAGGCAAGAAATACCAGTATTCATATGCGTCGTGCAAGTGGTTTTGCTATTAAATATTGTGGTTACTGTTTGAATGTTATCTGGCAAAATTCTAAATTCGAATCCGAAGTCTATCACGCAAATAATATTTATTAAAAGTACCACATCTCATTTTACAAGTAGGATAACATTTATTAGAAACTCCAAGTAAACAATAATTCATTTTCATGATAGGAGTATTTCCATAAACAATAAGTTCTAAAGGGATGGAGCCATTTTCTATTTGAAAAATTTGACGAATATCTTCCAAATTTAATTCTGGGGACAATGTAATTCTTTGCAAACCTAAATCTCTAAAACAAGTTACACTGGCAGAATTAAATACATTCAAACTAAAATTTCCTATTAATTCATAATTCTTTTTATACTTTTCTAATAATGTTAAATCTCCTAAACTAGATACAACAAATCCTGCAATATTGTATTGCTCCATTAAATCTTCAAGCCCATGCTTTATTACATTTTTATAGTTTGCCTTTATTATGGCTGGCATGTATATGTAAGTTTTAAAATTTGAAGTAATGGTTTTTAAAGTAGGAGCAAGCTCTTTTCTCATAAAAAATCGTAAAGGCATATAAACACAAGATATATACTTTTTAGATAATTTAGTATAATCAAATTCAGGATGCAATATGTTAAAATAAGCAGCAACGCTCTTGTTTATTTCCATTGTAGCATTCTTTTCTTTAGAAGCGTCTACTTCTTGTAAAGTGTCTACGCTAGGAAGCATGCGAGAATTACTTTTTCCATTAGCATGATGTAAATATTTATCATATATATTATCTAATTTAGTATCCTCAAAAGAAGCGACTCTTTTCTTTCTAGCAATAATTATATTCTCCAGCTTCGTTAATGCAATTCTTCGAAGTTCATTTAATTCTTTAATACTAGGGATAAATACATCATCATCTAAATCAACATCAATGGTAACAAAGGTAAAAGGAGTATTATTGGTTTTCATAATTTGAGATACTATTCTGTCTGTGGTAATAGGGTTTGTTAATGCTTTCTCCGAAATTAAATTAGACTGCACTTTTATAGCTATGTCTTTATACAATTTACTATTAAGTCTTTCAGGAGGAAAAACATATTTGCTTTTGGAGACATTTTCCATTTTATGTTTTTCGCTATAATCCATATGAATTTCCATACGAATAGGGGCATCCTTTTTAATTATCATTTTACAATATAGTGGAAGCTTTCTATTTTCACTATTGTATGAATTTTTGGCTTCTTCTAATTGGGTTTTACTAGATAATTTGTAAATTTTATCCCCTACATGAATGTTTCCTTTCATTCTGCCAATAACGACTTTTTCTCCTATACTAGCATTTGCAATATTATTACTATCCATCATAAGTTCAGAAACGGTATATTTGGTATTTTCATTTTCAAAATTAATAGTATCTCCTATAGCTAATTTTTCGTTTAATAATAATTTAATATGACCTTTCAATTTATTGTATCCAGCAACATTTCCAATATAAATTCCCATATTATTTGGTTTTTCTTTATATACTAAATTATGATTGGCAGAAGTAGATAAATGTCCAGAGGAGAACCCACCTCTATTAAATATTTGCTTCAAAGCTAGAATGTCTTTTTCATCTACTATGTATTCTTCTTCGTTTAATACCTTATCAATATATTTTCGGTAAATTCTTGTTACAATTGCAACATATTCAGGAGATTTTAACCTGCCCTCAATCTTGAAACACTTAACACCTGCCTCAATTAATTGCGGGATAAAATCAAGAGAACATAAATCACGAGGGCTAATTAAATAACCTTTATCAATAACAGTTTCTGCGGATTCTCTTTGAACAATGTGGTTAAAATTAGAGTGAAAAGATAAAGTATGGGTAGTTTTTTTGTCATTTCTTCCTGAAGGTGCAGAAAACGGCTCTTTTTCTATTAATTCATAAGGAAGTCTGCATGGTTGAGCACATCTACCGCGATTACCAGAACGACCACCAACCATACTAGAAAAAAAGCATTGACCAGAATAGGAGATACATAGAGCTCCATGAATAAAAGTTTCTATTTCAATATTAGAGTGGCTACAAATATACTCTATTTCTTGGATGGATAATTCTCTAGAAAGCACTGCTCTAGAATAGCCTAACTTTTCTAATTCTTGTACCCCTTCTAGGTTATGAATTGTCATTTGTGTACTTGCATGAATAGGAAGGTATGGAAATAACTTCCTTAAAAATTGTGCTAGCCCAACATCTTGAACAATTAAAGCGTCAATTCCAAGTTCATAGGCCTTTTTTGCTAATAAAACGGCATCTTTAAATTCCGTATCTTTAATTAGCGTATTTAGTGTTAAATGCGTTTTTACATTTCGTAAAGCGCAATAATTAATTGCTTTTTCTAGCTCATCTGCATCAAAGTTAGTGGCAGAAGCCCTTGCATTAAATAAATTGCCACCAAAATATACACTGTCAGCACCATTTTGTACTGCTGCTTGTAAGCATTCAAAATCTCCAGCAGGAGCTAATAGTTCTATTTCATGTTTCATTATTTGGTTCGTCCTTTCTAACTTTATATAAATGATTGAATATTTAAGCTTATTATAGTATATACAAAATAAAAAAGCAAATGAAAATAGAATGTAACAACAAATTAATTTCTTGCATATAATATATAAACACAAAGAGGAGTCGGTTTGAAGAGGATAACTAAAATAATGTGTAAAATGAACTAGCTTAAAATGTAAAATTCAAACTAATTTTACCTCGGAAAGGATGGAAAAAGAATGCAAGAAGAAAGTAGAGATTGTTGTTGCAATAATAATGGATTCTTAGGTAACCTATTTGGCGGATGTGGATGTGGAGATAATAGTATATTATTCTTCATACTAATATTTTTAATATTATTCTGCAACTGTGGATGTGGATGCAATCGATAGAACATAACTTTACAGAAGCATTTTGCTTCTGTTTTTTTTGTAATAATGTCCTAACTTCTTGACAAACTCTAAACATATTGATAATATTATGGTTGAAGAAATGAGGGAACCATGATTTATCCAAAGGAATATTTAAACAGTGTTAAAGATATAAATTTAGAACTATTGCATAAAAATAATATAAAAGGCTTAATTTTAGATGTGGATAATACGCTAATTAATCTAGATAGAAAAATGCCAGCTGGTGTTTCTAGCTGGGCGAAAGATTTAAAAGCAAATGGAATTAAAATTTGCATTTTATCTAATAGTAATCATCTAGATAAAGTAGAAGCAGTTGCAAAAATAATTGAGGTACCATATATATTTTTTGGAAAAAAACCACTAAAATCTGGCTTTTTACGTGCAAGAGATATTTTAAAGTTACCAAACGAAAATATTGCTGTAGTAGGAGATCAAATTTTTACGGATATTATTGGCGCTAATCGTTGCCAAATGTTTTCTATTTTAGTAAAACCAATTGAAGAAAAAGATTATTTAATAACAAGAATAAAAAGACCAATAGAAAGATTTATTATAAAAAGATTTGAAAAGAAAAAAAGAAAAGAAAGCCTAAGATAAAACTAGAGGAGGAAAAAAATGTACATTAATGATATACATATACTAACTTATGTGGTAGCAGGAGTAATAGGATTAATAATAGGACAATTTATAGATTGGTGCAATATACGATTACCAGAGTATAAAAAAATATTTTCAAGAGAATTTTTTAAAGAATATTTAAAAAATTGTAAGCCAAAATATTTACTAATGGTAATTGTTGCAGTTTTATATATTGCACTTTTATATTTTAAAGGAATGACCATAGAAACTTTAAAATTTATGTTTTTAATTCCTATGCTTATAAGTGCCTTTGCAATTGATTTAAAATTACAAATCATACCAAACCGATTAACTCTTACCATATTTGAAACAGGCTTAGTATTTACCTTTGCAGAAACATTACTTACTACAAATTTTGGAATAAGTATTTTTATTGACCGAATTTTGGGAATGCTAGTTGGTGGAGGAATATTCCTACTTATTACACTAATTGGAGGAGCAATTGCAGGAAAAGAAGCCATGGGCTTTGGGGATGTAAAATTAATGGGAGCTTTAGGACTTTTCTATGGTTGGCTTAATATGATACTAATTTCTGTTATGGCATTTCTATTTGCAGCAGTAGTAAGTATTATCATACTAATAGCTAGAAGAAAGAAATTTAGCGAATATATACCATTTGGACCATTCATCGTAGTAGCATGTATGATACCAATTTTTGTAGAAACACCAGAGTTACTGTTTATTTTACTTAAAATATTCTCACTTGGAACGTATTAAAAAAAGAAACAATAGATGTAGTATTGTTACAATTCACAGATTGTTCTGACAAAAAAACAATCATGAATAGTAATGTAGTATCATAAAGGGGGAGTTTTTATGAATCCTAAAATAAAATGGCTAAGAGATAAAATAAATATGGAAAATATGCAAGGAATGATAATATCCAATCCAGTAAATATTAGGTATTTAACAGGAATAGAAGCAGAAGGAGTACTGCTAATTACTAGAAAAGAAAACTTTTTTATTACAGACGGTAGGTATTTAGAAGAGGTTAAATCTACCTTAACAATTAATGATGGAATTATTGTGAATGATATTGCCAATATTTCGAGAGACGATTATGAAAATTTCTTTCTCTTTTGCGAAAATGTAGGATTCGAAGAAAACTATATAACCTATGCAACTTATAAAAAATATATTGAACGATATAAAATAAATAATTTTGAAGAAACAGAATTTTTAATTGAAAAACAACGTATGATTAAAGACGATGAAGAAATAGGATATATTGAAAAAGCATGCTACATTACAGATTTATGCTTTAGTCATTTGTGTGATTATATCAAAATAGGAATGACAGAAAAACAAATAGCTTATGAAATAGAAAAATTTTATAGAGACAATGGAACCGATGGCTTAGCTTTTGATACTATTGTAGCCTCTGGAAAAAATTCTTCTAAACCACATGCTGTTCCTACGGATAAAAAAATAGAAGCTGGAGATGCTATTACCATAGATATGGGATGCAAATACAAAGGCTATTGCTCTGATATGACAAGAACAATATTTGCAGGTTATGTACCTGTTCAAATACAAAAGGTATATGACTTAGTATTAAAAAATGAATTACAGACTTTAAAAGAGTATAAAGAGGGAGCTAGCATTCGAGTTGTCTCCAAAATGGTAGAAAATGATTTTAAATTAAATGGTTACGATTTAGTGCATAGCTTAGGCCATGGAATTGGTCTAGAAATACACGAAATGCCGTATATTAATAGCAAAAATGACAATGCTTTAAAAGCAAATATGGTAGTTTCTAATGAACCAGGAATTTATATGCCAGGAAATTTTGGTGTAAGAATTGAAGATACTTGTTTAATTACAAAATCTGGATGTATAAATTTAACGAAATCGGATAAAAATTATATTATTGTAGATAAATAAGAATATAATACTTGATTTAAGATAAAATATATGGTAAAATATTGAATGTTAAAATTATGTTAATTGAAAGGGGTAATATATATGGCAGAAGTATATATGGCAGGAGATTTTAGAAATGGAACAACATTTGAAATGGATGGAAATGTATTTAAAGTAGTTGAATTCCAACACGTAAAACCAGGAAAGGGAGCAGCTTTTGTTAGAACAAAATTAAAAAATGTAATAACAGGAGCAGTTTTAGAAAAAACATTTAACCCATCAGAAAAATTCCCAGGAGCAGAAATTGAAAAAAGAGAAATGCAATATTTATATAATGATGGTGGTTTATATTATTTTATGGATAATGAAACTTATGAACAATTACCACTTAATGCAGAGCAAATTGGTGATGGACTAAAATTCTTAAAGGAAAACATGAATGTAAAAATATTATCTTTTAAAGGAAATGTTTTCTCAGTAGAACCACCAATGTTCGTGGAATTAGAAGTTACATATACAGAACCAGGATTTGCTGGAAACACAACAACAACATCAGGAAAACCAGCAACACTAGAAAATGGATATAAACTTACAGTACCTTTATTTGTAAATATTGGAGATGTTGTAAGAATCGATACAAGAACTGGGGAATATATGGAAAGGGTGTAAGAAAGGAAGGATATTTTTAATGTCTGATATAAAAGGTAAATATAAAAAAATTCTTGAGGATTTAGAAAATAATATTAAAGATCCAGAAGATTTACTTTATACCAAGGAAAAATTCATGGAATTAACACTAATTTTCATGGATATCGTTGACCGATTAACAGCTCTTACAGATGCCAGAATAAAGGAAATTGAAGAAAGACAAGAAGAAATAAATAGCAGAATAAGTAGTGTACAATCTATGGTAGATGAAATAGAAGGAGATATCTACGAAGATGATGACGAATATGAATTTGAAATTATTTGTCCTTATTGTAATTATGAATTTACTACCGATATAGAAGATGGTGAAAAAGAAGAAGTGAAATGTCCTAATTGCAATAATATTATCGAACTAGATTGGAATGCAGAAGAGGAATTTTCTTGTGGAGGAGATTGCTCACATTGCTATCATGACGAAGTAGCAGAAGATAGTGTGGAATATAAAAAATCTAGCAAAAAGCATAAAGAAGAAAAGCAAGAAGACGATGAAAACGAAGATGAGGATATGTAAGCCTCATCTTTTTTTCTGATAATGCATCAGGTTCAAATATATAATTCAAAAATATTATAATGTATTAAAACAGAGAAAGAGGGTCAATGTAGTTTCCGTTCACACGAACACCAAAATGTAAATGGGGACCAGTAGTAGCACCATTGGTAGGTATGCCATTTTCATCCGCATACTGATTTCCTTTTACTCCATATACATATTTTGGACCAACATAGCCAATTACTTGACCTTGCATAACATGGTCACCGTACTTCTACAATATAGTTTGGAGAAACATGGCAATACGTAAATTTCATATTCCCGGAAGTTAAAGTTATAGTATATCCACCACCACCAAGAAAACTTGCAAAAGTTATTTCGCCAGAGGTAACAGCTATTAGCTTACTTCCTTCGGGAGCTCCAATATCTAGTCCGGAATGGTAAGAAGAAGCACCAGCTGTGGGAGAAGTTCGATAACCAAAATAAGAATTAATAGTAGTATATCCAGGGGAAGGCCATGCATAGCCAGAAGAGCTAATATCAATTACAAGATTACTGCCGTCAGAATAGGAATAAGAATTAAAAGAATCTGGAAATATTGGAATAAAGAAAATAGAAATAAATAAAATAATAAATAGAATACTGTAAATTAAAGTTTTAAAAGGTACAAAAAAACTATTAGACATATAAAACCTCACTTTCTAACATCTAATAGCCCCCGAAAATATAAAAATAATTTTTTTCTATGTTAATTTTCTTCTTTGTTACTTGTTTTAAATGCAAAGAATTTACTAATAAAGAAATTTAGAATAATTACAATTACTGTTATAATACATTTACTTACAATGAATGGAATTGGTACGTACTTAAATAATAATGAACCACCAATCGATTCAATAAACATTGTAGCAAGTCTTCCTAAAATAAAACGACAGAACTCAATAAATTTCTCACCAAATCCATTTGCTTGTGAATGAAAAACTAAATCCTTATTTGTAATATAAGCAACTAGCACAGCTAAAACAATAGCAATATTATTGGCTAAATTCTCATTAATATTAAAAAATTTTGTCATAATAGAAAAGGAACCTATATTTATAACAGTGGTAAGTACTCCAAATAATGCATATAGTATGACTTCTTTAGTAAAAATTTTTTTTACTAATTTGTTTTCCATTATTTTTTTACAAAAATTATTATTGCTTTTTTTCTCTATTTTTTCCATATTTTCAATCCTTTTATTAAATGAAAATGCACAATTAAAGAAAACTGTGCATCAATGATTTTGTAAATTAGTTCATACAAGTCACCATAGAATGAATTATATTTATTTGGCAGGGGTACTAAGATTCGAACTCAGACTTGTGGTTTTGGAGACCATCGTGCTAACCATTGACACTATACCCCTATAAACATTACTTTATTATATTAGCATAAAAATAAAATTTATGCAATAGAAATTGAAAAAAAATTAAAATTACAAAAGTGGACTCAAATATTAACATTGAGTCCACTTTTGAGGCCATGCTATTCTTCTTTTAGAGAATCTCTCTTATAGAAGTATAGCTTTAAGCTATTATTTTGGTTTTCGATAACCGCAATGAAGCGATTATCTTTAAAAAGCCACGCCTTGTAAGAAAGTTGAGGCTTTATCGACCAACTAAAATTATCGGCATTCTGGACTAATGCCGGAATTTCTGATAGATCCTGAACATCAAAACAATAAATTTTTTGGTCATTCAGAGAGTCGAATACGGGAACTAATACCCGTAATGCTGTTGCAATCTCAATGCCAAGAGTGCCGTTAGCACCGCAAATAGCATCTACCGCATAGCAATAATCACTATCGTGATTAAATTTTGCTTTCTGATACAAATCATATACCAGATAGCGAATGCGTTGTCCTAAGAGTTGCACAGCCTTCTCAGCATTCTCCGGAACATTATCCTCTGTCCGAAGATAACAAGAAAATGCACCCTCGGGACAATAACCTTCAACTTTTTTTTGTGTCATAACTTTTTCCTCCTATTATATGGCCTAATAGTTACCGCTCTTTTTGAGCATAAAATTATTATACCATAATTTACATAAAAATACAAGAAGGTAATAATAACAAAAGTGAACTCAAATATTGAAAAAAAGCATATAATAATTTACTTGCCATTTTATGTAAAATGTGTTATCCTTAAAAAAGATATGTGGAGTAAGACACATGTTCAAGTAACGAAGTCAGTAGAATATTTCAATGTTAAGGAGGATTTTCAAATGAAATTTGTTCTTGTATGTGAAAGATATGACAGTTGTTTTACCAAACAAGTTCAGCGGTATTTAGATGAAGGATATGAATTAAGAGGAAAAACCTTCACAACAACAAAAAAACATTGCCAAGAAGTAGAATGTTACTATAATCAGGTTTTGGTAAAGAATAACAACGACGAAACAGAAAAAAATGAAGATAAGTAGATTTTACTTACTTAGAATCTACTTAGAGAGAGGTAGTTTTTCAGACTACCTCTTTTATTTATTCATTTGTTTTTATCTTGTTTTAAAGTAAAAATAGATTTATCAAAGTATTTAAATATTTGATAAATCTATGGTGGAGATGAGGAGAGTCGAACTCCTGTCCAATAATCCATCCATATAAACTTCTCCGAGTGCAGTTTGTTATAAAATTTCCCTAAAAGTAAATTAACAAACAAACTTATCTTTTAGGTAGTCATTAAAATACCCTTAAGTCTTATGACAAAGACTTAATTTGTTATCCTACAAAATCATCACCTTATCTAAAACCGTAGGAAGTTTTAGATTGGCGGGCTGCTTAAACTTAAGCAGCAGCGTATGCTAATTCTCTATTATTATCAGCGTTTATTTTTATTTTCGCTTTTTTATAGTGGCCAAAGCGACCATCCACTACTCGCTATTTATACTTCAGAAGTACTGTCGAAACCAAATACATCCCCAAGTACATTATTTATTATACTATATTTTATAAAAAAATACAATAAATATGTGGATAAAAAAAACTTAAAAAAATCATCAAAAATTGTTTACTTTTGTAATAATTTTGTATACAATATATTTAATTGATAAGGGATAATCAAAAGAGAAATCGAAAGGGGCTATTACCAATGAAAATATTAATGTTAACATGGGAATATCCACCAAGAATCGTTGGCGGAATTGCTAGAGTAGTGCATGATTTATCTAAGAGACTAATAAAAGATGGTCACGAAGTTACCGTTGTAACTTATAAAGATGGAGATGTACCATATTATGAAAATGATAAAGGTGTTGAGGTATATCGTGTAGATAATTACATGATACATCCTAATAATTTTATCGATTGGATTTTACAACTTAATTTTAATTTAATAGCAAAAGCTTCAGAAATAATAAATAAAAATGGAAAATTTGATGTAATTCATGCACATGACTGGTTAGTGGCAAATGCAGCAAAAACATTAAAAAATTCCTTTGATATTCCAGTAGTTTCAACTATTCATGCAACAGAATCAGGAAGAAATTCTGGAATACATGACGAAATACAAAGATATATTAACGATACAGAATGGCTTTTAACATATGAATCAACAGAAGTTATTGTAAATAGTAACTATATGAAAGGACATGTACAAGGATTATTTGGACTTCCATTTGATAAAATAAATGTAGTTCCTAATGGAATAAACCTAAACAACTTTACAGGAGTAGATAGAGACTACGATTTTAGAAGACAATATGCAATGGATAATGAAAAAATAATACTATACATGGGAAGATTGGTATATGAAAAAGGAGTTCAACATTTAATTTCTGCAATGCCAAAAATTTTAGCAAACTATCATGATGCAAAATTAATTATTGCAGGAAAAGGTGGAATGTTAGATGAATTAAAAGCACAAGCAAATCATTTAGGATTAGCAGATAAGGTATACTTTACAGGATACTTAAATGGAAAACAAGTACAAAAAATGTACAAATGTGCAGATGTAGCTGTATTCCCAAGTACCTATGAACCTTTTGGAATTGTAGCGTTAGAAGCAATGCTTGCTGGTGTTCCAACAGTAGTATCTGATATTGGAGGCTTAAATGAAATTGTAGAACATAGAGTAGATGGAATGAAAAGCTATGCAGGAAATCCAAATTCAATAGCAGATTCGGTATTAAGCTTATTATTTGATGCACAACTATCTGCCAATGTAGCTAAAAAAGCTAAATTAAAAGTAAAAGAAGAATTTAATTGGAACAAAATAGCTCAAGAAACACATTATATCTATGAAAAAGCAATTTGCAAAACAATGGCAGAAAGACAAGCGGAACAAATTGCCCAAGAAAAAGCAAAAAAGACCACAAAAGCGAAAAATACGGAAAGAGAAATTACAAACTTATTGGCATTCAAGAAAAAACATGCGTATGCCTAATATAAATTCCAATTTGGGGACGGGCCTATTTGTTCACTTTCTTCCAAAATAGGGACAGGCGTTAAATTGGAAAAAAGTATAGAAATAGGCCTGTCCCTAAATTGGAAAATGAAAGGTGATGTGAAAATGAACGTATATGATACAGCAAATAGATTAGCAAGTGAGATAAGAGAGTCAGAAGAATATAAATCTTATAAAAAATTAAAAGATGAAATTATGTCTAATATAGATTCAAAAAAGAAAGTAGAAGAATTTGAAAAACTAAGATATGATGTACAGCTAATGCAATATACAGGAGAGGGAAAAGACGAAGAAAAATCAAAAAAACTAGAAGAAATGTATTCAATACTAGTTCAAGATGAACAAATAAAACAGTACTTCGATTTAGAAGTGAAGTTTAATGTAATGATTGCAGATGTAAATAAAATAATTGCAGAAGCCATACGAGATGTGCTTTAATTAATGAGTTATATAAACAAATAAAAGATAACTATAAAAAGTTATGTATAAAGAATAAAAAGAACATAAATAAAACAATAAATATAATATAAAAATGTCGATAATATGTGGAAAAATAGTTGTTATTTAGCTTTTGATATGTGTTTATTCGCATACCAAAAGCTTTTTGTGTAAAATTAAAGAGAGGAGTTATCATAGAAAATGGAATATATAGTAATTATAATAACAAGTATAATAGCAATTATTGCATTAAAAATAGGCTTTAATATACATATTAAAGATATTAAAAAAATAAAAGAAATAGGATATGATAAAGAATTAAATAAAATAGCAGATAAGTTCCCAGAAAATAAAGAAATTTGTGAGAAAATATTAGAAAAATTAGATAATAGAAATGTGACAATTGAGGAAACACAAGATTCAAAAACAAGTTTATACATAGCTTTAACAAATAAGATTATTATTGCTAATATAAAAGACACTTTTACCAGAATTCAAACAATAGCACATGAGTGTTTACATTCAGTTCAAAATAGAAAAATATTGCTCTTTAATTTTATATTCTCTAATATTTATATGCTATGTTTTATCATTGCCATATTGCTAATTTTATTCAATGTAGGAAATAGCATGTTATATATACAAATATTTACTATATTGTCAATTATATATTGCACAGTACGAATGTACTTAGAAAATGAGGCAATGAGTAGAGCTATGTATGTATCAAAAGAATATATGCAGGAATTTAAAGCGGAAACAAATAAAGTAACAGACAAAGAAATAAATACATTGGTAAAACAATTTGATATTTTAAATAAGATGGGTATACCTCTTACAAACTTCTATTTTGTAGCAATTAATTTGGGAAAAATAATATTATTAGCAATTTTAGCATTAGTATAATTGTAAAAATGTGATAATTTGCAATAAATTGCTTACAAAAACGTGTAAAAAAGCAACCAATATACTTGCAAAAGTGTGACAAAAATAGTATAATTGATATATGATTTGTATATATTAATTATGGGAGATGATTCCTTTGAAGAGATTTATATTAAATGAATTAATAAAATGGAAAGAAAGCAAATATCGAAAACCATTGATTTTAAAAGGTGCAAGGCAAATAGGGAAAACATATATTTTAAAACAATTTGGAGAAGAAAATTATGAAGGAGTTGCTTATTTTAACTTTGACCATGATGAAGATTTGTATAATTTATTTAGCAATACAAAAGATCCAAAAAGAATATTAGAACAGTTAGCATTTATCTATGGAAAAGCAATATTGCCAGAAAAAACATTAATCATATTTGATGAAATTCAAGAATGCCCAGATGCGTTAAATAGTTTAAAGTATTTCCAGGAAGAAGCAAATGAATATCATGTGGTCTGTGCTGGAAGTTTATTGGGAATTAGACTATCACATACATCATTTCCAGTAGGAAAAGTAGATTTTCTAAATATGTATCCAATGACATTTAGTGAATTCTTAATTGCAGATAATTGCGAAAATTTAGTAGAATATATGAAAAGCATAACAAAAATTGAAAATATTCCTACTATATTTTTTAATCAATTAGAGGAAAAATTGAAAGCATATTTTATTATTGGAGGTATGCCAGAGGCTGTTAATATTTGGGTTAATGAAAAAGATGTGGGGCTTGTAAATAGTGTTCAAGAAAATATATTAAAAGCATATGAAAGTGATTTTTCAAAACACACGCAAAATAGTGAAGCAAACAAAATATCTTTAATTTGGAATAATATACCATCACAATTGGCAAAAGAAAACAAGAAGTTTTTATATCAAACGATTAAAGAGGGAGCCAGAGCAAGAGAATATGAAAGTGCTTTAAATTGGCTAAATGATGCAAATTTAATTTATAAAATATATAATGTAACAAAAACGGATTTTCCGCTAAAAGCATATACAGATTTAAGCTCATTTAAAATTTACATGAATGATGTTGGTTTACTTAGAAGAATGTCAAACTTAGATAGTAGAATAGTGGTAGAAGGAGATAAACTATTTGAAGAATTTAAAGGAGCATTTACAGAAAATTACGTACTAAATATGTTATGTATTATATTGGATTCAGTACCAAATTATTTTACATTCGATAGACACGAAATAGATTTTATTATTCAAAATAAAAATAAGATAATACCAATTGAAGTAAAAGCAAATAAATCAACTAATAATATTAGTTTAACTAGGTATAATGAAAAATATAATAATGAAGTAGCGATAAGATTTTCTATGAATAATTTATCAAGGAATGGGAAAGTCATCAATATCCCACTATTTTTAATAGAATATTTCAATAAATTTATTTAAAATGTTACGACATCTTATAGAATAGTCAATTGAAAAAGCAGATATTACTTTTCAATTGACTATTTTTCAAAAATTTTCCCATACCTCTTTAAAAAAAGCCAGATTTGTAGTAAAATATTAAGTATATTGTAAATTTTGAAGGAGAAACGGATGAATAAAAAATGGGAATGCTACGAAATAGATGAAAATAAAGTAAGTGAATTAACAAAAAAATATGGAATAAATGAAATTTTAGCTAGAATATTAGTAAATAAAGGCTTAACCCAAAAAGAAGAAATTGATTTATTTATGAATCCTACTAGAAAAGATTTTCATGACCCATTTTTAATGCCAGATATGAAAATTGTAGTAGATAGGATTCTAAAAGCAATGGAAGACAAGCAAAAGATAATGATTTATGGCGATTATGATGCCGATGGAATTACTAGTGTTACCGTATTAAAAAGCTTTTTGGAAGAAAGAGGATTAGAAGTATCTTACTATATTCCAAATCGATTAGATGAAGGCTATGGATTAAACAAAGAAGCTATTCAAAAGATATATCAAGAAGGTTTCCGTTTAATGATAACCGTTGATTGTGGAATATCCGGAATAGAAGAAATTGCTTATGCAAATTCTCTAGGAATAGAAACACTAATTACGGACCATCATGAGCCAACCGAAGTTTTGCCAGAAGCCTTAGCTGTTATGGATGCAAAAAGGAAAGACAATAAGTATCCATTTAATCAATTAGCAGGAGTAGGCGTTGTTTTTAAATTAATCCAGGCTATTTCTATCAAGCTAAAACTAGAAGAAAAAGAATATTTAAAATATTTAGATATTGTATGTATTGGAACTATATCAGACATTGTTCCATTAGTAGATGAAAATAGAGTAATTGCAAAATTAGGATTGAAACTAATAGCACAAACAAAAAATATTGGTTTAAGAGCATTATTAGAAGTTACCGGTTTTAAAAATATCGATTCTGGAGCAATATCCTTTGGAGTAGCACCACGAATTAATGCATGTGGTAGAATGGGCAACGAAAAGCTTGCTTTAGATTTATTTTTAAGTACAAATTATGAAGAAGCTAAAAAATTAGCAATAAAATTAAATGAGTATAATATAGAAAGACAAAATATAGAAAAGAAAATTTTTGATGAGGCAGTAGAAAAAATTGAACAAGAAGAAAAAGGAAAATCTTGTATTATTGTAGGAAATAAAGATTGGCATCATGGAATTATTGGAATTGTTGCATCAAAAGTAACAGAACTATATTTTAAACCATCTATTTTAATTTGTTTTGAAGAAGAAGAAGGAAAAGGTTCTGGAAGAAGTGTACCTGGTTTTGACTTACATGAAGCTTTAACCAAATGTAGCACCCATTTAGAGAGGTTTGGCGGTCATGCCATGGCAGTAGGAGTTACTGTAAAAAAAAATGAATTTGAAAATTTTAAAAAAGAATTAGAAGCCTATGCAAAACAATGTGAAGTAGATAAAATAGTACCAATTATTAATATTGATAGTGAACTTAGTTTAAAACAAGTGGACATGGAAAGTGTAAAAAGTTTGAAAATGCTAGAACCATTTGGAGAAGCAAATAAAATGCCATTATTCCTATTTAAAAATTTAAAAATCAATTCTATAAGAGCATTATCAGAAGGAAAACACTTGAAACTAACTCTAAAAGATGACAACTTTATGGTAAATGCAATTGGATTCAACATGGGAGATTTAACAGAAAAATATTTATTAGACGATAAAGTAGATATAGTAGGAAATTTAGATATTAATTCTTATAACGGGATGGAAAGCATACAAATTATGATAAAAGACATTCGTAAATCGTACTAAGGGGGTGGAAAAATGTCAGAATATAAAGAAGTAACAATTGATGACATTATTGCAGTAGTAAAGAAAAAACGAGGAAGAAGAGATACCAAATTAATTCAAAGAGCTTATGATTTTGCAAAAGCAAAACATGGTGATCAACTAAGAAAATCAGGAGAGCCATACATTATTCATCCTGTTCAAGTAGCATATACGCTTGCAGATTTGGGCTTAGATGATAATACCATTTGTGCAGCACTTTTGCATGATGTATTAGAAGATACCGATACAACTTACGAAGATTTAGTTAAAGAATTTAATGAAGAAATAGCCTATATGGTAGATGGAGTTACCAAACTTAGTAAGTTACAATATGCAAGTTTAGAAGAGCAACAAGTCGAAAATTACAGAAAAATGTTTTTAGCAATGGGAAAAGACATCCGTGTTATCTTAATTAAACTAGCAGATAGATTGCATAATATGAGAACACTAAAATATCTATCACGTGATAGGCAAATTGCAAATGCAAAAGAAACTATGGAATTATACGCACCTCTTGCTAACAGACTTGGTGTATATTCGCTAAAATGGGAATTAGAAGATTTATCTTTTAAATATTTGTATCCAGAAGATTATCGAGAAATTGTAGAAGGAATTGATAAAAAAAGAGAAGAACGATTACAATTTATTGAACTCATCATGGAGCAAATTAAAGGAGAACTAAAAAAGCAAAGAATTGATGCAGAAGTAACAGGAAGAGCAAAGCATTTATATAGTATCTATCGAAAAATGAAAAGAGATAATTCTACCTTAGACCAAATCTATGATTTATTTGCATTAAGAATTATTGTAAATTCAGTAAAAGACTGTTATGCAGCACTTGGCGTAGTTCACGATTTATATAACCCAATGCCAGGAAGATTTAAAGACTATATTGCTGTACCAAAACCAAATATGTATCAATCCTTACATACTACGTTAATTGGTCCAAAAGGTACTCCTTTTGAAGTACAAATTCGTACTTGGGACATGCATCGAGTAGCAGAATATGGTATCGCAGCCCATTGGGCATATAAAGAGTCTAGCTTCTTAAGCGGAAAAAAATCGAATGTAAAAGTAGAAGAAGACAAACTAGCTTGGGTTAGAGAAACATTAGAATGGCAGAGCGAAATGCAAAATCCAGAAGAGTTTATGCAAACTTTGAAAAAGGAATTATTTGAAGATGAAGTATACATTTTTACACCAAAAGGAGCCATAAAAGTACTTCCAAAAGGAGCAACACCAATCGATTTTGCGTATCAAATACATGAAGAAATAGGAAACCACATGGTTGGCTGTAAAATAAATAGCAAAATGATGCCAATTATTACAAAATTAAATAATGGAGATATCGTAGACATCATAACATCTGACCAATCCAAAGGACCAAGCAGAGACTGGCTTAAATTTGTAAAAAGCTCAAGAGCAAGAAATAAAATATTAGCATGGTTTAAGAAAAACCTAAGAGAAGAAAACATTGAAAAAGGAAAAGACCTAATTGAAAAAGAATTAAAGAAAATTGGAATGAAGCATGAAGACTTGTTTAAACCAGAATTTATTCAAGTGGTGCTAAACAGATATAAATATAATTCTTTGGATGATATGTATTCTAGTGTGGGATTTGGTTCTAACACGGCAGGAAAAATAATTGCTAGAATGCTAGAAGAATATAGAAAAGTGCATAAAGAAGATAACATAGAAAAAACACTAGAAGAACTTTCGAAAGAAAGAGTGCATAAAGAAAAACCATCCCAAAACGGAATTATTGTAAAAGGAATAGACAACTGCTTAGTTAAGCTATCTAAATGCTGTAACCCTGTACCAGGAGACGAAATAATAGGGTATATTACAAGAGGTAGAGGAGTTTCCGTACATAGAACCAATTGCGTAAACACAAAAAAATTACTAGAAGAAGGAAACCGAATCATTGACGTTTATTGGAGCGAAAACAAAAAGACTGCATATAGTGTTGACATAGAAATATATGCAAACGATAGAAGCGGACTACTAGCAGATATAATCAATGTACTAGGAAACAATAAATGTACTATCATTGCAGTAAGCTCAAAAGCAACTAAAGAAAAAATTGCAATGACAGAATTAACCATAGAAGTAGAAAACATAGAACAATTAAATAACGTTTTAAAAGCCCTAAGAAAAATAGACAGTGTCTACGAAGTAAAAAGGAAGAAACAATAACGACAAGGAGGATGAAAGATGAAAGTAGAACCAAGAACATTACCAGGTTTTATGGAGTTGCTACCTAGTGAGCAAATTCAATTTAATAGCATGGTGGATAAAATTAGAAAATCGTATGAAAGATTTGGTTTTCTTCCAATTGATACACCTATTATAGAGATGGCAGATGTACTACTTGCAAAAGCAGGTGGAGAGACGGAAAAGCAAATCTATCGTTTTAACAAAGGAGAGAATGACTTAGCGCTACGTTTTGATTTAACGGTACCACTTGCTAAGTATGTATGCGAGTATCAAAATGATATTACTTTTCCATTTAAAAGATATCAAATAGGGAAAGTATATCGAGGAGAAAGACCACAAAAAGGTAGATACAGAGAGTTTTATCAATGTGATATTGATATTATTGGTGATGGAGAGCTAAGTATTATTAATGATGCAGAGATGCCTAGTGTTATTTATACAACCATAAAAGAACTTGGATTTGATGATTTTACTATTAGAATAAATAACAGAAAGATTTTAAATGGCTTATTTGAAGAATTAGAATTACAAGAAGAATCGGTAGAAGTAATGCGAATTATTGATAAGCTTGAAAAAATAGGAAAAGATAATGTTATTAAATGCCTACAAGATTTAAAAATAGAAGAAAGTAAAATAGATAAAATAATTGCTTTCTTAGAAATTGATGGTACAACAGATGAAAAGTTAGAAGCATTACAAAATCTAAACTTTTCAAATGAATTATTTAAACAAGGACTAGACGAATTAACACAAGTTGTAAAATATGTACGATTATTTGGAGTGCCAGATACCAATTTTAAAGTGGATTTAACAATTGCCAGAGGATTAGATTATTACACAGGAACGGTATATGAAACCTTTTTAAATGACTATCGAGAGGTAGGAAGTGTTTGCTCTGGTGGTAGATATGACAATTTAGCTGAATTCTATACGGATAAAAAACTACCAGGAGTTGGCGTTTCCATTGGCCTAACACGTTTATTCTATAAATTAAATGAGCTAAATATTCTAAAAGAAGAACAAAAAGCAATCTCAAAGGTGCTAGTAGTTTCTATGACAGAAAACACAAATACAGCCTTGGAGATAGGTACAAAAATAAGACAAGCAGGAATAAACGCAGATGTCTATATGGAAAACAAGAAGATAAAGGCTAAATTTAAATATGCAGATAAGCTTGGAATTCCTTATGTAGCAATTATTGGAGAAGAGGAAGAAAAAAATGGAACTGTAAGTTTAAAGAATATGGAAACAGGAGAACAAGAGGAAGTAAGCGTAGAGACTGCAATAGAAATATTAAAAAATTGTAAATAGTATGTAAAAGATATAACCTAAATTCAATTTTAGGTTATATTTTTTTGTGTACAAGAATATATTTATATATAGTAACTTGTACTATAAAAAGAATAAGGAAGGACATATATATGATAAATTTGGCGGTAATTGACATCAAGGATATCATTAAATATTTCATTAAAATAACAGTTATAATAGCTGTAATAGTAGGATTTACGAAGTATTTTTCAAGTTTTAAAACCAAGTTAAATGTAGATAAAAATTCGTTTCTTGCATGTTTAGATACAGTTATTCCAAGTATAAGAAGTGTAAATAAAAAAGAAGATACATCTTCTACAAATGCTAAAGTAGAACCATTAAAGATGGCATTGGGCGTAGAACTGGGAATGATGGACAGTGTAGAAAAAAATGGTAATGAGGAAACATCAAATGATGGAGTAGCTAGTGGAGTAAATGAGGCAGAAGAAGGTAGTACTGAAACTGAAGAAGTAAAAGAAGCAGAAACAGGATTAGAAACAGAAGTAGTGGAAAACAATGTACCAGAAAAATACACAACAGAATACAATGGGGTAAAAATACGTAATGAAACAGATAATATAAAATTAACAGAAGAGATGCTTGTGCCAGAGGTTGATGTGAATATGAAGAATATTTTAATTTATCACACACATACTTGTGAAAGCTATACGCCAACAGAGAATTATCAATATGAGGCTTCTGGAAATTTTAGAACAAAGGATTTAAATTGTAATATGGTAAGAGTAGGTACAGAACTTACAAAATACTTAAAACATTATGGATACAATGTAATTCATGATACTACTATATATGACTCTTCTTATAGCCAATCGTATGATAGATCTTTAAAAGGTGTAGCAAAGCTATTAGAAGAGAATAAAGATACAGATATTTTGTTTGATATGCATCGTGATGCCATAGGGGATAGCTCCTATGCACCTACTGTTAAAATTGGAGAGGAAGAAGCGGCACAAATGATGTTTGTAATAGGAAGTAATGGTGGAGGAAGTGAGCATGACAATTGGAATGAAAATTTAAAATTAGCAATAAAAATACAAGAAAAAGCAAATGAAATGTATCCAGGCTTGTTTAAACCAATTATTTTAAGAGATAGCAGATATAACCAACAACTTGCAAAAGGTGCTAGCATTATAGAAGTAGGAGCAACAGGAAATACCATGGAGCAATGCTTAACAAGTATGAAATATTTTTCGAAAGTATTAAGTGAGGTGTTAAAGTAGAGATAATTTGTTATAATTCACAATTGGCTCTAGAATGTCGTAGCAATGCCTATTTTAATTTTATGTTTCCGGCCCCCAACATCGTACAAACTGTAACAGCTTCGCTTAACAGTTTGTAAACTTGTCGGTCCCCACCTTAAGCACTACAACATAAAATTAAAATAGGCATTGCTACGACAAAAAGCAACCGTGAATAATAACAAACAATTTAAGTAACGAAAAAAATTAAAAAAACTCTTGCAAAAATAAAGCTGTTAGTATAGAATAAAAATATACTTAAAGCATAAAATGACAAAGTACAAGGAGGTAGAATTAATTTAAAGAAAAATATAGTGATATTCTTTGAAACGAAAAAGTATTAATAATACCAAAAGTACTTTGGAGTTTTAAAAATTTAAGTAAAAACAAACAGAAAAAATGACAGAAAGATGAATAAAACAGAAAGGAACAGAGCATAATAGGAGAAAAAGTAATTATTTATAAATTCGTATTTAAAGTTTCTTCTTAGTAGTACATAAATATGAATAAAATATGAATAATTACTAAAAAACGAAGGAGAGGAGAAAAATAGAAATGGAGAAATTAAAGAAATTTCAAAGAATGTCACAAGAAAAAGGTATTACATTGGTGGCACTTGTTATCACAATAATAATATTAATCATCTTAGCCACAGTAGCAATAAATTTTGCATTTGGGAATAATGGATTAATACAAAGAGCAGAAGATGCAAGAGATTATTACGCAAATGATACCTCGTACACAGATGAATCCATAACAAATGTGGAAAGTTATTTAGATGAAATTATAAATGGAGTAGGAAGCGGAAATGGTGGTTCTGGTGATGGAGATGGAATGCCAGAGATACCAATGTCAGAAGCAAAAGGACAAGAAGAAGGATTTTCAGAAAAAACAATAGTAGTGGATAATCAAAATAATAAAATAACAGTCCCAGAAGGATTTAAAATAGCGGATGATTCAGGAGATACCGTGCAGCAAGGAATCGTAATAGAGGATGTTTCGGCTTCAAATGACTCAGCAGTACAAGGAAGTCAATATGTGTGGATACCAGTAGGAAGTTTTACAAATGATGCTGGAGAGACAAAAGAAGTAACATTAGGGAGATATACATTTAGTACAACAGATGGGACTCCAACTCTAGTGCAAGATGCAGCAAATTATACAGACCAATCGGATAGTGTTGTAATAGATTCAGATTATAAAGAATTAGTAGATTATCGAGAAGGAGTAGCAAGTAGTGGATTGGATGGAGAAAATGCTACAGCAAAAGATTTAGCAGGATTTTTGAATAGTGCAAGAGAAAATGGAGGATATTATATAGGAAGATATGAAGCTAGCTTCGCAAGTGGAAGTAGTGTAGCAGATTATAAAGCTGCATCAAAAATTTCAACAGCATATAGAACTTCAAGTGATGGAAGTATGTCATATAGTGAAGGAACATTGTGGAATTATATAACAGAATTAGATGCATCAAAAGTTGCAATAAATACTTATGAAGATAGCGCAAGTGTAACTAGTGATTTAATGAATAGTTATGCATGGGATACAGCAATTGTGTATATACAACAAGCTGGAAATGACAATTATGCAAATCAATCTGGAAGGTCGATTAATAGTAGTTTAGCAAATACAGGAACAAATGGAGATGAAGTATGTAAAATAAATGATATGGCTTCAAATGTAAGAGAGTGGACTACAGAATACTCTAGTTACGCGTATAGCAGTAATGCTTACCCTTGCGTGATTAGGGGAGGTTATTACTACAATAGCCGTAGTTACACGGCTTACCGTAACCACGTCATTGCGACTATTGCTGGCGACTACGTCGGTTTTCGCCTCAGCTTGTATTTGTAGGTCTGAAAGCTGATAGAGAGAATAGAGTAATTAAATAAGTGAATAATAATGAAAAAGTAGATGTATTAGGACATACGTCTAGCGAACGAGAGTACGCTAGCAAGAGGAAAATTTTAGACGTACAAGAACATGGAAAATGAAATTTTACATGTTCTTGCAAGGAGAAAATTTTCCTCTTACAGGAGCGCATGGCGCCAGCCTCCTTACAGGAGCGCATGGCGCCATTACTGCGTTTCAGAGTTTTTTTAGAGAAAGTTGTGCAAAATTAAAATATTAAATATTAAGTCAAAGAAGTAATGGTGCCACCGCTAAAAATATATTAGGTGGTGATAGAAATGGCATTTAGCCAAATGTTAGAAATATTAAAGGAAAAAGAAAAAGGAGCAGTTGTATTCGTTAAACTAGGTACATTTTATATAGCAGTAGGAGAAGATGCAGTATTAATGCATAAAAAATTGAACTTAAACTGTACATGCTTCAAAATGAATGTCTGTAAAGTAGGATTTCCAGCTGTTTCACTAAATAAATATGTAGAAAAATTAAATAAAATGAAATATGCCTATGTAATTTATGATTTTGATTCAGAAAAAATAGAATTAAAAGAAATAATACGTAAAAAAGGAAAATACAATAATGAAAAAGAAAGAACCATTAATTGCCTTCTATGTAGTGGAGATGTAAATAAAAGATATGCTAAACCAGATAAGTATGCATTAGCATTAACAAAAATGTTAGAAGAAGAACGAAAACAAAATAATATAAAAGATAAGTAGTGAGGAAAATAGAATGAGACAAGAAGAAGTACTTATCCTAATACCAAAGATAGAAAAATACATAGAATATATGTTAAATGTAATATTAAAAATTCCACGAACAGAGAAGTTTAATATAGGTAATGAATATAAAGTAAGTATGTATCGATTATTAGCAAATGCAGTCTATATTAACAAAATAGAAAATAGAATTAGTTATTTAAATACAATAGATGCAGAGCTTGTATTAGAAAGAATCTATTTACGAATCATGTTAAAAAACAGATGGATAGATGAAAAAAAGTTTAAAGTAGCAATGGAATTAATCTATGAAATAGGAAAAATAGTAGGAGGACTAATTAAGTATTATGCCAAAAACAATAAGAAATGAATTTGATAAAAAACTATCCTATGAAAGTTTAATGCAAGCACATAAATTAAGTAGAAAAGGAAAAGGGTATCGAAAAGAAATAATAATTTTTAACCTAAAACAAGAAGAATACATTATGTGGTTATATGAAAAATTAAAAAATGGAACATATAAACATAGTGGTTATACTGTATTTTATGTAACAGAACCAAAACTAAGGAAAATAGAAAAGAGCATCTATCTAGATAGAATAGTACATAGATGGGTTGTGGATAATTTTTTAGAGCCATACTTTGTACCAACTTTTATCGATACAAGTTATGCATGCTTAAAAAATAGAGGAATGCATAAAGCATGTTTGGATGTGCAAAGTACCATGAGGCATTTAACAAAAACATGGAAAGATTACTATATATTAAAAATGGATGTAAGAAAATACTTTCAAAACATAGATAAGGATATATTGTATAAAATATTAGCAAGAAAAATACAAGATAATAAATTACTATGGTTATTAAAGGAAATAATCTATTCTAATGAAGGTAAGAAAGGACTAGCTATAGGTTATAGCAATTAAAATATTATAGAAAGTATTATGTAGAAAT
>CAMMEP010000005.1 GCA_946495905.1 uncultured Clostridium sp.
TAATAATTTATCTACTAGTTGCAAAATTAGTTCTGCGTTTGTCATATGTGCTTCCCCCTTTCCGTTCCCAGGTAAAGAACTGCCTTTTGACAAGAAAGGTTGCTAACATATTACAATATTTTACAACAAAAAACAAGCGAACATAGTAAAAATTTACAATTAATTCTTACTATAATAGGTATTTTCCCAAAATCATTTTAAAACGAGAAGTGAAAAAATAAAAGCAAATGAACTTTAGAAAGTAATTTGAAATTTTATGTTAAATAATGTATAATATAAAGTAATATAGGTAAAAACCTGTGTCATTTCCCTATTTTCACTAATTAGTGAGAGGATTTTCCTCTAACTTTTTGGTTTTACATATATGTTACTATCAACAATAAAAGTATTTAAGGAGGAAAAAAATATGGTAAGTCTTTTTTTCATTATCTTTTTGGCATTAACAGTATTCTTTGTCGTGAGGTGCATAAAAGAAGCAAAAAGCGAAAATGGAGATGAAGATGTGTGCACTGGCTATTTGATAGTAGCCATTCTTGCTGGTATAGTTTCTATTATTTTCTTGATTTGGGTATTTACACTCATTAACAGAGTAGGAACTGGATACACTATTGATAACAAAATCGCAATGTATGAAGAAGAAAATGCATCTATCGAAGAAAGTATTGATGTCACCGTAAAAAGTTATATGGCTTTTGAAGCAAGCACATATGAAGAGTTTAAAGATAAAGATGGCATAAATCTTGTTTCTATTATTCCAACACTGAAATCGGATACATTGGTACAAAAGCAGATTGAGGTTTATGTGGCAAACAATGACAAAATCAAGGAATTAAAAGAAGAAAAGATTGACTTGTCAAAGTCAAAATGGAAGTTATACTTTGGCAAGTAACCAACTAAAAAAGAAAATTATTTCTTTTCCTCGTAAGAGGTTTCTTTTTTTATGAATTTTCTTATGATTTTATTGCAATTTATAAAAAATATGATATATTTTATTAAATTGATTGATATTTGTATCAATTTTTCATCTCTTAATTGGTAGTTCTTGTCTTTTCAGATAGATATTATTTATAAAATCTTTACTTTATTAATACATTCTATAAATTCTATTAAATAATCTTGCATTTCTTTTTTTCTTATTTCTGTTTTATTATAAATATCTAATACGTCTATTATCTCTTCATTTAACTTAACTTTCATGCTTGCAATAATCCTATCCTTTTCTACTGGTGCTTCTAAGTAAAATATAGAATTTACTTCTATCTCTATTTTATCTATTTCTTCTTTCTTTATAGCCATAGTTTCAAAATTAAGTTCTTCTAAATACAATTCTACCTGATTTTCTACTCCTTTATTCACATATATTCTACCTTGGTTTATTGCTTTCCACTCATTATATTTCTCTTCAACAATTTCTTTTATATTTATTATTTCATAATTTTCATAGGCATAATTAATTAACTTAATAGTATCTGCTGTTCGCTGTTTTGTTGTATCTGCTCCAATAATTACTGTTATAATATCTAAATTATCCCTTTTGCAACTACTTACCAAGCATCTTCCTGCTCCATTGGTAAATCCAGTTTTTACTCCATACACTCCTGCTATGCTCCCCAATAGTTGATTAGTGTTGTTAATGGCTTTTGCATATCCATTTATATAAATAGTTGTACTTTTTGTTCCTACAATTTGCTTAAATTTATCAATATTAAGTGCATAATCAGCCATTTTCGCTAATTCATAAGCAGTAGTATAATGACCTTCATTATCTAATCCATGTGGGACTACAAAGTGTGAGTTGTTAAGCCCCATTTCTTCTGCCTTTTTGTTCATCATCTCTGCAAATCCGTCTACACTTCCTCCTACGTGAGTTGCTAGTGCAATTGCAGCATCGTTTCCGGAACGAAGCATTAATCCATATAGCAGGTCATTTACTGTTATTTTATCATTCTTTTTTAATCCTAGCCTTGACCCTCCTATACCTGCTGCCTTTGCATCTATTGTTACAACATCTGTTAAATTAGCATTTTCTAACACTACAATTGCTGTCATTATTTTTGTAGTACTTGCCATTGGAGTTTGCTTTTCTCCGTTTTTTTGGTATAAAATTCTACCAGATGCTCTATCATAAATTAAAGCTATTCTAGAATCAACTTCAATCTCTTCTGTATCGGCACTAGTTTTTAAAACTTCTTTTTGAATTTCATCTATATCTACCTGTTCATCTTCCAAATTTTCTTCTTGATTTATAGCTATTACTTTAACATTACAACTTACTGTTAGCAATATTATCAAAAAAATTCCTAATACTCTATGAATAAAAATAGTACTTTTCTTCATATAAAAAATCACCTTTTAAATTATATTTTAAAAAGTGATTTTTTATGTGTTATTATTTATTATATATAATTAACTTCTCATCTTATTGGTTTGTATCATTTTCTTTATCTATTTCTTCTTGCTTCTGCATCTCCCCAAGGTGTTCTTCCTTCGTCTTCTTCTTTTTGCTCTTCTTGTTCTTTTTCTTGTTTATTTTGTTCTTTAATTGTTTCATTTACTTCTTTTTTGGCTTGCTCTACTGTTAATTTTTCTTCTCCTACCATTAAATCAAAGATTTCTATTGCTTCTTCTTTATTATATCCTTCATCTACAAAACTCTGTATTATTTCTTGTGCGTATTGCATTAAAAACATTTCACTCATTTCGATTCCATCTTGTGCTACTTCTGTTCCCTCTACTGCTTTATAGGATTCTGTAAATTTATTAGGATCTGCTTTTCTTGTCTCAATGGAAGTCATTTTGTTCATAGCATAAGAATTATAATCTCTGCCTTCTACTTCTATTGCATGTGAACTCCACATTCCATTTGTTCCTTGCCTAGCTTCACTTATTTCTAAGTATCCGTAAGAATCGATGTTAATATTAATTCTTATTTCTCTTATATCCTTGTCTACATTATTTAAATTTTTTGTTAACATTGTTTGATAAGGAATTTCTTTTTTTACTGGAACACCATCATCTCCCATACTAACTGTTTCTTCTCTTATTGCCGTAGTAGAATCTTCGAAAAATTTTGATGGTTGTGTCTCTCCATTTTCATCAATATATTCTGCTTTTACTATTCCATCATTATCTTTATAGAAGAAAGTATTTTCTTCTACTTCTGGATGATCTTCCAAGAAATTGCTATCTGTCCTTAATTTTAATACATTATTTCTAGGGATTCCTTTTCTCTTTGCAAATTTTTCTTCTTCGTCCTCTGATACCTCTGGCTCATTTTGTTCTTTTTCTTCTTCTTTTTGCTCTTCTTTTTCTTCTTTACCTTTTTGTTTTTTAGGCATTTTTTCTTCAATTTCTTTTCTTGATAATGCTAAATCTCCTCTTTCCAATTCTTCTGGTAATTCAATTTCAGCATTTTCTAGTCCTAGCATTTTTATGTAGCCTTTATCTATTTTTTCTAAGTATTCTGGTTCAAATTGGACCTCTCCTTCTTTATTAATTGTTGCTACTAGATTATTGTCTTCATCGTAAATTTCATAAAGGAATCCTTCTTGTTTTTCACTACTTTCTTTAACTTTTTTATCTTTTTCTTGTAAAGAATTATTTCTAATTTTAACCTTATATGCTTCAGTTAATCCAAGTTCCGTTCCTTTAAATCTAAAATCTCTTTCATATATTATTCCGACTATTTCTTGATTATTAGAACTAAGTTTTTCTTTTAGATTTTCATTAAGTTTTACCATATTGCTCATTACTTCTTCTCTTTTTTTGTCATCCATTTTATTTTTCTCCTTCTAGATAATAATTTATATTTTTATTTATACATTAAACGACATTACAAAATCTGTTCCATCTAGTAACTGCATAATAAAGTTTTTAGTTACGGTTGCACTATTTTCATCTTCTGCATTTTTAATACTAATTTCATAAATATGAAGATTTCCACTTGTTTGATAATTTGAATATGCTATACTGTTGTTTTCGTATAAGTTTTGTGTAATGTAAGTTTGAAAACTTTCTAAAGTTGGAAAATTATTTTGTTTAAACGTATTATCTAGTTTATTATATACATAGTTATAGTCTTTATCATTGATAGCAGAAAATACTTTTTGAAGATTATATAATACTTTTTCTGCGTCAGTAGCATTATTATATTGTTCTGTAAATTGTGGTAAATCTATTGTGTATGTATCTAATATTACTGTATAGTCCATAACGCCTGTTTCGTTAAAAATATAGTATTTTCCGTTTTGATCTACACATACATATTGTGTGTAATTATCAAATTCATTTACTTGGTATTGATTAAGTTGCATAACAACACTATTTCTAATATGTTCTGTTGCATACGTTTCAAACTCTTCATAGGTTTCAAATCTTTTTTGTTTGTATTCTTCATTTAGTCTTTCATAGGCAGTTTCATAGTCATACATCATATCTGTTTTAAATTCATTAAACATATCTAAAATATATGTTTCTTCCGATATAGTTTCATATGCAAATATGTTATAATCATTTTTTTCTATTGTTTCTTCTATATCTAGTTTCAATTCTTGTCCTACACTGATCTCTCCTACATATTCATTTATATAGTCAGCTGGTATAACTTTAAATGTTCTATTCAACATATCTATTTTTAACATTAAGTTAAACTCTGTATTTTCCCTTGTCGTCTGATTTCTTAACTTTCCATATACTAAATACACTGCTACATTTTCTGTTTGCTCACTAACATACATATCATCTATAATAACATCTGATGTTTCTATTTCTCCTAAATGTTGCAAAACATTATTTTTTGTAATTCCTGTATTTTGAATATAATTATTATCTAGCATATTATAAATAGCTTCTTTTCTCATATTATCTGTCGCTTCAAGTGCTTGTTCTGTTTCTTCATCAATAATAGAATAATCAGACTCGTCTGTTTTTGCTAAATATAAGTAGAACTTTTCTATACAAGTTTTTACTGCATAAAAATCATTTCTTGTACTTACTTTTTCTATTGTACTATTTATATTAATTGCTACATCTTCTTCTGGCGGATCATATTCATATTTTTCTTGATAATTTCCATACCAATTTAATGCTGCTAAAACAATTATTGCTATTATTAGAATAATAAGTAATATTATTATAATTTTTTTTATATTCAAGTTAGCCTCCTACCGAGCTAATTTATGCTCTTACAAAAATTTTATCAATAACCTCTATAAACTAATATTGCTTATAGAGGTTACATTTTTCTGATTGCAAATCCTAATATTCTATACTTTATGGCTGTCTATATGCTGCAATAAATCCACCACTTGCATCGGATGAGTATGGTGATGCTCTTTGTATACTACTTGTGCTTCCTGCATTATACCAGGTACCATTTCCAGCATATATTTGAACGTGAGTAATATTTCGTGCTCCTCCATCTGTATCCATAAATACAATGTCTCCTGCTTCTAATTCTCCATAGCTATCTATTCGTTGCCATCCATTATTGCCTAGAAAACTATATAAAGAGTTACTAGAATTATAGTTAAAGCTATTCATTTGCTCTAAACTAAAACATTCTGCTCTATAAAGTACGCTAGATACATAAGTAGCACAACATGTAACTCTGTTTGGATTGTTAATTGACATTTCAATATCATTCCAATAAAGGTCTCCGCCTGTACTATATGTCCATGTTATTTGTGCTTGGTGAATTGCATCTGCTGCTTCTAAAATACTGCCTCCGCCTTCTGCATACCACTCGCCTAATACATCATAATATCCTGTTTGGAATAAAGTCCATTCTGATCTTCTACGTGTTTCTAATCCTGCTAGCTGTTGTCCTCTTGATGTAGTTGGTCTAGACATATATTGTGTATATAAGCTATGATTAAAGTTTGCATTATTGTTTCTTTCTTCAAATAAATCGTCTGTTTCATCATCCCAATAAGCATTGTATGAGTTAACAAAATTCATTGCTGGAGATCCTCTCTCCGTTGACAATGCTCCGCTTACACCACAGTTATATGCTCTTGATGTTAATGCTTGAATTTGATATTCTTTTAAATTTAGACCAGACGTAATACTTTGCACTTGGTTATAGTAAGAATTCATGATTTCTTCTTCTATTGCATCAACAAATTCTTTATCTACTTCTGCACCAATTTCTGTCGAGTAGCCTGCTGATATAAATAAACTTAGGTGACTGTTAACATCTACTCCATAGCCCACCACTGGTTCTCCTACTGCACCTGCTTCTATAATGTACTTTGTTCCATCCGCATTAGTTGGTGGGGTAGAACTATGTTCAAAATGCCTTATATATTCTTTTAATGAATTACTACTACCACTTGTCCCTACTGATGAGAATTCTGTTACTTCAAAAAGATCAAACCTACTTAAATCTACTTCGTATTGTTCTTCTCCTAAGAATAAATTTAACGCATGACGCATTATTGTTTCCATGCTTTCCAGATCTGGATCTTGTTGTAATAAAGAAAATAACATTCCAGAACCCTCATCTAATTTAAATCCGGCTATTTCTGTTCTATTCGCATATGGTATTCTAAATTCTGTCTCCATTAATCCCACAAAGGTAGGTTCACTTATTTCTCCATTAGCATACCTTGCTCCATCTCCTCTATTTCCTAATGTAATTTCTACATCAGTCCTAGATGATTCTGAATAAGTTTGATTTGTAGTTGTTTCTGTTATTGTAATAGATTGGTCTGTTCTCCAACTTCCTTCGTTGTTTCCAGTTACTGCTGGTTCATCTTCTATTGATGGTCCAGGAGTAGAAACAGGATCTGTGCTTTGCGTTGTTCTGTTATATGATACACTTTGTTCACAAAACCATGTTTTTACATAAGTTATATTAGCAGATGGATTTGTACTTATTGTGGTTGTTCTTGTTATTTCTGTTACATCTTGTTCACTATCTTCATAGCTAACATAGGTTGGCTCAAAAGTACTTGGTCCTTGTGCTTGTGAATCTTGATTTGGGGTTCTAACTACTCTTTCTCTGGTATGTAGTGTATAATCATATTGTTCTGTACTAACATAAGTAGAAACATTATCCATAATTGTAATTTCTATTCTGCTATCTTTAATTAAATCTGTAACTGCAGATACAAATTCTGGATTTTGAGATATCATTGTTAAATAAACTAAGAAATTCATTTTTGTGGTATATTGTGATATTGCAGAACGATAATCAATCGATCTTAAATTTATAGTTAGTGTATCACTTTCTCTTTGTAAAGAGTTTATAGCACTGCCTGTTTCCACTATAACTTCATTCGTTCCAGCAATGACTAATTTTCCTTCTTCATCAATACTAAAATGATTTAATGCATTTGTATTACCATTTTCTTGCATTTCAACCATGTCTTCATATTCAACATATGTTAGTTCTCTTCTATTTGTGCCATCTTCATCATTTTCGTTTGCCCTATATACATATACAGCTCCATATGTTACTGTATCTGTTGATTCTCTATGCTGATAATTTAAAGTTTCTGTTACTGCTTGTGCTTCATAGAAATCTCTAATGTACATTCTTATGGCTTCTTGTGAATTGGTACCAGATTCATCATAATCCCCTACTATTCCTAAATCTTCTGTACTAACTCCTATCTCTTCTATTGAGTTTATTATTGTATCTATTTGCTCTGTTGAGATTTCAATAGCCCCGTCATCGCTTACCGTAAAAAAATCTACAATAGAATTCCAAATTCCTCCAATGGTATTACTTATTACTTCTCCTACTCCACTAAATATTCCGAATACTATAGCTACTAAAAGGATTATACCAATTATTGGCATAATTGCTTGTAAAATTAATTTCTTTCTTACTTTTTTATTTTTTGTTAATTTAATAGCATCTTTTGCTGCACCAACAATATTTCCCGATGCGGCATTTTTCGCTAATCTAGCACTATCTTTTATACCTTCTTCAACTTCTTTTATATTGTTTTCTATGTCTTTTTGTTCAGCTTGCTCTTCTTGTAATTCTAATTCTTCATTTTGAATTTCTTGCTCATTAACCTCTTGTTGATTGTTATTATTATCATCCATATTTTTCTCCACTAAATATCTATACTTATACTTATTTTTTGAGCGTTTTCTTTATCTTGCTCATAATTTTCTTTATCTAAAATAATGTTTTTAAAATTAATTTTGTCTATTGTTCTATATAGATTATACATTTTATAAAAACGTATATTTATTGTTCTTTCCATTCCTGGTTGTAATTCCAAGCTTACCAATGGTAATTCGTTTATGATAGAATCATATTCTACTTCATTTGTGTCTACTAAACAAATATCGTTACCATTTTCTCCTTCACTTATTACTATGGTTTTATCTGTATTGTTTTTAATTTTTACACTATATTTTTCATAGTCTCGATACATATATCTATTAATAGCTGTTATTTCTATTTTTCCGTCTTCACTACTTTGTGTCTTATTTATGGTTTCTTTCTTTACAAAATTATTAATATTTAATTCATTCTTTTCTTCGTTTTCTACTACTGTAATATAATCTTCCACATTGTTAGAAGAATTTATCTCTCCTGTTGCTAATAAATTATTTTCGTAGTATATTATTCTATAAGTATATGTACTATTAGTATGATGCCATAATTCTAAATTATATGTAATATTAGTTGTGAAGATATTATTACAATAGTTGTTAATAAATGTATCTAATGTGTTATATAGTTCATCTTTGCAATCTTGACTTAATAAATTATACGCATTTTCATATTGTTTGTTATTACAGTAATCTACAAATTGTTGAATAGTTTCTATATTAGTGTTTGTTGTTTCTTCTGGTAATTTTTCACCTGTAATAACTGATTCACTTGGTATACTAGTATCTTCTATTGTAATAGAATTAGATGGTTGATATTCAGTTCTCGATTGTTTTAGTATATAATTTACTACTTGTATTATGATAATAATAAAGACTACAATTAAAATAGTTATTATTATCCTAATTCTGTTTTGGTTAAAGTATCTAATAAATCTATTCATAATTGTAGCCTCCATTTGTTTTTATTTAATTAATCTATTTTCTTGTATTTTTTTAGCAATTTCATCATATGTTCAGATTGTCTGTTTAATTCATTTTCGTTCATATTAGCATTGGAGTTTTTCAAACCTCGTTTGAAGTTTGCTCTTAATCCATTAGCATATTTTTCATCTGTTCTTAATTTTCCATCATCAACCCCATCAGCAATTTTAGCAATAGTTGCGGCTTGCTCTCTTGCTAGTCTTGTTTTTTCTTCATCATCTATATTCAAGTTTTCCATTTCTTTTTTTATACTATTCTCTAATTTTAGACTTTTCTTAATAGCTGATTTATCTGTGATGCCTGCATTATTAAAATAAGATGCCCTATCCATTAATTGATTTAATTCTCTACCAGATAATCTTTGATTATCATCTGTTGTAAATTCTTGAGATAGATATTCTCTCATATCTTCATTTCGGTTAAATTCTCTAGCCTGTCTTCTTCTTGTAGCTTCATCTAATCCTAAAGAACCTTCTGAGAAAGTATTTGCAACTCCACTTATTGCATTTCTTGCACCATTTAATCCATTTATTGCTACATCTCCAAGTGCTCTATTACCCAATGTTGCACCTGCAGCACCATATGTTATAACATCTTCCAAGTCGTTTCCAGCAATACCAGCTGCTAATCCTAGTGTCAATCCTAGTCCAGTTGTAGCTGTTCTTATTGCTGCTCTTCCTGCAAATCTTCCTAATTTCTTTAAATTTTTGCCATTAAATGCTGCTTTTCCTAACGCTTTAAATCCGTTTTTTATGTTTCGTTTAGGTTGTTCTGGAACTTGCGTATCTTGTGAAGTATTTGTATAATGAATTGGTGTTGGTTCTGTCTCTTGTTCCGCACTATTGTACCTAGAATCCTCTGCCATCATTGTTCTAATTTCGTCTTCACTATAACCAGAATCTCTAAGAATCTGTTCGTATTCATCTGCATCATATTGATGTCCTCCACCAGCATCATTTGCATAAGCCTCTCTTGCCATTGCTTCTCTTTCTTGAGGATCCCATGCATCTGTTCCATATCCTTCATCATAAGCATCCAACATTTGTTGTTGAGGTGTTCTAGATTGATCATTTTGATTATTTCTATTACTTTGTGGTAATGCATTTTGACCTCCATTTCCTTGTGCAAAGGCACTATATCCATCTGGAGCGTCTACATCTTGTACATTATTGCTAGTTCTAACATTGTCATTTCTTTTATTTCCGCCACCGTGTCCTCCTTTATTTGCTCTTTTTGTTACAGCATTACTTAGCATCTTAAATGCTGCTGCTCCTCCAAATCCTGCTGCAAAACCTCCTGCTGTATTTGATTTTTCGAATCCAAACATTTTTCTTAATAGTTTTTCTGCTGGTATAATAAATGCTAAGAATAATATTGCAAATATTGGATTTCTTGCAGCAATTTCTGAAGCACTTCCCAAGAAAATTGTATAGATTATTAAGTGGAATGGTTGTAATAATGCATTAAACACAAATTCTTTAAGCCAAATATTAAATGCTTGTGATTTTCCATCTCCTATTTTATCTATTGGATAAGTAATTGCAACAAGTGGTGCCATTAATGTAAGAAATGCCATTGTAATGGCCCTTTTTACATAAGTCCATGTAAACATAACTGTATAAATTACTAATGCCAAATAGAATAATAGATAAATTAATCTAGTTGCCAAATCTGCATATTGTAATTGTAATCTTGTTAGTCCTGTTAAATTGGTTTTAAATTCTAATGTACCACCATCTTCTTGGTTTATTTGTACTATCATTCCAGAACTAGAAGATATACCTTCTGTTATCATATCTGTTACAGTTAATATAAATGACATAATATAATGTAAGAAAAATACAATACATAATGCTACTACCCAATCCATTAACATTTGTTTATATTTTGCTTTATCCGATGCTGTACTAGAAAGAACTATTCTAATACCAACATATAATAATACAGAAAGTAATACGATTATTGCTAAATTTCTTAAAGCAATATACCAGTTAGCAATTGTTGAGTGAAGTGCTCTCGTGATGGATCTATTATTCATATTCTCTGCATCTTCATCTGATATACCATCTTCTTGTGTCCAGTCTCTTGGATTAATAAAGTTAACATCTAATGCTGGCACTTGATTAGAAAATATAGCTTCTGGAGTATACTTTATAATTGGAATTTGGTAAGTTCCTAAGTGGAACCAACCATCATCTAAATCTTCTTCTTCTATTTGTACAACTGGCATATCTCTATCTGCATCTGTTACTTCCATATCATATTCCGAAGCATCAAAATCTTCTACATCTACTTGAAAAGTATCCCATGGGTTAAATGCTGTAATTACTCCTCCTACTGCTTCTCCCACTGTATTAAGAACTCCTCCTTCTCCGTCATACATAAAGTACTGAATTGCTGATAGTACAGCATCTCCCAATCCAGCCACAAAATCTATGATAGGTCCTAATAATAAACCTCCAAAGTCTGCTTGCGAGTAGTTTGGTATTACAAAGTTAAAGGATAACACAATTACAATTGCAATAATTATTTTCTGCATTCCTTTTTTGCTCATTATCTTTTTCATTTTTTCCCCCTAAAAATTAGCTCTTTTTCTTCTATCTTTTTGCATTAGTTTATTTAGGTTTGTTTCTACAAATTCAAATTCTTTTGCTGTTGGTCTAATTTGTAATATAGCACTGTCAGCTCCAACTTTTAATAATCCTTCTCCTTTTAAACAAGTTACTAAAAAGTTTGCTTCTCCTTCGCTTAGTTTAAATACTTCTTTTAAATATTGAATTTCTGATTTATCTTGTGCTAAGAATAATTTTGTATCGGATGAAGTAAGTACTGCTTGTGCTTCTGGTTTTTCATAAAAGTCTTGAAATCTTTGCGATATAATTGCAAGCGATACATTTCTTTTTCTTGCACGTCTTGCCATTGTATTTAAAAATTCTACTGCTTCTGGGTATGGAAGCAACATCCATGCCTCATCCACTAATACTCTTTTTTTAGCAGCTTTTGTTCTATCTTCACTATTTTTCTTAACATATTTTTCCCATATCCATTCTAGTAAAATTTGTTGTGCAAGCGGTCTTGCAAATTTTTCTTCTAGTTGAGATATGTCTAAGTTAATAAATAAAGTTCCTTCTAGTAAATCAAATGTAGATTGTCCATCGAAATAAGCCATTTGTCCATCATATTCTCTTATGTATTGCTTCATAACTTTTAGTAAGTAACTGTAATGGAAACTATAATCTGGGTTTGTATTATCTGCTGCTTTTTTTTCTATTCTTTTATACCATGATCCGATGGTTGGCATTTCTTTCTTCTTTCTGCCTAACATATTGCCACCGAATTCTCCTCTTGTTGCTTCAAATAAGCTATTTGGATCACTATTTATTCCACGTGCTGCATATTCTTCTGCAACAGATTCTGCAATAATTTGCTTTGTAAGCTCGTTTACTTCGTCACTTCTCGTACTACCTTTTGCCATTGTAAGTAATGCTTGCGTAACATCTTCTACTTTGTTTTCTACGTTTAATACTAGTTTATCTCTACCAGTTATTTCATCTTTTACAATTTCTGTTTCAATATCAAATATATTGATTACTGTTTTAGAAGTTGGGCTAATTACTACATTTACGCCCCCCAAACTTTCTGCCACAATACTATACTCGCCTTCTGCATCTAGTGCTAAACTTTGCACTCCCATTAAAACGGCAGATCTTGAAATTAACGTTTTCATGGTTACGGATTTTCCAGCACCAGACTTAGCAAAAATAACCATATTATAGTTAGTAAGTGAACTATGGAAGTTATCAAATAATATTGGCACTCCTGTTTGTTTATTTATTCCTAGAGGAATACCTGTTGGATGTCCTACTTCTGATGTGGTAAATGGAAATACGGTTCCCATGGATCTTCTATCAAAGGTATGTGTTTTTCTAACTTTATCTTCCATTAATGGTAAGTTCGATTTAAATGTTTCTTCTTGCATTCCCCATGCACTTTTTATTCCTACTAGCGATTTTGACATTTCTGTAGATAATAGTTTTGTGTATCTGTCTAAATCTTCCAAGCTATAAGCAAATAGTGTAGATATTACAGAGGCTTCATAAAGTTTATTATAACCTGCTGCAATTTCATCTCTTAGTTGTTCTGCTTCTAATCTTTTTTGTCCTAAATCACTTTCTCTGTTGATGTTTCCTCTATCTGCAGCTACAATTCTTTCTGTCTCAAGTTCATTAATTACTCTGTTTAACTCATTTTGTGATCTAGACTCTGCAATTGGGTTAATGTAAATAGATGTGTTAATATCTCCAAATAAGTATAAATCTCTAAATAGTTCTGGAAAGGTACACATACGTGGCAAAGTAGAAACGAAAAAGCTTCTTGCATACCTTGTTACATTAGAAATAATTTCTAAGTGGTCTATATTACTGGCATCTATTCCAGATGGAGCTATTAATTCTTTTATGGTTTTTTTCTTTAATATTTTAAATTCATCTGGTCTTGTATAATCATTAAGCTGTTTTTGTCGTTCTTCTTCTCTTTGTTTTTTCTTGAACATTTCCTTCTGTACCTCCCTCATTTGAATTTTCTTCTTTCTTTTGTTTTCTTTCTTTTCTTACTCTTTCAATAGCATCATTAGCAACATCATTTCCAACTGTTGCTCTATTTTGTTCTATAATTAATTCTGCCATTTGTGCAATTAAATCATCCATATTATTTTCTTTTCTTCTTACTGCTCTTTCTTTTGCAGATTGTGATTCTATTACTTTTTCATTTGCTTTGTTAAATCCTTCTTCTTCTATTTTTCTGTCTAATTCTTTCATTTTCTTATCTAATACATCTGGTGCTGTAGAATATAACTCATCATATCCTGCTCGTAACGCTTTATCTAGTCCATAAGTTTCTTGTTCATCTCTGTTGTATGCTACATATAGTAATTCTACTAGTTCATTTGAAGTTAATATTTTACCATTTACTTCACAAGCTGCTAATGTTCTAATAATAGATTGACATCTTGTATATAATTCAGAGAAAGCTAAATTTTTTATTTCTTCTTTATCAAAATCATTTTGTCCTAATTCTTCTGGATAATATGGAACTACAATGTAATACTTTTGGTTAAGAACATTTTTGTTTAAACTCATTTTTTCTGTATTATAGATAATGTCTTTTCCATATTCATTTAAATTTCTTTGTTTAGTAAGTTCATAATATGCTTTATCTAATTGCTCTTTTGTATAGTTTCCAGAACTTTGCATTTCTCTATATCTCATTTCTTGTCTGTGTAAGTTATCTTCTATTTCTTTTACTTTGTCTTTATAGGTTTGTAAGCTAGATTCTAGATTTATTGTTCTCGTTTGTACATAGATTTGTATTGGATGTCTAATAGTATTTAAAAATTGAATAAATCCTTCTTCTACGGAATTTTTTTCTACTTCTGACATTAAATCATAATTTATTCCTTGGCATTCCACAATCATGATATATTTATTTCCATTTTTCTGCACAATCATATTATCTTCTACTTTATCAAATTCCATAAAGTCCATTACAGATTCTACAGCAAAGGTTTTTGTTTTTTGCATTTTATTGTTAGCATCTTCTTCACTAATAGTGTTTTCTACTTTTTTTGATTTTTTGTTTCTTGAAGTAAAATATACGATGGCAAGTACTGCAATAAGCATTACCATTACAATTATTATGATGGTTAAAATGGATGTTAATGTTTCTATATTATTTGTCATCTTTTTCTTCCTCCTTGTATATATATATCTTTTTTCCTTTTGTTTTAAACTTGATAGCTCTTTTTATAATATCGTCTATATTTTCTCCTCCTGTTTTTTTAGTAAACTCAAATTTTTCTAAGTTAGGCATTTTTAGGGTTCCTATTAGAAAACCGATTAATGCAAAACATACAGTAATAATAATTCCTACCATACCTAACCCAAAGGCTGAAAAAATAAAATAAAATAGTAGCCCAACAGCTCCTGCTATTACCGTATATATCATGCTTTTTCCTGTAAAAATAAATAATATTCTTCCTTCACCCTTTACGTTTCTTGGCAAGTTATATGTTCCCATATTCACTTCCTCCTTAGTTTTAGTTCTATACATTATATATTATAGCAGATAATTTGATAAAAAGATACAAAAAAATAAAAAAAGTGCATATAAAATGCACTTTTAATATAATTGTAATATTTTTGTAATATAATTGTAATATTTTTTATTACTAGCCTGTTATACTTTGTGACATTGCTATTACTGCTTTTGCAATAGCTGATGCACCAAAGATTAGTACAGCACCAATTAAATATGGTATCATGGTCTTTTTATATTCTGCTTTTTCAGATGCACTACCCATCATGTATTTAATACCTAAGATTAATAATACGATTACAGCTACAATGATACCTATTGTAGTAATAATGCTAACAATGTTAGCACCAACATTTTGAATACCACCAGTATCTGCATTTCCACCACTGAATAAGTTTTCAACTGTACTAGCTGAATTATTTGCCATAACCATTGTTCCCATAGCAGCAACAAATATTATTGCAATTAGTATTACACTTAATATTTTCATAGCTTTAACCATGTCTATTCCTCCTTTTTTATTTATATATAAGTATCCCTTTTTTATGAGATAATTTTAAAATCTAAATTAATTATGCTTGGCTTAAAATACTTACCACTATTTTCCATATACCAAATGCTCCGAAAATCACAATACAACCTGCTATGTATGGAATTAATGTTTCTTTAACTTTTGCTTTTTGTTCTACACTTCCTGTCATAAATTGTATCGCAATCACTAGTCCTACAATAACTGCTATAATAGTAGCAATTACTAGTAATGCATTATATACCATATTTGACATATCTACTAGATTATCTTCATCTATCGCCGGCGAGTCATCTTCTATCCCTGAATTTATGAATTCTTGTGCTCCTCCAATTACGTCTGATATTGAAGATGCTTGTACAAAGTTTGTATTAAATGTTAAAATACTTAATAGTATAACAAATAAAATTATTAGAGTTTTTCGAATTATTCTTTTACTCATTGTTATGCTCCTCTATTTTAATTATTTATAGTACTAGCCAAATCTATAATAATTGGTATAATTTGTGATAATGCAAAAAATATAAATACACCAATTAAATATGGAATCATACTTTTCTTGTAATCTGCTTTTTCTTCCACAGAACCAGTCATGTATTTTATTCCCATTAACATTAAACAAACTACAGTTACAATAACGCCTATTACTCTAATTACACCTATTATTGTAGCTCCCATATTTGTTATTGCTCCTGCATCATTAAAAGCATTTTGTATGTTTCCTGGGTTAAAATCGTTTGGATCTATAACACCTGAAGCTAATTGTATTTCCTCATAAGCGTATATTTTTGGTTGTCCCAAAATTAAAATGAGTATTAATATTATTGTTACTATGAGCATTTTTTTAAGTATCGTAGATTTTTTCACTATTTCACCCCATTTATATCATTATAAACGATTTTTTTTCATTTTGCAATATTATAATAGCATATTTTACACGTTTTTGTGCATTTGTAACAGAAAAATAATATTTTTGTAACAATTTTGTAATAATTAGTACAAAAAAAGAGCTTAACAAGAGTTTGTTAAGCTTTAAGAAAACTACACCTATGAAAAAGTGTAGTTTTTTTATTTATTTTATGCTTTCTTGTTTTTGCATTTTTCTATTTTTTAATCTTTTTGTTTTGGTTAAGTCCAATTCTGTTCTGTAATATTCCGCAATTAATTGATCTAGCTTTACACTTATTTTGTAAGTTATTTCATAGTCTTGTCCTTTTATTATACTTTCATTTAATTCTTCTCTTAACTTGCAAATTTCATCATTTAACATAAAACCACTCTCCTTTTTCGTATTTTTTCTTTTGTATATTTTAAAAATACCATATTTTTACATGTTCGTCAACAGTTTTTTGTTGATTTTGAGCGGTTTTTGCTAATTTTCGTTCGTCTTTTTTCGACATTTCTCTACATTTTATTTTTCTTGTTTACATTTTACAACAGACATTACCATATTCTCTATTTTAAAGACATTTTTTAAAACTTGCTCTGTATACTCTTTTGTTACTGTATTGTATTCTTCAATATAATCGAAACTATTAATTCCCTTCATTTTGTCAGATAAAAACATTCTAGCAATATTTCCTACGCTGTTATATTCTACTACATAGTCTCCATATACTTTTTTTCTTATTCGATTAAAATGTTCTTCTTCTAATCCATTGTCCTTATATTTCTGAACAATTTCTTCTATTTTTTGTTTTATTTTTTCTGGATTTTTGGATTGTCCAGAGATTAAAATATGTGCATATTCGTCACTAAATTCATAATCTAAATCTGGTTGTGATAATAAATCTCCTGCTTCATATAATTCTTTATAGGTCTCTGAACTTTTTCCAATTATCATATTTAATAAAATCTCTATAGCAATATGTTTTTTTACAATTTCTTTTTTGTCTGCCATTCCTTCGATGTCTTTATATCCTATCATAAATAATGGTGTACTTACTTCCATTTGTACTTCTTTATATGGTTCATTTATTTTTTCTTCTTTTGCAGGATAGATTCGTTTTATTTCTCCCTGTTCTTCTTTTTCTACTAACCTCTTTTTAATTTCTTCTAATAATTCTTCTGGCTGAAAATCTCCACATACTACCATTATCATGTTGGATGGATTATAAAAAGTATTGTAACATTTATATAATACATCTGGCGTAATTTTGCTAATGGATTCTATACTTCCTGCTATATCAATGTTAATTGGGTTGTTTTTATATAAGCATTTCATTGCATTCATGTATAATTGCCAACCTGGTTCATCATCATACATTTTTATTTCTTGTCCTATAATTCCTTTTTCTTTTTCTACATTTTTTTCTGTAAAATATGGATGTTGCACATAGTCCATAAGTTCATCAAGTCCCTGATAAAAATTGTTGGTACATTCAAATAAATATGCTGTATGGTCATTAGTTGTATAAGCATTTGCATCTAGCCCTAATGCCATTAAGGTATCTAAGCTATTGGTTCCATTTGGTTGTTCAAACATTTTATGTTCTAGAAAATGAGCTACTCCATCTGGTATAAAAACTTCTTTCTCTGTTTTCGGCATAATAAATCGATTATCAACAGATCCAAAATGTGTGCCCCATATAATATATTTTTTATCTAAATTAGGCTTTGGTATAATGATAACTGTCATTCCATTGTCTAGTTTTTCAATATATTCTTTTTCTTTTATTTTCAAGCTTTCAATTATCTTCATCTTTTTTATTCTTCCTTTCCTAAACTGCATTCTTGCTAAAAAATTAATTGTTACTACTCACAATTGTTTTTGGCCGATATTAATCTCTTAAAAAATAAATCGTATTTATCCAGATAGTATTGGCAAGTTCTTGTACCTCTTTTTTAGTAACCTGATTTATTTTTTCTACATATTCTTCTAGTGGAACAAAATTATCAGACAACTCTTGTCCATAATAGTACGTTATTTCTGTATCTTGTTCTGCATTAATTCCTCTAATAGATTCTGTAATTAATTCTTTCGCATTATTGACATCCTCTTCGGAAAATTTTCCTTTTTGCATATCTGTTAACTGTACTTTTATGGTTTCTAATGCCTTTTCATAATTTGCTATTTCAATACCACATCTTATAAAAATAACATTTTTTTGTCTTCGATACGTAGAGCCTGCTGTATACGCTAAACTTTCTTTTTCTCTTACATTTTGGAATAATTTTGAATTTGCTCCTCCTCCAAGAATAGCATTATATACAGAGGCAATATATTTACCGTTTTCTTGTGTTCCACTAATATCTAATCCCATGATTAAATTTCCTTGTCCTACTTGCATATGTTCTTCTACAACATTTGCTTCTTTTTGCTGTCTTGGATTTGAATTTTCGCTATTTACAATATATTTTGCATTTCTTTCTTTTAATTTTTCTATTTCTATATTTTTTTTAATAATGTCATTTACTTTTTCATGTTCTAATTCCCCAGACACAAAAATATCTATTTTGCATTCTTGTATTAATGTTTGATAATATTCATAAAGGTTTTGAGCTGTTATTTCTTTTAAATCTTCTACGTAACCATATTTATATAATCCATATGGTTCTCCTTTAAACATTTCTTCTATACATCTTTCAAAAGCATAGGCTCTTTTATTATCTATTTTAGATTCTATTATTTGTTGTAGGTTATTCTTTTCCGATTCTACATATTCTTCTTTAAATCCATTCTTCTCTATAAGTGGGTTAAAAATGATATCCAATAAAATATCAATACATTTTTTTGTTAATTCTTCTTTTTCTGGAATAAATTCTTCATTAACCGCTTCTAAATAAAATTTCATAATTTGATTATCACCAGTTTTTTCTATTCCACAATCAAAACTTGCTCCATACATTTCTTCTAATTTTTTACTAATACCGTCTTGAGAAGGTATATTTTGCGTTCCTCTTCTTAAAATTGCAGTTATTAATGCATTTTTTGTTACATTTTCCCTTTCTAGTGGAAGAGCTAAAAATACTGCAAACAAATTGGTTTTAAATTTATTTGTTGTAATATTATGAATTGTAATTCCTTTTTTTAATTCTTTTTTATGATAATTCATCGTTATCTCCTTTCTTAAATCAAGTCTTTTCTATTGTATTATACAATATTTTCCTCAAATTATACAAGAAAAAAACAAAGAACTATCTCCAAAAACAGTTCTTTGTTTTTAACAATCTATTAAAATTTTCTTTTTCTAGCTGCCTCTGATTTTTTCTTTCTTTTTACACTTGGTTTTTCATAGTGCTCTCTTTTTCTAACTTCTTGCAATACTCCATTTCTTGCACATTGTCTTTTAAACCTTTTTAAGGCATCTTCTATATTTCCATTATTAACTTTAACCTCTGACATTTTATTCCCCTCCTTCCAGTATTACACCTTTAAGTGTTCAGTGTGGGATTTCATTTTGTTCTCTATATAATGAACAAATAATATTATAACGTATATAGCTAAAGTTTGTCAATACTGGAATTAAGGTTTTGGCTTTTTTTATAAATTTTACCTTATTTTTAATGTTTCGCCTGCATAAATTAAATCTGGATTTCTAATACCATTTAATTCTACTAATTTTGCTACTGTTGTTTGAAATCTAACAGCAATTTCCGATAAAGTATCTCCTCTTTGTATTTTATATGTTGTTATGTTTTCTATTGTCGTTTTGTAATTACACGAAATAGTAATTATCTCTCCTGCATATATTAAATTTGGGTTTGCTATCTGATTTATTTGTGCTAAATGTCTTACCGTTGTATTATGTTTTTCGGCTATTTCGGATAGAGTATCTCCTCTTCGAATTTTATAGAGTATTCTATCTTCATAATTGCATTTTGGATTCTCTACTTTTGGAACTTCTTCTGTATTTTCTAAGAAAATATCATTGGTATAGCGATCTCTATCTACATTTCCGTTGATGCCATTTACTCTTCCGGTAGAGCTATACTGAAATCCAACCCAATCATTCCATTTTCCATTGTCTTGTGGCTCTTGAACTCCATATTGTGCTGCCCATAGAGGATAATTTGCCACCTCTCGTGAGAAAATATATTTTGCATTGTAAGTATTACTATATACAACTGTTTCTTTACCAGATAGTCTTTCCACTTCTTCTAGAAATGTTAAAGATATTTGATTTATTTCTGCATTTGTTAAATTTCCAAAAGATTCAAAATCCATCGCTAATCTACAGTCAATTTGTTTGTTTGCTATTAGAGAAACAAAAAATTGCGCTTGTATTTTTGCATCTTCTGTACTTCTTGCTGTAACATAATGGTATACTCCTATTTTTAGTCCATGTTTTTTTGCTTCTTCGTAATTTCTTTCAAATTTTGAATCCTTGTAACTAAATCCCTGTCCTGCCCTTATATATACAACTTCTATTCCGGCTTCTTTTACTTTTGCAAAATCGATATCTTCTTGCCATTCGCTAACATCAATGCCTTGATATATTTCTGAACTAGATGGTGATAATGCCAAACTTTGTATTGGTGTAGTTATTAGTAAAAATAAAATTAGTATTGACAAGGTTATAACTATTTTTTTGTACATATATAAAAACTCCTTTCCTTTATTTTATTAATATTTTATGAAAGGAGTTTCTTTTTTGCTATTCTATTATTATTTGTCTTTTTATTTAGCTCAAACTATTTCATTTCTATATGACCTCGTAATTTAACAATTCTATTTTATTAGAAACAAAATTCTTATTGTTATCTATTTCTTTTGTTAAATCTGTACTTAAATATTTTTTATTATCATCTGCAAATACCGTTACAATCGGTTTATTTATTTTTTCTTGGTACAATATTCCTGCAATCATATTGGCTCCTGACGATATTCCTACTCCAAGTCCTAGTTCTTTTGCTAATCTTCTTGACATATTAATAGCATCTTCGTCATTTACTAATATTACTTTATCCAACATATTTTTGTCTAATAAATCTGGTACAAAATCATCTCCAATTCCTTCTATTTTATGATTACCTAATATTTTGTTTTGCGAAATAATTGGCATTTTATCTGGTTCTAAAGCTATTATTTTGATATTCTCATCCCACTTCTGTAATCGTTTTCCTACTCCTATCAATGTACCGTCCTGTTCCAACTCCCGAAACAAAGGCATCTACTTTTTCTGGTAATTGCTTTACAATTTCCGTTCCTGTTGTTTCGTAATGAGCTAATAAATTATCTGTGTTTGCAAATTGATTTGCTAAAAATCCATTTGTTTCTATCGCTAATTTTTTAGCTTCTTCTAAACATCTTTTAAATCCTCCTTCTTCTTTTGAAATGAGATTTACTTTTGCTCCATACCCTTTCATTAACTTTACTCTTTCTTCGCTTGCCCAATTAGGCATAAAAATGGATACTGGATGCTTATAATAGGCTCCTAATGCTGCAAGCGATATTCCCGTGTTTCCACTTGTTGCTTCTATGATAGGCATATTTTCCTTTAACTTTCCTCTTTCTTTTGCCTTTGTTATCATGTAATAAGCTACTCTATCTTTAATACTACCTGTCGGATTATAAGATTCTAATTTTGTATATATTGTATTTATTTTTTCTCTATTCTTGTACTCTATTCTTATCATTGGAGTATTTCCTATATGCTTTAACATTTCATAAATTCATCCTTTCTTGCTTTTTTCTGTATATTATATATAATATACAGAAAATTTTCAATTGTTATTTAGAATCCTTTCTGCTTATTGAATTCTCCATTATTTTATATTATAATAGTTTATATTTTAATTGGAGGTGTCAAAATGGATAGAGTAGCAGTTATCTCAGATGTACATGGTAATATTACTGCTTTAAGAGCTGTTATTAAGGATATAGAAAGCAGAAATATCAACAAAATTTTCTGTTTGGGTGACAGTGTTTTAAAAAGTTGTAGTGCTGATTTAGTTATTGATTTGCTAAAAGAAAAATGTGATATTATTTTAAAAGGTAACTGTGATGAAGCTGTATCCAGACCAGATATTCCCAAAGGTAGATTTTGGACAAGAGATCAAATAGGGGAAGAAAGAGCTTCTTTTCTTTATCATTTGCCAGTTTTTCATGAATTCTATATGAGCCGGATATTTAATAAGATTATTTCATTCATCACCTTTTGGTTTAGATTATGTATTTAATCCTATGTTTTCTAACAAGAATACTATTTATGCAGCTACTGAGATACATAATGCAATGGACTTATTTGAAAACACAGAGTTTATTGGAAAAAGTAAGCAAGACCCTATTCCAGATATTGTTGGTTATGGTCATATCCATACTCCTAATCTTGTTAGAATTCGTAATAAAACCATCTTCAATCCTGGTAGCGTTGGTATGCCTATTGAGATGTTAAATGATGATTTTTATGATGAAACAAATAAATTTTCTACCGTTGCATCTTATATGATATTAGAAGGTAATTTAGACGCCAAAGAATTTTCGACAATAAACTTTAATTTAGTAAGACTGCCTTATGATATTGAAGAAGAAATTAAAATTTTAAAGAATTCTAATTTGCCTAGTAGAGACAAACTAGTAATGGAACTTAAAAGTGCTACAAATTATTCTAATATAAATTTATAAAATAGTAATATTGAAATACATACTATATTAATATTAAGATTATTTCGTTGCTTGAATGGAGGTTTTTATGAATAATAAATTAGATACGGTTAAGAGTATCCTAAAAAAATATAAGCAAGAGCATCTACTAAATTTTTATTCTGAGCTTACAGATTCGCAAAAGTCTGATTTACTAAACCAAATATTGAGCATTGATTTTGATGAAATCTTATCCTTGTACGAAGATTCTAAAGTAGAAATTTTTAAGTCAACAGAAGAAGTGGCACCTTTACCTTATATAGATAAACAGTCTTTAACTGCTTCTGAAATAGATAATTATCATAATATTGGAATAAAGGCTATTCAATCTGGAAAAGTTGGTATTATTACTTTAGCTGGAGGCCAAGGTTCTAGACTTGGATTTAGTGGACCTAAGGGAACCTTTATGTTAGATACTTCTCCTAAAAAATCTTTATTTGAAATTGTTTGCGATTACATTAAAACAATTTCTTTAAAATCCAAAATAGCTATTCCTTGGTATATTATGACTAGTATAAATAATTATTTTGATACAATTCAGTTTTTTAATCAAAATAATTACTTTGGCTATGATAGAAATAATGTTACTTTTTTTACACAGGATAACTTACCTATTATTGACGTAAATGGTAAATTAATTTTGTCTGAAATCTATAAAGTAAATCTTGCTTCTAATGGAAATGGAAATTTATTTTCTGCTTTGCGAAAAGCTAATTTAATTGATGTAATGGAGCATAAGCATTTGCAATGGCTTTTTGTAGGAGGGGTCGATAATGTGTTGCTTAATCCTCTTGATCCTATTTTCATTGGTTATACAATATCAACTGGATATGAAATAGGATCCAAAACCTTATTCAAAGAGAATCCTTCTGATTTTTCTTGGGTTTTTGCTCGAAGAGATAATAAACCTGCTATTGTAGATTGTGAAAACTTTGCAGAGGAATTATCTAAAATTACAGATGAAAAGGGTAATTATTTATACCGAGAAACCAATATGTTAGCACATTTATTTAGTTTAAATGCTATTAAAAAGATGTCAACCATAAAGTTATCTTACCATAGAGCTTTTCGTAAAAATGCTTTTGTTAATGATGAAGGAATGAAACAAGTTCCAGATGGTCCTAATGTATATAAGTTTGAGCAATTTGTGTTTAATGCATTTTCTTATTTTGATAATATTGCTTTGCTTAGAGTAAATAAAGAAGAAGAGTTTGCGCCAATTAAAGATTTCAACGGTCCATATAATCCTGAAATCGCTACGCAAAAATATGAAAAATTCGTTTTGAATAAATAAAAATTTAAATACTAAGAAAAATAAAGTAATATTTTTATATTTTACTTTATTTTTCGACAAAATAAGACACATTTTTTAACGAATTTTACAATTTTTACCAAATGTATTGTTTTTTTCACTCTAATAGTATATAATGTCTATATACTATTAGAGAATTCAATTACAATTAGTTTTTAATCTTGATATAGCTATATCATTTATTCATAAATTTTTTATTTCTTTAATAGAGTTTGTTCAAGGAAATACCTATTTTTGTCTTTATCTTAGTAAATTGATACCTACTATGTTTCTATTTGCTAGTAAAACCTTCTAGTTTTATAACTTTTTTAATAGTAGTATCAAAGGTATACCATTTTTTGATGTAGAAGATGCATATTCTACATCTCCTAATAATTAACTCCTACTAATTCAAACTCATAATTTTCATAATTAGGCATATATTGTTTTAATGTGTCATAGAATTTTTTACTCGTTTTATTTATCTTTAATTTGCAAAATTCATAGAAAATAACATATTCAATAATTTCTTTTCTATATTTCACAATATCTGGATTGATAATTAATCTATTCGCCAAACATTTGCCTAATCTTTTGTCTAATCTCATTATTTTATAATCTTCTGGAGCAAACTTTAAAGTTGTTCTTACTTTTTCCATGATTATTTCTAATTCTTTATTTGCTATGGCATCATACATTTTTTGAAGTAGCATTTCTACAATAACATCATTTTGAATTTTCTTATATTTAGTAGGAAGGCTAATTTCTATATTTTTTTCTTTTACATTTAATTTTGGAGTTTTAATACGTTTATATAATACTTTTAATTCATAGTTAACTCCAAAAATTTTTACTGACTTTAATATACTTTCTTTTTTCATAATAATAACCTCCTACTTATTTTTATCTACTTTTGAATTTTAAATTATATTTGTTTTTCTGAACTTTTGTTTGTATTATTTTATACTCTATTTTTTATTTTGTCAATACTTTTTCAAAAATTTGTTCGCTTTTTTAGGGCTGATAAAATAATATTGACAGACTATGTTGAAATCGCTATAATTTGAATATTATATTTGTATATTAATAATACACTAAATAATAATTGGAGGTATTTGTATGAAAAATTCTTTTAGAGAAGTGAGTGCCTGCGAAAGCAATGTTAAATGGGAAAATATCATTTCAAGAGAATTTCCATTATATTCACGCAATAATGATATTCGTTCTGAATTTGAAAGAGATTTTACAAGGGTAATCCATAGTAATGCTTATCGAAGGTTAAAACATAAAACGCAAGTATTTTATTCGCCTCAAAATGACCATATTTGTACTAGAATAGAACATGTAAATCATGTAGAATCCATTAGTTATACTATTGCACATTATCTAGGATTAAATGACGAGCTTACTCGTGCCATATCGGTAGCACATGATTTAGGGCATAGTCCTTTTGGACATAAAGGTGAAAAAATATTAAATGAAATTTGTAAAAAAGATTTAAATTCTTCTTTTTGGCATGAAAAAAATGGGTTATTTTTTGTAGATAACATTGAACTTTTAGAAGATAAAGATGGATATAAGCAAAATTTAGATTTAACTTATGGTGTTAGAGATGGTATTATTTCACATTGTGGGGAAATTGATGAAAATATTATAAAGCCTAGAGAAGAATTTATTGATTTAAAAGAATATAAGTATCCAAATCAATTTGCTCCCTACACTTGGGAGGGCTGTGTTGTAAAAATAGCAGATAAAATTTCTTATATTGGCAGAGATATTGAAGATGCTGTTACATTAGGAATTTTAGATGAACATTTGGATCAATTATATGATTTACTTGGAAATACTGGTGGAACAATTAATAATACGGTAATTATAAATAATTTAATTTATGACTTATGCGAACATTCTTCGCCTGAAATTGGCTTGTGTTTTTCTGATGATGCCTTAAATTTGATGAATCAAATTAAGAAGTTTAATTATGAGTATATTTATGGTTCTGCTATTTTAAAGCCTTCTGACGAATATTTTTCTGTTATTATTCATCGAATTTATAATACATTGAAGAATGCATATTATGCCGAGAATACTTATGATAATTTAAATAAATTAAGAAAATTTTATCCTAATTTAATCGATGGCTTTTTAGATTGGTTCCATCATTATTCTTCTGATGCAGAAAGGAAAAATTTAAAGAATAAAGTTTTATTTAATATAGTAAATCCAAAAGATTATTATTTTGCTATTGTTTTATATATTGCTGGTATGACGGATAAATTCGCCATTGATACCTATCGTGAAATAATTGGTTTTTAAACAAATTATTGATATTTATGTAAATTTATGTTAAAATAAATTATGTTACTTTTAACAATTTTATAGTTAAAGGGAGTGTACTCCCAGAAAGGATGTTTTTATGGCAAAATTTATTTCGCGGATAATAGCTTTCGGTGCTACCTTTTCAGTAGGGGTAGTGGTGAACTATTTTTTCTTACCTGCTTGGAGCTTTAACTCTGGTGGTTTCTATGCCTATCTATTATTTATGGCGCTTGTAGCTATATGTTTTTTTGGAATAGTAGACCGGTTGGCTGAGAGTTATATACCTACCATAATTTGCGTTATTATAACAGGTATTGTATTACTCACTCTTATTATTGGCTGGTTTACTTCTTGTAAGTTATTTCATGCTATGCGTTATCAGTCCTTAATAGAGATTGAGGAGGGAAATTTCACAGAAGAAGTATCTAGCAATAATATTAGTGAAATTGCTGTTGTAGATGTTGCAACTGCTCAGCGACTTGGCGATAGAACAATAGCTAGTCTTGAAAATCCATCTTGGTATGAGGTAGACGATGAGTACAATCTTATATTGTATAATGGTAAACAATATCGTTTATCTCCAATTAATTATGGTGGTTTTTTCAAGTACAATAAAGCAAAAGCTGCTGGGATTCCTGGGTATGTATTAGTTGATGCTATTACGCAGGAAGCTACTCTTGTCACATTAGAAAATCCTATTAAATATTCTCCTAGTGCTTATTTTTCTTATGATTTAACACGGCACTTGAGAAACCAGTATGCCAATTATGTATTTGGTAAATCTTTCTTTGAAATTGATGAAGAAGGGAATCCCTATTGGATTACTTCTGTCAAAGAAACAAATATTGGTTTGTTCGGAGGCAAAACAGAAAATTCATTTATCATTACAGATGCATGTACTGGAGAAAGTACAGAATACTCTGTAGACGATTTACCGGAATGGGTTGATCATGCTTTCGATTTAGAATATTTGATGGATATGATATATTATAATTATGAATATATCAATGGCTTTTTCAATTTTTCTAAAACAGGTGTGAATAGGACATCTTACTATTATAGTGATAGCTCTTTTGCTGGTTATAATACCACAATTTCTTCTGATGGAATTGTATTTTATACTGGTGTTACCCCTGCCAATGCAGCTGAATCTATTAATGGATTTATTTTGGTAAGTCCTAGAACAGGAATTGTAAAATATTATTCTTGCTTCGGAGCTGAAGAATCTTCTGCTCAGGCTGCTGCTGAAGGATTAGTTCAAAATTTAGGTTATATAGCAACATTTCCTACTGTCGTTAATATAGATGGTGCTCCCACCTACTTTATGACATTAAAGGATGGAGCTGGATTAATCCAACGATATGCATTTTGTAATGTAGAAAACTATTCCATTGTCGTGCAGGATTCTACTCTGGAAGGAGCACTCAACTCTTATCGTGTACGAATTGGAACACTTGATGCTAGTGCAATTGACACATCAAAGGATTCTATCCCTACTGAATCCAATGAAGAAATTGAAGTCGAAACCATTTCAACTTCTGGAGAGATTACTTCTCTCTATACTGCCGAAATAGATGGATATACTTATTATCTTTTTACTCTTAATGACACAAATTTATATATGTCCTCTATTGAAAATAATTACAGGCAGGTACTTCTGCAAGTTGGGACAAATGTTAACATTGAATATGTTAATGAAAGTGAAATAATGCTTGTCAAAAGCATTGACTTCTAAAAAGCTGTGCTTTTTTGAAAAGGCCTGTCGACGCAAACGTCGGCAGGTCTTTAATTATAGACACAAGCAATTAGGGTCTGTCCACAATTGCTTGTTTGCATTATAAAGCTACTTGTACTATTTTATGTTCTTTTAAACATTCTTGTACATCTAAAATTCTTTGGTTTTCTGATCCTTTAAATTTTAATGTTGGATTTTTCTTTTCTTCTACAAATCTTCCATCTACTAAAACATCTATGTTTTGTAATGTTTCATTTGTTACTTCATCATTTCTATCTTCTAGTTGTTCTAGTGTGTATCCTGTATAGCACCATACATTAAAATTAGGTCTTACTTTTTTTACTTCTTTTATAAAATCTAGTACTTCTGGAATATTTTCTTTACATAGTGGCTCTCCCCCACTAATTGTTATTCCTTTTAAAATTGAATTTTCACATATTCTATTTACTATTGCTTGTTTATCAAATTTTTCTCCATAATTATAGTCTTGAGCTACTTGATTATGACATCCTGGGCAATGATGTGGGCATCCACTTACAAATAAAACTGCTCTCCATCCTACTCCATTTGATATGCTTTCATCATAAAATCCTGCCATGTTCATTGTTAACATCATCCCTTCTTGTGTTCTCTTTATAATAATTTCAAAAAGAATTGTATTTTGGCTAGGCAAACGAGCTAGAAAACCGGAGGCGTGCTCTGTGCACGTCGAGGATTTTCTAAGCGACGTTTAACAACGCCAAAATCAATTATCTTTGAAATTTAAGCTCCTTTTATTTCATCTGAGCCCAATCCCGTATGCGTAACTCTATCTTTTAATTCTGCAAGTTTTGCATTGTTCCAACGAGATGTAGTACCTACTAAGTATCCAGTAATTCTTTGAATGGTGTCTATTTCTTCACTTCCACAAACTGGGCATACTTTTAAGTTTGCATCTGCATTTTCGAATCCACAATGCATACATCTTGATCTTGTATGGTTTACACTTCCATATCCCATATTATATTTATCCATTAAATCTACTACTGCTTCTATGGTATCTGGGTTATGTGTTGCATCTCCATCTAATTCAATATAGAAGATATGTCCCCCTCTTGTTAAGTCATGGTATGGTGCTTCAATTTTTGCTTTTTGTTCTGCTGTACATTTATACCATACTGGTACGTGGTTACTGTTTGTGTAATATTCTCTATCAGTTACTCCTAGGATTATTCCAAATTCTTTTCTATCTATTTTAGTAAATCTTCCAGATAGTCCTTCTGCTGGTGTTGCTAAAACAGAGAAGTTTAAGTCATATCTATCTGAGAATCCTGTTACTAATTCTTTTAATTCTCCAATGATTTCTAATCCTAGTTTTTGTGAGTCTTCTGATTCTCCATGATGCTTTCCTGTAAGTACAGTTAAACATTCAGCTAAACCAATGAATCCAACTCCTAGTGTTCCATGTTTTAATACTGGCTCAACGCTATCAAAAGGTTTTAATTCTTCACTTCCTACCCATAGTCCAGACATTAGAAGTGGAAATTGTTTTGCTACTGCTGTACATTGGAATCTATATCTATCATATAATTGTCTTGCTGTGATATTAGCATATTGGTCTAATTTTTGCATAAATATTTTCTTTACTGCTTTCTTATATGCAGCTGTCATATGTTCTTCTGAACCTCTACCAAGTTCAAATTTTACTCCTGTTTGTTCTTGTGCTTCATAAGCTGATTCTATTGCTATTCTTGGTAAGTTTATTGTTGAGAAAGATAAATTTCCTCTTCCAATAGATGTTTTTTCTCCATGTCTATCTTCAAATACTCTTGTTCTGCATCCCATTGTTGCACATTCATATTTATATCTTTCTGGATCATTTGCATCCCATTTATCATTTTGATTAAATGTTGCATCTAAGTTTATGAAATTTGGGAAAAATCTTTTTGCAGTAACTCTGCAAGCTAATTTATATAAATCGTAATTTCTATCTTCTGGTAAGTAGTTTATTCCTCTTTTCTTTTTCCAAATTTGAATTGGGAAAATTGGTGTTTCGTTATTACCAACACCTCTTTCTGTTGATAATAATACTTCTCTTATAATGCATCTTCCTTCTGGTGTAGTATCTGTTCCATAATTGATGGAACTAAATACAACTTGATTTCCACCTCTTGAATGAATGGTGTTCATGTTATGAATAAATGCTTCCATGGATTGATGAACTCTTCCTACTGTGTTATTTATTGCTTCTTGCACATATTTCTCGTCACCTTTTAATCCTTTTACTGGTTTTTTAATGTAATCTTCTATTTCAATATCTAAAAGATGAGATAAATCTTTTTCTACAAATTCAGCAATTTTGTTAATTTCTTCTTTGTAAGTCATTCTTACATAAGGTGCTAGGTAATAATCAAATGCTGGAATAGCTTGTCCACCATGCATTTCGTTTTGAACTGTTTCCATAGAAATACATCCTAAAATGCTTGCTGTTTCTATTCTTTTTGCTGGTCTTGATGCACCATGTCCTGCTTTAAATCCTTCTTTTAAAATTTTATCTAATGGATGTTGTAAACAAGTTAATGACTTTGTTGGATAATAATCTTTATCATGTACGTGAATATATCCACCTTTTACTGCTTCTCTTGCTTCTGTTGATAATAAAAAATCATCTACAAATGGTTTAGTTGTTTCAGATGCAAATTTCATCATCATTCCTGCTGGTGTATCTGCATTCATATTTGCATTTT
>CAMMEP010000006.1 GCA_946495905.1 uncultured Clostridium sp.
CCAAGATGCTACGGGGTCTGTTGCAACCTCTCCGGATTATATTAACAGAACCATCTGTCTTTTTCTGAACGTCCAAACAGTCTTGTCCAGAAACGGTTTCTGTCTCACGCATAGATAGTATGTTTCTTGTTGGATATATTTTTCTTAAGTGAAGCTCGAATGCAGTTTCTGTAATACGAAGGTTCATAGTCTCGTATATATTTTCAATCATTGCCATAAGCATAGTTGTTTTTCCGGCATCCTTGCTCACCTGTAAGAGATATAATTCTTGCTCCTTTTACTAAATATTTTAGTAAATCAATAGCTTCCTCTTTTCCAGGGAAACGTACAATTTGCTCTAGTGTTGCACGCTTTACGTCGAACTTTCTTACGAAAAATGCCCATGTTTCTGACATGCTTGGTCTAACAACAACAACACGAGAACCATCTTTCATTTCATTAATCTTGTAACCATTGGTATCGGACAACTGTCCAGGGTTATTGTATTTGTATATATTTTGACATACCCTTTTTAGTTCAGCTTCTGAACCAAAGGATAAAAATGCGAGTCTTATTGATTTACCAGCATACATAATCCAAATACTGTCACAAGCACGTGGTACTTTATGCTCAGCAATCTGACTTAAATAATCGCCATCGGTTTGTGCTACTTGGCTTAAGAAAGATTCTGGAAGTCCAGATACACCACCAGAAATACCATCTATGTTCATATCTCTTATTTCGTCGATACTACTATATCCTTTGTATTTTTGGTAGATTCTTTGTACAACTACATTTATTTTATCTTCTAAGGTTAATACAAAATTTTCTTTTTCATAAATATCATTTATCTCTTCTTCTGTAATAACATAAGAAGGTTTTGCTTCTCCATCTACATATTTAAGTTTATCTAATTCATATTTTTTGATAATTTGGCTTAGTGCTTCATAACCGAATTCATTTTTATACATATAGAGTATAATTTCAAACTTATCTTGTGCGGTTAAAAGAGATGGTACATCAAACGGGATTGCTTTGGAGACATTTGTTTCATCTACACCATATTCTTTATATAATAAGTCATAGATTAATTCTTTTACGTATTTTTTATCGTTTACATCTCCATAAGTACATCCTTTTAAAGCTCTTTTTAATTCGTATTTCTTATTTTTCCTTCTTTTTAATTCTTCTTCTGAAAGTCCAATATCATAAAGATTAATTTTCGTGATTTCGTCCAATCTTTTCTTTACGAATTCAATCATTTTGTCTAAAGTATATGTTTTATCATCAACTTCTAAAACATCTTCTTTTTCTTCGTTTTTTCTCTTTTTTATAAAATTAAATAGTAACGCACCTGCTAATAGTACAACTATTACTATTAATAATATATTTACCATGTTTTTTCTCCTTTCTAAGGATTAAATCTTCATCTGTAATTCTTGTAATTTGTATATAATAGCATCATCTACTCGATTTGCTTCACTAATAAATAGATAATTTCTATCATTTTCATCAATATTTTTTAGTTTTAAAAAGTAATCAATTACTTTTCCTTCTGAGCAAGCTTCAAAATATAAAGTATTATATGGTATGGCAAGTATTTGCTTTTTTTCTCTCATATATCTTGTTACATTTTTTATATTATATTTTGAATGAGCATCATATCTTCCCAATAATAACATAATGTTTCTTCTTTTATAGAATTCGTCTGTTTCTTTTAGTTCCATAAAATCATTAATATTTTTAAGTCTTTGTGTCATGTTTACTATAATTACATCAGATACATTTAATATATTTTGTGCTTCTTGTTCTCTCATTCTCGAACTTAAATCCACAAATACTAAGTCATAGTATCGATCTGCCATTTTTAAAATTTCTGGATAATTGTCACAAGTTTGTATATAGTCTTCATATTTTTCTGTATTCGGTGATAAAAGAACATCTAGTCTGTCTCTAAGTACTGTTTTAGAATAATTTTTTACAATTTCCACACTTGTTTTATTACTTGCAAGTACTTTTATCAGTCCTTCTATTCCAGAATCCACCCCTACCGCAGCACGTCCTGGGCCGCTTATAATAGGTTTATTAAGTCTATCTAATTCCCAAAAGCAATTTTCCAATGTTTGGTCTTTAAAATTAGTCGATACCACTAATATTTTATAACTATGTTCAATTGCCATTTGTGTAGCCGTTGCTACCAAAGATAGTGTTTGTCCTGTTTCTTTAAATTCATTACTTTTAAAAGTGATTATTGCCATTTCTGTTTCCTTTCCTAATTAGGGACAAGCTTTTTTAGGAAAACTCTAAATCCCTCTTTCCAATTGTTTAAAAATCTTTTTCATTTTAGGATATTCATCTTGCTCTAGAATTTGCTCTGCTATATAAATAAGTGCTTCCTTGTATTGATCACTTAATTTCTTAAATTTAATTTTTGCCACTCTTTGATTTTCTGCTATAACACTTTGATCTCCTACTTCAAAAGGAAAATAAACAATCTCTTCATTCCAGGTAATTTTATATCCTAACGATAAATAATTTAAATAGTCATCATCTTCTTTGCTAGCTGTTTTTGAGAAGAATACTTTGGTTAAATTTAGTACTTCTGTTATTCCACTGAGTATCTCTAATCCTTTTTTCAAAGAATATAAATCAAAACCAGTTACAAAGTAATTTTTTTCTTCATTATTAATATTAAATTCTAGAATTGATTCATAATTGTCAATATCTAATAGTGCCATATCATATGGTAGCTCTGCGTGAAGTGGAAGATTTAAAAATTCTTTAATTTCATTAAAATTTTTAAATCCCACTGCCACATCAATTCCTTCGAATTCAGTAACATAAGCTTTTGTCGGCTTTATTACAGGAACAATGTATTTTGCTTTTTGATTTATGGTAGAATCTACTACAATCACTTTTTTGTCCATTGCTACCAAAATTTTAGCGATGTATAAAATTAAATCTATTTTGTCATAACAGCCAATAAAGCTTACCTTTTTCATTTTTTCCTCCCTATGTTTCAGTTTTACTTTTTTGTTTTATCCGCCTATAGAATCTATGTATAATTCTCTTTCCTCTTGAAGGCTTGTAATTTCTTCTTCTGTTTTATCTATTACATTATCTGCTGCATCTTCATTATTTGTTGCACTTTCTATTCCAGGTCTAATTGTATCACTATTTTCGTTGTATCTTGTAATTAATTCATTTTTAGCTTCTTGCACAATGTTTGGATCATTATGAATAAGTGTTATTGTTTCGTCATTTGGTAAATAGGTAGGTGTTGCAGCTTCTTGAATTCCTGGTTCCACATATCTTGTTGCATAAAGCATTGCACCATTCATTTGGTAAGATTCTACAATAGCACAGCTCATCATTAAAATTTCTTCTTCACTTAAATCAATCCATATGGCATTTGTTGAGTCTACTCCTGCAAGTTGAGGTATTGTAACTTCTTTATGCGATACTACAATTAAATCTCTTCCATCTGGTGTTCTTAATCTGACATCTATATATTCTCCTGTTTGTAATTGGCTTGGTAGTGTTATTACATTATATTCTTGACTTCTAACATCTGATGTTATTGCGTCTCCTTCATACAATAAATCATTAGTAAGAACTGTTCCTGGATTTAGGTCCACTTTTGCTTTTTGAGTATATACTGTTTCTTCTAGCCCTGTTGTAGTATCTAACACAACTTCAGTATTAAATGTAGTTACTAAATTGCTTGTGTCAACACCACCTAATGTAGTTTCTACATATTGTAATTTTGTCATATCGATTGTTTCACCTGATTCTATAGTATCAGCTACAACATAGGCATATACTTTCAAAGCCTCTTCTTCTTCTAATTGTGTATTTAAATTAGAAATTTGATAAATTAAAAATCCTATTATTGTACCTGTTATTAATAATGTTATTAGAATTCCTAATAAAAATGAGTTATTTGCTTTTCTTTGCATTGGATTCATTGCCATAATATATTCCTCCTTGATTTTGACAAAATATTATTTCATATTTTATTTTACAACAATATATAAAAAAAAACAATAACATTAAGCTTCTTGTAACAAAAACTTAATATTATTGTAATATTTTTGTAACATTTCTTTGAATAAAAGTATACTATTGTTATACTTTTAATTTTTACTACTATCTTCTTCTACTGCAGCAGCATCCGTTTCTCCCAGAAGAATTGGTACGATTTGTTAAATATACTACTGGATTTGTCTGATTTGTTGTTAATGTGAGTCTAGTTCTGTTTGTGTTATTATTGTTGTTATCATTGTCATTATTATTTGAATTGTTATTGTTATTGTTTCTACAATTATTATTACATCTATCATCACAAATACAATTACTGTTGCAATTATTGTTTAATAAATTTAGTCTTTCTAATATATTGCATATTAGTCTAGTAAGTACTGCTGTAATATATGCTAGTATTGTATATAAAATAACAAAAATTAAAAATCCAGAATCAAATATTGCAAAAGCAACAATTAAGTATATTGCAAAGAAAGTAGCAGCCACTAAGATAGGGCATTTCAATATTTTTTGTAGAACGATAGAAAGTATGATAGTAGCAATTGGTAATGCAAAAAATAATAATAATATATTCATAAAATATACTCCTTTTTTCTTACTATGATTTTAGTATATTTTATGTATATTTGTTATTTTTGGTTACCAATTGCTACTATTTTTTCTCTCTTATTGTTTTATTCTTTTTATGACTAAATCAAAATTTAATTAATTATAATACTAAATAATATACTACTATTAAGTATCATATTCTACGCTTAATAGCATTAATCCGTTCGGTGGAAGAGTTTTTCCTGCTTTTGTTCTATCTTTTCCTTCTATAATTGATGGTATGTCCTCTGCTTTAATTTTTCCTAATCCTACCTCTACAAGTGTTCCTGCTATAATTCTAACCATATTATATAAAAAGCCGTTACCTGTTAAGTCAATTGCAATATTTTCGCCTTCTGCTAAAACATCTGCTTTATAAATTGTTCTTACACTGCTTTTACTGCTCGTTCCACTAGATTTAAATGCTTTAAAGTCATGTTCTCCTTCAAAATATTTTATTGCTTTTTTCATTTCTTCTACATTTAGCTTTATTGGCATATGATATGAGATATTTCGGTAAATAGCACTTCCATATTTTGAATTATCAATTACATAGCGATATGTTTTTCTTTTGCAATTGAATCTACTATGAAAGTTTTCGTCTACTTCTTCTGCATTTTGTATTCTTATTGAATTTTTTACTTGTGAATTAATAGCAATTGGTATTTTATCAATTGCTATATTAGAATTTGTTTTAAAATTTGCTACTTGTCCTAAAGCATGAACTCCTGCATCGGTTCTTCCAGAAGCAATTAAATCTACTTTTTCTCCCGTTATATTTTCAATTGCTCTTTCTATTTCTCCTTGAATATTTAATTTATTTGGTTGTTTTTGCCATCCATTAAAATCTTTTCCATCATATTCTATGGTTAATCTAATATTTCTCATTTTATCTCATTCCTTGGTTTCTTTTTTGTCTATCTCTTCTTGTTTTTTGCTTTTCTTTCTAAATTTAGGAGCATGCGTCTTTTTATTAGTTTTATCTCCAAATTTTTTCACTACTAAATTCTTAATAAGAATATTTTTCAAAGCTTCTTCTTTTAAATCCACAATAAGATTTCCATCTTTTGCAATTGATATTTTGCCTGTTTCTTCAGAGATAACTACTGCAATTGCATCGCTTTCTCTTGAAATTCCTAATGCAGCACGATGTCTTGTTCCTAATCCCTTTGTAATTTGCTTATCGTCAGACAACGGTAAAATACAAGCTGCTGCTGCAATTTTATTTTTGCTTATGATAATGGCCCCATCATGTAACGGTGTTTTTGGGACAAATAAATTCACGATTAATTGTGGAGATACATCTGCATCAATTCGAACTCCTGAATCCATAATATCATTTAATTGTATATCTCTTTCTAATACAATTAAGCCACCTACTTTTGAATTTGATAATTCCTTCGCTGCAATAACGACTTTGTATATATCCTCTTTTGTTTTAGTTTCTAAGTCTTTTTCGAGACCTATTCCAAAAAATCTTGTAAATTTGTTTGTTCCTAGTTGTTCTAACATTCTTCTAAGCTCTGGCTGGAAAATAACCATAAGTGCAATAACTCCATATGTTGTAAAGATGGTTAAAAACCAATTTAGTATTCTAAATTCAAAAATTCCACTTAATATTGTTACTAATAGAATTAACACAATTCCTTTTAAAAGTTGCCATACTCTAGAATTTCTTGCTGATTTTACAAATTTATATCCTATATACCCAACTATCAGGATATCTAAGATAAATATGATTAATTTAAATGGATTTATTGAAATATCTGTTATGTATTCTTGTATGCTTGTCCAAAATGCATTTATATTGTTCAACGAAAAAATATTCATATAGATTCCTCTTTTATTTCTTTATTTATTGTATGTTTAATTCTCATTTGCCATAATTTACACTCTTATAATAGTCTTTATAATTTTACACGTTCTAAAGATTAATCCGAGCTATGATACTTACATTGCTATCAAATTATATATTAGAGTAGCAGCCACTGCTAGTACCATTAATATTGCAAGTATTAACGCTATAATTCTTACTCCAATTCTTCCCATATCATGTTTATTTTTTTGTTTTTTATTCATTTTTCTTTGCTCCTTTCAAATTTCATTTCAATTTGATTGTTTTAGCTTAAACAGTTCTATTATACTATTTTAATATCCAAACAATGAAGAATATAAGTCAAATAGTTGCATTGTTTCTGGTGCACCATAGTCTACTCCGTAAGTTTCTACAGTTATGCTTGTTATTACAGGTTGTTCTATCGGAGTATCTGATGAAATTTCATTTCCATCTTCATCTGTTGGAACTTCGTCATCTTCTCCTAAATCTTCATCACGGTAATATACTTCTACATTAGCAATTTCTTCTACAATATCCATACCTTCTGTTACTTTACCAAATGCTGAATATACTCCATCTAGTGTACTATTATCCTCAGTCATAATAAAGAATTGGCATCCTGCTGAATTATATCCTTCTGCAGTGTAACCATAGTAACTGTAATCACTTCTTGCCATAGAAATTACTCCAGCTTCATGTTTCAAATTATTATTTTCATATCCATTTGCAATAAATTCGCCCTCGATAGTATATTCTTGATTTAAGAAATTATCAAAATAGCTTTGTCCATTTTCTGTATTTTTAACGTATGATTTCATTTGAGAATACGATGTTATTACTGTACTTGCATCATCATCTAATGTATATTCCCCATCATAATATTCTTCTAATATGGTTTCGAAAGTATTTTTATCATTTAATACATTATCTAAATCATATATGTCACTAAGTGTAGGAGATGCTGTTGTATCTCCATCTTTTGCTCCACCTTGAATTACAAAATTTGGCATTGTTCTATGGAAAGTTGTTCCATTATAAAAACCTCTATTAGCAAGTCTTATAAAATTTGCCACTGTGTTAGGAGCTTTATCTGGATATAATTCTATTTTTATTGTTCCATATCCTTCCACTTCCATAGTTGCTACAGGATTTGGTATATCTAGAGTAGCTTTTTTATACACTCCATAACTTACAAACACTATTCCTGCTATTGCTAGCAATATCCCCAATATTAATAATATTCTTACTATAATTTTGTTCATTTATTTTTCATCCTTTCTGTATTATTACTTGTGCACATTTTTTATACACATATAAATTTTAGCATATTTGCTTTTTGATTACAATTGTTTTTTCATATTTTTTCTTTACATAATTAAATTATCAAAAACAAATTGTTCTTGCATTCTTTTTAAAGATTGTTTTATGGTTCTTGCTCTTATTTCACCAATTCCATCTACATCATCTAATTGAGGAATATCTGCAACTAATATATGTTGAAATGATTTAAACGATTTTACTAAATTTTCTACTATATTACTTGGCATTCTTGGTATTTTATTTAAAATTCTATATCCTCTTGTATAAACACCAACCTCATCATAATTGTCAAAATCTTCATATCCTAAAAGATTTGCTATTTTATCTGCTTTTAGAAGGTTTTCGTATTCTATATTTTTTAGCTCTTGCAAAATTTTTTCTGCTGTTCTCTTTTTGCCAGGTGCAATATAATCTTTCACAATAAGAAGTTCTTCTTTTTCTAAATCTCCTACTGTTTCATCTAACTGCATTTCTAGAAGTCTTCCTTCCTCTCCTAACTCTTCGATTGCTCTATTTACTTCTTCAGCAATTTTCATTACCATTTCCGCTCTTTGAATGACTGTAATAACATTTTCTAGAGTAACAATATCATTAAACTCATATTCATTTAAAAAATTAATTTTATTATCAAATACCTTTTTATATTTTTCTACAATTTGTAATGCCTGGTTTGCCTTTGATATCACATCTGCTGAGTTTTTTAATACATATCTTGAATTACCTCTAAATAAAGTAATAATGCCTCTTCTTTGCGAAATACTAATTACCAATGCACCAGTTTGCTTAGCAGTACGCTCCGCAGTTCTATGTCTCGTACCAGTTTCTGAAGTATAAATATCTGGCGATGGAATCAATTGCGTATTTGCATACAATATTTTCTTAAAATCCGAACTTAAAATAATAGCACCATCCATCTTAGCTAGTTCATATAACTTTGCCGGACTAAAATCAACATCTAACTTAAAGCCACCATCTACTAAATTCAGAACTTGATCTGTATCTGCCACTGCAATTAATGCACCAGTTTTCGCATTTAATATATTTTCCAATCCATTACGTATTGGAGTACCAGGTGCAATTTGTCTTAAAACCTCTTCAATTCCATCATTACTAGCCAATTTTTCTCACTCCTTCTAATTGGGGACAGGCTTTTTTGTCCCATTTTTGCTAATTGGTGCCTGTCCCCAATTAGCAAAAAATAACAAAAAGGGACAGACTTCGTTCATTGTGCCTATCTAAGTTGCAATCCCTTTATCGCCTCATTAATATTTCTAACGCCTATTATATCTAATTTAAAACTATCTTTCAATAGTTTTTTATTACTTTCTGGTATAATGCATTTTTTAAAACCTAACTTTTCCGCTTCTTTTATTCTTTTTTCTATCATATTTACAGCTCTTACTTCTCCTGTTAAACCTACTTCTCCTATTGCTACTACATCTTGCGGAATACTTACATTTTTATAGCTCGATGTACATGCAAGAACGACTCCTAAATCGATGGCTGGCTCTACAAGTTTTATACCACTAACTACATTTAAGTACACATCATGAGTTCCAAGCGCAATTCCAGCTCTTTTTTCTATCACAGCCATCAGTACTGCCAATCTATTATAATCCATTCCATTAGCAGTTCTTTTTGGAATTCCAAACACACTTGGTGTTGTTAGTGCTTGCAATTCTACTAATAATGGTCTTGTTCCCTCCATGCTAGCAACTATTACTGAACCCGCTGGATTATCATTTCTTTCTGAAATAAGAATAGAGGATGGATTTGTAATTTCCACCATTCCTTCATTTTTCATTTCAAACATTCCTACTTCGTTGGTAGAACCAAATCTATTTTTTACGCTTCGTAAGATTCGATAGGAAAAATATCGTTCTCCTTCCAGATACAATACCGTATCAACCATATGCTCTAATACTCTTGGTCCTGCAATATTTCCGTCTTTTGTAACATGTCCAATAATAATTGTAGTTATACCATTATCTTTGCACATTCTCATAATTCTAGAAGTAATTTCTCTAACTTGACTTACCGTTCCTGCTGCTGAAGTAATTTCTTCTGAATACATCGTTTGAATAGAGTCGATGATAACTAACTTTGGATTGATGGATATTATTGCATCTTGAATATTATCAATATTCGTTTCTCCTAAAAACATAATATCCTCATTATTAATGTTAAGTCTATCTGCTCTAATTTTTACTTGTTCAGCAGACTCCTCACCTGAAACATATAATACCTTTCCATCTCCTTGCATTTTATCGCAAAGTTGTAAAATTAAAGTAGACTTACCAATACCAGGCTCTCCACCAACTAATACAAGAGACCCTTTTACTAACCCACCACCAAGTACTCTATTTAACTCTCCTATACCCGTACTTGTTCTAGCTGTCTCTATACCTTCTACCTCTTTCAACTTGCGAGGCATGCTTTTCTCTTTATTTCCACTACTCTTTCCGCCAGCCGTACTAGATGTATTTATCACCTTCTCTTCATAAAAGGTATTCCATTCATTGCAAGCAGGACACTTTCCTAGCCATTTTGCCGACTCATATCCACAATTGCTGCACACAAAAACTGTTTTTCCCTTTGCCATATTTACCTCCTTGTCATTATAAGGACAGGCTTTTTTCTGTTTTTTCTTAAAAAGGAACAGACTTAATTCTTATTTAAATAAAGCCTGTCCCTTTTTTATAATTTTTCCTAATTGGTACCTGTCCCCTTTTAGGAATTTTTATTAAAGTAAAAATACGATGCTGTTTCCATATTAACTAAATTAATGGCTGTATTATTATTTAGCATAAAGCCATAAAAAGGTTCTGTTTCTCTATTTACTCCGTTATCTACGCCTCCAACTATTAATCCATCATATTTAAGATATAGGACAACGAAATTTTCTCTATTATAATTACTATTTCTATCAATTAATCCTTCTATTTCAGATCCCGTTACTCCATAGCTACTTAAATTGGTGGTTATATAATTAATTGCGTCGTCTCCGCTGTAAAATTTATATTCTCCAAAATAATAATTATCAGCATGTTCGTCTTCATTTTGATACCACTTAAATTCGTCCCCTTCAAATACCATTTCTGAACCATCACCTTGCAGAATCCAACTTGTATTGCTTATTGTAGTATCTGAGGTTGTATTGGTTATTGTATTGAGTGTTGAATCATTTTCTTGTGGTGTCGATGTGGTTCCTAAACTTATTATACTTATTTCGTTAACATATCCATCTTCATTGTAATATAATGTAACCATGTATTGTTCATTCATTTCTAACATATCTAAAATAGTATCTGGTTCATAATAGTTTCCATTAAACTTACATTGAATTTTGGTTGGTGTTTCTCTCATGTTATTATATTTAGCTACTGACACTACTGAGAAGACATGATCTCCAGTTCGCACTCCTTCCCATTCTTCATAATCTTTGTTAAATTCACTTGGTGTTTTATCTTTTTCGTCATGTGTTAAATTGTAAGAAAATTCTTCTACCCATTTAGCAAACGTTGGTAAATTATCGCCTGCAATAAAATCAATAATAAATCCACAAGTTTCTGCTACTAATATAACAAATGTTACAATAGATAGTATTAATCCTCCAATTCCAATTTTCACATTTTTTCCTTTTTTTACAATTACACAAATTCCTAAAGCCATTCCTACACTTGCTATAATAACTCCTAAAGGTGCTGTTATCACAGAGAAACAACACAAAAGCCCTATAATTCCTAAAACTAATGATGCAATCCCCATATTATCTTCCTCCTTCGTTTTTTATTTATAGATAAATTATTACATATTTCGTAATTAATTGTCAATATCTATTTAAAAAAAGACATACATATAAAAATCCTATTCTTAATTAGGAAATAGCGAGAATGAACATTGCGTGGGCCCATGCGAGGCCTATTACCCAATTTGGCTTCATTGTGTTGTTATCAATTTGTTCACCGATTAGCCCATGTTCATTGGCACTGTTTACAATAAAGTCAATACTATTTTGTGCATTTTTCTTTTCGCCTATTTCTTTATAGTACATTGCCATCCATAGGGTTGAAATGGACCAAGGGCTTTTTCCTTCTCGATAGTGGTCTCCTTCAAATCTTAGGTATCCGCCTGTATATGTTCTAAGTGTCATGTTTATTTTTTCAATGGTGTTTGTTACTCTTTTTTCTTTTGCTCCATACATTTTAAATGGTACTACTGCTCCTAGTACACTAATATCTGTAACATCGTCATTGATATTTCTTTTTAGTGTTTTTGTGTTTTCATTAACCAAGTTATTGTCAACGTATTTTTTGATTTCTTTTTGATAAAATTCTATTTTCTTTTCTAATTTATTTACACTTTCTAGTTTTAGTCTATTTTTTTCTTCGTATTCTGTTTTAAATATTTCATATATTTTTTTAATAGCGTTAAATGCGGCATTGATGCTTGCTAAAGAGTATAGATGTACTCCTTCATGCATTTCCCATAAATCGTAGCTTGCAGGAAGTTTGTTTCTGTTTTCTGTGTGATATGTTTTTTCTATTTCGTTTTTTACAATATCACTATCGTCATGAATTCCTAAAATATTATCCATGTAGATGCATAAGAATTTCACTGCGTTTTCGCACATTTTTAAATTGTCTTTTAAGAATTTTTTATCTTTTGTTACTAGATAATGTTCATATACGCCATATACCACTCCTGCTGTTTCATCAATTTGATATCCCCAGCATGGTGCTAATCTTCCATCTGTATAAAATCTTTGTTCCCACATTCCGTTTTTGCTTTGTGTGTTTTTGCAAAAGATTTTATAGAATTTCTCGGTTTCTTTTTCCATTTTTACCTTGTCAAAAGCACGCGTGATAAATACTGCATCTCTAGGCCAGCAGTATCCATACCTACCACATTGTGTTAAATTTTCATCTACCTCTACTGCTGCCGCTACTCCTCCTGTTTCTTTATTTGTAAGTAACGGAAATAATAAAATACTTCTTTTATATATTTTATTAAACTTTTGATTATATTCACTATTTTCTTCTTTTAATTCTATGTTTGTATGATCTTTTACATATTTTTTCCAATATTTTTCTACTGAAGTTTGTTCACGTACGACATCTTGTTTTCTAATGTCTTCTATATTTTTCCACATTTCTTCTGTTGTTACTTTTTCATTTTCGATTACATATAAATAAATATCTAATTCCTTTGTTTCTCCTGGCTTTAAAATTCCTACTTCATAATTGATGCTAGAGTCTGAACTCATTCCTATATAATCTTTATCTTGTATTATTCCGCTTCCAATATTGTTATCTGTATCATTTAATTGATGTGCATTTATTTCTTTTTTGGAAAACATGCACATTGTATTATTATGGCTGTATTGCATTAATACATTATTTTCTATTTTAGATCCAACCATATTATTAGGGTTTGATAATAATTTAGAATGTACAAGGAAATTGACATTTAGGTCAATGGTATTTTCATTTTTTAGTACATATCTTTTTACTAATACACTATTTTTCATGGAAACAAAATCAGTTTGTTTTATTTTCAAATTAAAATAAGTGTTTTCAATTTCTGTATTAAGTACATTGGTATCTTCGCTATAATATTGGTGATAGCGATTATTTTGATCTTCATGTAAATAGATAATACAAGAATCATTTATTTTTACTCCTGTATGAAAAAAGTCTAAAAATTGTCTAAAATCTGGTGTACTGTACATTAATCTTAATAGTTCACCATTTTTTGTATAACTGGCTGTTATTTCCTTTCCTCCTATAATAGCATCATTTAAATACTTGTTATTCATTTGTTTCTCCTTATTTTATATTTTCTTTTTAATAAGCCTTACTTGTTACTATAAACAGCTTCTTTTTTCTCAAAGCAATGTATATTTTAATTTTATGTTGGAGTGCTTAAGGTGGGGACCGACAAGTTTACAAACTGTTAAATGGTACGTAAGTAGCGTTTCTACAGTTTGTACGCAGTTGGGGGCCGGAAACATAAAATTAAAATAACATTGCTTTGGCATTTCAGAACAAGTTGTGAACTGTAAGCTTTACTTATTTTCCACAATTTTTACAATTTGTTGTTCTAATTCTTTTAATCTTTCCTTTAATCTTATGACATCTGCATCACTTGCATCTTTATCCAAATACTCTTCTTTTACAATATTGGACATATCTTCTAATTCTTCTTTTAAGGTGTTCATTCTCTCTAAAACTTCTAATCTTAAATATTGCTCTTTTGCTTTTGAATGAACTTTTCCTACCATTCCTACTTTTTCTTCTAAGTCATAACTTTCTCCATACTCTGGAATGATAACTGGTATTTCTGTGGTTTCTTCTAGTTTTTGTTTTAATACCTCTTGTCCCTCTGGTTCGCCATGTACTAAAAAGATATGGTTTGGTTTTTTGATAAAAGAATATACAAAATTTAAAAGCCATTCTTGGTCCGCATGTCCAGAATATCCTTCAATATATTCTATCCTAGCATTTACCGCAATTTCTTCTCCAAAGATTTTTACCTTTTTCTCGCCATCTACTAATTTTCTTCCTAATGTTCCTGGTGCTTGATATCCTACAAATAGAATAGTACTATTTGGCTCCCATAAGTGATGTTTTAAATGATGTTTTATTCTACCAACTTCACACATACCACTGGCAGATATAATAATAGCAGATTCATTACTTGCATTTAGTGCTTTAGACTCATCCGCTGTTTTTGTGAATTTTAGTCCATCAAATTCCAAAGGATTGTCCCCGGCATTGATAATTGCTTGTGTCTCTTCATTAAACAAGTTCATGTTTTCCTTAAAAACCTCTGTTGCTGATATAGCAAGTGGACTATCTACATAAACAGGAACACTCATCAATCTTTTATATTTTTTGTAAAATTCTTCGTCATGTTTTTCTTCTTTTATTCGATTTAATTCATATAGAATTTCTTGTGTTCTACCTACTGCAAATGAAGGTATTACTACGGTTCCTCCTTTTTCTAATGTCTCATATACAATGTCTAAGAATAAACTTGCCTTATCGTCATTTCTTATATGAAGTCTATTACCATAGGTAGATTCCATAACTAAATAATCAGCGTCTTCTATCATTGTAGGAGGTGATAAAAGTGGTATATCGTTATTTCCTAAGTCTCCTGTAAAGACGATTTTTTCTGTTTTTTCATTTTCTGTAACCCATACTTCTATAATAGCAGATCCTAGCATATGTCCGGCATCATTAAATCTTACTTTAATATTATCATCAATATCAATAATTTCATCGTAATTTACTGGACTAAATATTTCTAAAGATTTTGCAGCTTCCTCTGCAGTATATAGTGGAGGAAGTGGGTCTTCTCCTTTTCTTTCTCTCTTTCTATTTTTCCATTCTACTTCCATTTCTTGAATATGACCACTATCTGGTAGCATAATAGAACATAAATCACATGTTGCCTTTGTTGCAATTACTTTATTGCGATATCCTTCTTTATATAATTTTGGAATTCTACCAGAATGGTCAATATGTGCATGGGTAAGTAGCATAAAATCGATTTCGTTTACATCAAATAAAAATGGCTCCTCATTTTCGTATTCATCTGATGCGGATCCTTGATACATTCCACAATCTACTAAGAATTTTTTCCCAGCTCCTTCTACTAAAAAGTTAGAACCAGTTACTGTTTTTGTGGCTCCTAAAAAAGTGACTTTCATTTATTTCCTCCTTTAACTTGCCTTTTATAATCTAAACCAATAACTAAATAAAAAGCTTAAACTTTTTCTTTATTTTTACACTATCTATATGAATTTTTAATGAACTTTCTATTACCGTATCATCATAATATTCTACGTATAAATTTTTATCTTCATAGCGACATTGTATATTGATATTTTGTAAATAAATAATTTTGCTATCAAATACTTCCTTCAAAATTTGATAGGTAAGTTCTTTATCTTCTGAAAAAGTATCCCATATTTTTAATTCTTGTGCTTTTTTTATAACTAATTTTATTAGCTCTTCAAACTTTTCATTTAATTCTTGTATATCTTTTATTTTTTCATTTTTGCTTATGGAAAGATACCTATAATATCGTATTTTATAAATCCAGCTAATTAACCTATTTTTATTTTCTTCCTTAATTTTTTTCACGATAGAAATTACATTTTCAATAAATTCTTGCCCGATTTCTATCATGTCTTTTTTATCTATTCCATCTGATACACTATTTAAAAATTTGGTTTCTTCCTCTAACTTTGATTTCTGATCTACAAATTCTTTTGGCAATATTACTTTATTGCATTCTTCTATTTTTTCTAAGTACTCTACTCTTTCTTTATCTAGAATTCCTACTAAATAGCTAACACTAAAAATCTTTTCTTTATTTGGCAATTTTTTGTTTCTGCCATAATACTCTTGTTTTAGCAATTCGTTATTATTTAAAATTTTATCTATTTTTTCAATTTGCTTTGTATATTCTTTTTTCTCCTCTGTAATTTGATTTAAAAAATCCTTCTTGTTTTCAAATAATGCTAATCTTTCTTGTTTTTCCTTCTTTATTTCTTCAAACTTCTTTTTATATTCGCTATTTTCTTTGTTAGAAAGATATTTTTGCATTGCCATTTTCGCAATCTCTCTAACCATTTTTTTATGTTTTTTCTCATTAACACTATTTCTTCCATTCAGCAATAGCAATGTTTGGTATAAAAAATTACCTTCTATATCTCCTATTTCTTTTGTTACAATGTCCCAAGACCATCCGTTAAAATCTCGCACTACTTCTACCATTGCATCTATTTTTCCTTGATTTACTAAAGCATTTAATGGTTCTTTTATATAGTCATAGGGTACTTCCCATTGTATTTCTGTCTCATCCAGCTTTAACAATGCGGTTAACATTACTAATTCATTTTGAAAACAAGTAATTTCTCCATTCTCTTTGTCAATTTTATAAGCTAGTTCATTTTTTTCCAATTCTTCAGCTTCTGGTGTTTCTGATTTCACTAAAAAGATTTTTAATGCTTTTTCTTTAATAATTCTTAGTATATTTTCAATAAATTCTTTTTTAGAAGGTACTTCTACTTTAACAGTTTCATAATCTTTATAAGCATTTTCAATTTTATATAGCATACTAAGTAACAAATTTTTTACGTCATACGAAAATAACTTATTCTCTAAGATTTTCTCTAATTCGTTGTTATAATCTCTGATGTCAATATTTAATTTTGATAGAATTTTATTTTTTTCCATAACCATCCTCTTTAGTAATTTATTTTAATTGAGAAATGAAAATTGATAGAAACGTGTATCCCCATTTTGGAAAAAAGTGGACAAATATGCCTGTCCCTAATGTAGAAAATCTCTCAGTTCTCACTGCTCATTTTTAGTTCTTCCCATCTTTCTTTACTCATAAGAACTTCACGTGGTTTGCTTCCTTGGAATCCAGATATAATGCCTCTTTCTTCCATTTGGTCAATAATTCTACCTGCTCTTGCATATCCAACTTTAAAACGTCTTTGAATAAATGAGGTAGATGCTTGTCCTGTTTCTACAACTACATCTATTGCCTCCATCAATAATGGGTCTGTATTGTCATCTTCCTCTTGTGCGTCTATTTCTTTATCTGTACTATTTGCATTTTCAATCTGTTGTAAAATTTCGTCATTATAGTTAGCTTCTCCGTTATTTTTTACAAAGTCTACAATTTTTTCTACCTCTTTATCAGAAACAAATGCGCCTTGTATTCTTGTTGGCTTTGGTGCTCCTGCTGGATAAAATAGCATATCACCTTTACCTAGTAATTTTTCTGCTCCTGCCATATCTAATATAGTTCTTGAATCTACTTGTGAAGATACAGAAAAGGCAATTCTTGATGGTATATTTGCTTTGATGATACCAGTAATTACATCTACTGATGGTCTTTGTGTTGCAATTACTAAATGCATACCTGCTGCTCTTGCCATTTGCGCTAATCGGCAAATTGAATCTTCTACATCTTTTGGAGATACCATCATCAAATCGGATAACTCATCAATAATAATTACTATTTGTGGCAATTTATGTCCTTCGCCTTCTCCTTCTAGAGCTGCGTTATATCCTTTAATATCCCTAACATTTTTACTTGCAAATAAACTATATCTGTTTACCATTTCTTGTACAGCCCATGCTAATGCTCCTGCTGCCTTTTTAGGGTCTGTAACGACTGGAATTAACAAATGTGGAATTCCATTGTACACCGAAAGTTCTACTACTTTTGGGTCAACCATTACTAATTTTACTTCACTTGGTTTTGCTTTATAAATAATACTTGCAATTAAGGTATTAATACATACAGATTTTCCTGATCCAGTAGCACCTGCTATAAGCACGTGAGGCATTTTAGCTATATCTGCTACTACTTCTTCTCCTGCAACATCTTTTCCTAGCGCAAATGCTAATTTAGATTTATGTTTTTTAAATTCATCACAATCAATAATATCTCTTAATGGTACGATTTCATTTTCTTTATTTGGTACTTCAATTCCTACTGCTTGTTTTCCTGGAATTGGAGCTTCTATTCTTACTGTTTCTGCTGCTAGACTAAGTGCTATATCATCTGCCAAATTCGCTATTTTATTAACTCTTACTCCTTCTGCTGGTTTTAGCTCATATCGCGTAATAGCAGGACCAACCGATACATTTTCTACTTTTGCAGAAACGCCAAAACTATATAATGTTTTTTGTAATCTTGTAGCTGTATCTGCAACTGCTTTTTTTCCTCCCTTAACTCCTTTTTTATCTCCTTCTGCTAATAGCTGTATTGGTGGGAATTCGTAATGTTCGTCTTCTACCGTTAAGGTATGTTCTAATTGTAATACTTGTTTTACTTTTTCCTCTTTTTTCTCTTGCTCTTCTTTAAATAAGTTTGCTTCTAGCACATCTGGGTTTGTTTGTTCTTTAGGTTCTTCCTTCTTTTTTCCACCAATATGAAATGGAATTAAACTATCATCTTTATCATCATATTTTTTCTTTTTATTTTTCTTATTATCTTCTTCATCATTTAAATTAATAGTTAATTGCTCTGCTAATTGTTCTGCTTCTCTTCTTTGCTCTTCTTTTTCTCTTAACCTACGTTCACGCTTGGTTTCTTTTCTTTCTGGTTCTTCTTGTACTTCTTTTATTTCTTTTCTTCTGCTAGTTCTTCTATCTACACGAGCTTCTTCTCTTTCTAATCTTCTATCCTCTTTTGCCTCTCTTCTTTCTTCCACAAAATCGGCTATCATTTCTGCTGGCTTAATACCAAACATGAACACTAATAGAATAGCTGCCACACCTATACATAGTATTACCGTTCCTATTTCTCCTAATAATCCAATTAGTACATAAGCTACTGCAGTACCAATAGCACCTCCACCATTGTTCATTTCGCCAAGTTCATATCCTCTTTCTACCGCTGCTGAAAATTCATTATTTACATTTATATTACCATTGGAAAATTGGAATACACTAAGCATAGTAGCAACACAAACTAGAAATATGCCATATTGCACTAATTTTGAAATTAAGTAATCTTTATCTTCTGTGGTCATATAGATTGCAATCAAAAAGGTTCCAATTGGAATAATGTATTTAATTGCCCCCATAATCCCACCTAAAATAGGGCTTAGATGTTCCCCTATATATCCTGATTTTGTATATATTAAAATAGCTAGTAATATACTAATTAAAAACATAAATACTACTGCTACATTGATATCAATTTTATTCTTTTTTGCTCTTCTTCCTCTTTTAGCCAAAGCTGTTTCCTCCTTTGCATTATTATCCATCGATATTATATCACAAGGCTATTAAAATGCAAACATTTTTTTCGAATTTTTGGGATTTCTTAATTTATAAAAATATTTAAATAAGTATCTAAAAAAAACTGAAAAAGCTTGTTTGTTATAGCTTTTTCAGTTTTTTTAATATAATTTAAGAATTTTGTTATTTTAATTCTTTTCTGTTATTCTTAATTACCTTTAGTGCATCTTCTAGTGCTACCTCAATTCCAGCTAATACACTGTCTGCATATTCTTCTGTTCCACTCTTAATTTCTCTTGACATTTCATTTGCAGTTTCTATTATTTCTACTTTCTTCTCATATGCTTTCTTTGTAATTTCATGCTCATCAATCATAGAAATAATTCTATTTTCTGCTTCTTTTATAATGTCATCTGCTTCATTTTGAGCTTCTACCAATATTCTTTGTCTTTCTTCTTTTATCCATTTTGCTTGTTTTAATTCATCTGGCAATTTTAATCTTATTTCCTTTACAATATCTAAAATATCTTCTCTATTTACAATACATTTACTCGAAAATGGTATCCCTCTGCTTTTATCTAACATATCCTCCAAAGTTTCTAATAAAGTAAATATTTCCATAATCCTACTCCTTTCGATTTAAGAAAATCAAATATACTCTTCCATATTTTCTTAAATCATACACTTCTACCTGTAATTTTTCTAATTCTTTTAGTTCTCTTTCTTTTTCATCTGTTTCTATGATTATTATTCCTTCTTCTTGTAATAGGCTAAGTGAAATAATCTGTTTTACTGCATCTACTGCTATGTTAGCTTCATAAGGTGGGTCTAAAAAGACTAAATTAAATTTAATTCCCCTTTTATGATATTCACTTAACGCTTTTTTATAATCTTGCATCAATATTTCTGATTTATCTGCGAATCTAGTTTTTTCTAAATTTTGCTTTATCATCTTTGTTGCATCAGGAGACTTCTCGCAAAAATAAGCTTTCTTTGCTCCTCTACTAATGCATTCAATACCAATTGCTCCACTACCTGCAAACAAATCTAGTACAATGCTATCTTCTATTTTTTCTTGTACTATATTAAATAAAGACTCTTTCACTCTATCTAGTGTTGGTCTTGTATTCATACTATCAATTGAATTTAATTTTGTACCTCTTGCTGTTCCACTAATAACTCTCATAGCTACCTCTATGTTTTATTATATATATTTTATCTGTTATTTTAAATATGTCAATATAATTAACACAATTGTAATATATATTTAATAATTTTGTAACAATGTTATATTTTTGTAATATTTCAAGTAGTATTATATAATAAAATTCAGTTAATGTAAATAGTGAAAAATAAAAAGGGCATCACTGCCCTTTTTTATTATCTAATCTTTATTTACTTCTTTTAATAATTCTAATTGTGATATTAGAAGAGATTCCATTTTTGCTTTGTATACATCAAATTGTTTTTTTAGGTCTTCTAATTCTTTTGTTTTTATTACCACTTGTTGTTCTAATTCTGTCAATTGTTGTCTAGCTGTTCCTTGAGCATCTTTTATTATTTGATCTGCTTCTTGTTTTGCTACTTTTTTTATCTCGTCTGCAGTACTTTGTGCCATTACCAAAGTGTTTTGAAGTGTTGATTCTATATTTTTATATTTTACAAGACTTGCTTCTAATTCTGAAATCTTACCCTTATTTTCGTTTGATTCTTTATATAGTTTTTCATAGTCAACGGTTAATTCATCTAAGAAATTATCCACTTCTTCTACACTATAGCCATTCATCATTTGTTTCGCAAATTTCTTATTTTCTATATCCAAAGGTGTATACATATATGTTCCTCCTAAACTTCCTATCTAACTATATTTAATTATTTGAATTATTTCTTAACCAAGATACTGATAATTTATTTTTTATTTCTTCTCTTGCCATATCTGTTGTGATATCATAATTATATGGTGCTACTAAAAAGATTGAATTTGATACTTTTTGTAAATTTCCATCTAATGCATGAACTGCACCACTTACAACGTCAACTATTCTTCTAGCAACGTCTTTATTAACATATTCTAAGTTAACGATAATGGATTTTTTCTCTTTTAACAAATTGCAAATATACTCAGATTGTTCAAAAGTTGTTGGTTGACAAATAACCATTTTTACTTGTTGTGTTTGTGGCATATTAACAACTTTGTTGTTCTTTCTTCCCCAAATTCTTCTATCTTCTTCTTCCTCTTCTTGGTTTTCTATATCTTCATCTTTTTCATAATCTAATTCTTCATTTTCTTCCTCTTCTTTTTCTGGTAAACCTAACATTCCCCATACTTTTTCCATAATAGCTCCTGACATTTTAATAACCTCCTATAAAAATATTCGTCATTGGTTTCTACTGGTATATAGTATCTATCATTTTTTCAATATTGTCAATAGTTTTTTTAGTTTTGTAACATTTTTTTAATATAATTGTAACATAATTGTAATATTTCTTATTACTTATTTATTAATATTTCGTCATAAATTGCAATATTCGCCATATTTCGAATTTCAGATGAAGTATATCCCATTTCTGTTAGCTCTTCTGTTGAATAATTTGTAACAATAGAATACTTTTCGTTTGATTTTAATATTTTTACTAAAATCTTATCTTCATATCCTACTCTTGTTCTAATTACATAGTTTTCGGTATTTCCATTATGCTCTTCTTGTGCGATTGCTGAATTTGGTACTTTTAAGCCAGATGCATTCCACCATATAATGCTAAAAGATATTTTTCGGTAGCTTATTAATTCTTCTACTCCTTCTGTAATTTTAAAGGTTAAAATACATTCATTTTCTTCATTGGTTTTATATTCAATCGTTGCATCTACTTCTTTACCACTTGGCAATCTTAACGTTACCGAATCTCCCACTTCTGCTTCTTTTGCATATTCTGAATCTAATACGCTAACAATATAACAAGAATAATTGTCTATTATTTTACCGCTTTCGTTACTAGTAGGAATAATTTGTCCTGTTTTTAAATTTAAATCTTCCAAAAATTCCTTTGTATATTTACTAAAATCATCAGTTGTTAAGATTTCTTCATACCCGTCTACTCGATAGGAAACTAATCCGCTTTTTGTTGCAGTTAATTGCTCTGCTCCAGAGTTTAATTGATTTTCATAATCACTTCTTTCATCAATTAATTTTCTTAAATACGAACCTGCTGGACTATATTCGCCTGCTATTTTTGCTTTTTTAGTCATATTATTACTTATAGTCTGCTTTGCATCTTGAATACTGGTAAGGCTACTTTCCTCATATATCTCGTTAATTTTAGTATCAATTTGTGTTTCTAACACTTTAGTGTCTGCTGAAAGTGGATTACTCTCTTCTTCTGCCATTGCTTCATCAATTTTAGCATCTAAATCTTGTATCTTTTTAATTAGACTTTCTTCATTATTAGAATAGTAACGGAAAATTGCTTCTCCTTTTGCAACTTTTTCTCCCTCTGCTTTTATTTGTTCTATTCCATTTTTATAATTTTCGCCTTTTAGTACATTTTCGTCTCTAACAATATATCCAACAACGGTCTCTTGTTCTTCAATTTGTCCCATCTCTACATATACGGTATCGGTAGGGTTTCGAATTAAATTTATTACGATGTATAAGATATATACTAAAATGCATAGCAAAACAATAAAAAGTAGTTTCTTTTTATGTTTGCTTAAAAATTTTATGAAATTATTTTTTCCCCTTTTCTCTTTATTTTGTACTTTTGTTTCCTTTTTCACTGTATTCCTCCAAAATAATCTTTATGTTATTTTGTACATCCTCCAATCCATTTATCCATATGATATCCTTGTATTTTCGAAACCAGGTTAATTGTCTTTTTGCATATCTTCTTGTTTCCATTTTTATTTTTTCAATCATTTCTTCTTTTGTTGTTATTCCATTTAAATATTCGACTACTTCTTTATAACCTAGTCCTTGCATTGCTGTTGGAAAATTATGATATTTATGAATAAGATTTTTTACTTCTTCTATTAATCCATCTTCAAGCATAATATCTACTCGTCTATTAATTCTATCATAAAGCTTTTCTCTATCCATATTGATTCCAAATAGGATATAATCGAATTCTGGACCATTTTTTCTGGATTCTTTTTCTAATTCTGTTTTTGTTTTTCCTGTAGAATGATATATTTCTAAAACTCTACAAATTCTTTTTCGATCGTTATGGCTTATTTTTTGCATTGCTTCTTTATCAATTGCTTCTGCCATTTGGTAAAGTTTTTCTAAGCCTTCTTCTTGTTCTATTTGCTCTAATTCTTTTCGATATTCCATGTCTACTTCAATTTCGTTATATTCAATTCCATAAATTAGAGATTCTAGATATAGTCCAGTACCTCCTACTACAATTGGTACTTTTCCTTTTGCAAGTATCTCTTTAATAGCATTGGTAGCATCTCTTTTATAATCTGCTACACTGTATCTTTCCTCTGGAGAAACAAAATCAATTAAATAATGCTGTATTCCTTGCATTTCTTCTGGCGTTGGTTTTGCTGTTCCTATTGTCATATCCTTATAGATCTGCATGGAATCACAAGATACAATCTCTCCATTTATTTGTTTCGCAAGTTCAATAGACAATCCAGTTTTCCCAGAAGCTGTTGGCCCACCTATTACAATTACTTTTTGCATTTTTAGTCTCATTCCTTCCTAAGGCATAAATTTTATTTATTTCATCCTAGTAGTAGAAAATTTTTTAAGCATTCGCGCGTCGACCAAACGAGCTTTGTAAAAGCGAGTACAAGTCAAAAGAAACCTGTCACTCCAAAACATTACTTCCATTTGCAACATTTTCTGTATTTACTTGAATTGTATTTTCGCTTGTTCCATTTGTTACGCTGTTCGTTACGCTATTTACGATTTCATCTTGTATTCCGTTTCCTTGCACAATTTCATTTGTTGTTTGATTCATTGTTTCAATATCTTCCATTGTATTGGTAATTGTATTTCCAGCTGTTTCATTTGTAACTAGATTTTCTTGCTCTTCGTTTGTTTGCTGTTGTTCCATAATCAAACTTACTACTTGCTCTTGAATGTTTTTAAAGTACGAACACTCAATTATTAAAAGAATAACTAAAACAATGCCTAGCACTATTCCTCTATTTCTTAAAACATTACTTTTTAAACTTCCTATTTTATTTCTATTGTAAGATTTAGCGAGCAATGGCAATACAATAATTCCGTTAATCGGTACAAATAAGAAGATAATTAAATCCTTGCCTGTTTCTGATACTTCTGTAATTTCAATACTTCTTGTACTAATCCAATATACAATAGAAGTAAGTATGTACATAATGGCAGTACCTGCTGCAATAAAAATTAGTTTTTCTTTCTTGCTTAAATTTCCTAAATTATAGTACATTAGTACAATAGAAACAATATTTAAAATAATAATAAATAATAAAATAACTAGCATTTTTTCTCCTCTTTCTTTTTCAACTGTTCTATCTTCTAGAAAACTTCTTCTCAATATCTACCCTCGTCATTCTTATTGCAGTTGGTCTTCCATGTGGGCAAGTAAATGGATTTGGCAATACTAATAGTTGTCTCATTAAATTGTCTACCTCTTCCTTTGTTAATGCCATATTTGCTTTTACTGCTGCCTTACATGCAACGGTTGCAATAAATTTTTCTTCAATTTCTTGCTTTGCAGTTCTTGCAACGGTGTTTATTTCATCTAAGGTCTCCAAGAATAATTCTTTGGTATCTAAATCTAGACAAACCGTAGGAACTCCACTAAGTTTTATGGTGTTTTCTCCAAACTCTTCTAACACAAAGCCAGCTTTTTCAAAAATCTCCATATTATCTTTTGCTATTTGCATGTCTTTATGACTTAAATTAATGATGTCAGGAAGTAACATTAATTGTGAATCTTTATTCGTATCACTATAATAATTTGCTTTTATTTTCTCATACATAATTCTTTCATGTGCAGCATGTTGGTCAATAATGTATAATTCGTTATCCATTTCGATAATAATGTAGGTTGAAAATGCAATTCCAATGTATTTATAATATGGAATTTCGTTTTTTGGCATTTTTTCAAAAAGCGATACATTTTCTGCTGTTTTCAATTCTTCGCTATCTACTTTGTATTCATCTTTCTTTTCTTCCACTTTTGGTTCTTCTTTAATTACTTTTCCAAAAGTACGTGCATACATTTCATCAAAATTTTTATAGTCTGGTTCTATTTTTAAATTATCTAATTCATGCATTTTTTCATTAATTTCTGATAAGTCTACTCTTTTTGTTTCTTCTAGATTTTCTGTGTTTGCTTCTTGTTTTGTATTATCACTTGTCTCTTCTTTGCTATCATTTTTATTGTGATAGATTTGTGCAATAAAGTTTTTCGTTTCGTCAATATCGTCTTCTTGCTCTTCGTCTTTTTTCTTATTTCCAAATCTACCAAATAGTTTTGAAAAGGCACCTTCTTCTTTTTGTGGTTCTACGTTTATATCTTGTGCATAAGACATGTTTTGCATATTTTCTACTTGCTTGTTTTCTTCTATATTTTCCGTTTTATCTAATTGATTTTCTTTGCCAAATAAATCATCTTCATTATTTTCTTCTTTGTTATTCTGTAAGATAGATATATTACTAATAGGAGCATTTTTCATTTTATTAATTTCTGCTAAAATATCTACCACATTTTCTTCTTTTTTTGGATCTTCCAAATTACTATTTTCTAATTTTGGTGTTGTTACTGGAGTTGTGCTTGCCACAGTGGTATTCATTTTCCAGCTACTTGCTTGTGCTTGTTTATCTAATTCAATTTTCGTTCTATCTGGTATTAAATCTTCTTTTAATAAACTGTCTTTAATAGCATGATAAACCGCTTTAAATATTTTATTTTCATCTTCAAAACGAACTTCTAATTTAGCAGGATGCACATTTACATCCACTTTTTGTGGATTCATTTCAATATTTAATACTAAAAATCCATATTTTCCAATGGTTAAAAGTCCTTTGTATCCTTGCTCTGCTGCACTTGTTAAAATTTTATCTTTAATATATCTTTTATTTACGAAAAATAATTGGTTGGATCTATTAGAACGTGCAACAATTGGCTTTCCAATTACTCCTTTTATTTTAATATCTTCATATTCATAATTAACATCAATAATATTTTCGGACACATCTTTTCCGTAAATGCTATATATAACGGATTTCATATCTCCATTTCCAGAAGTTTGTATAATTACTTTTCCAGAATTGATTAATTTAATAGCAATATTTGGATTTACTAATGCAATTCTTGTTACAACATCCTCGATGTATCCTGCTTCTGTAAAGTCTTTCTTTAGGAATTTATATCTAACTGGTGTGTTATAAAATAAATCTGTTACAGTTATGGTGCTTCCTTTTGGACATCCTGCATCTTCTATATTGATGACATTTCCACCTTTTATTTCTATTTTTTTACCTATTTCGTTTTCTTCTGTTCTAGAAATAAGTTCTACATGGCTAATAGCTGCAATACTTGCTAGAGCCTCGCCTCTAAACCCCATGGAAGTTACCGTTTCTAGGTCCCCCGCTTGTCTTATTTTACTAGTTGCATGTCTTTCAAATGCAATTTCCATGTCATCTGGCATGAAACCTTTTCCATTGTCTGTAATACGAATATACGATATACCACCATTTTTTGTTTCTATTGTTATATTGTTTGCCCCTGCATCGATGGAATTTTCAACTAATTCTTTTACAACCGATGCTGGTCTTTCTATTACTTCACCAGCTGCTATTTTATTTATTGTTAAATCGTCTAATAAAACTATATTACCCATTTATTTCCTCCGATTATTATTCTTTTGATTATTCCATAGAATTATATCATTATTTTGTGTTTTTTGTATAGTTTTTTTGACAATTTTTTTATATTTTTTAAGAGTAACCTTTTTTTGTATTTTGAATACTATATACCATACGAAAGAACTTAAAAAAACAATTAAAAGTTTCATAAGGAGGTTAAGAGATGGGAAATTGTTGTTGTAATAATAGCGAACTATTATGGTTCATAATCCTATTCTTACTACTTTTCTGTTGTGGAGGTAACAACTGTTGTAGTAACGGATGTTGTAACAACTCTTGTGGTTGCTAATTCACACAATACTTACCATTTGAAAGGAGGGGAAAATTATGCCAGAAAATAGAGGATGCGGATGTGGCTTCGGATTTGGTGACGATTGCTGCTGGATAATCATCGTATTAATATTAATATGTTGTTGCTGTGGTGGTAACAGAGGTGGATGTTGCTAATTAGAATTTAATTAGTATAGATACACAAAAAAAGATTGGGCTATCTTTTTTAAGATTTCCAATCTTTTTTATTTCCTATTTTTATTTTCTAAATATACTAACTTATATTGTATTATAAGTTATACATCCTATTTTATCTTATTTTATTATTTTCTTTTCTTCTATCTTCTTTTCTTTTATCTTTTTTAGTTGCTTCATCAGCCTTTCTTCTGTCATTTTTATTTTTTCTTCTATCTTCAAACATTCTTCCTTTACTATCCACTATCATACGTATTTCTCCTTTTTTTCTTTAACTTATTCAAATTGTAGCATTTGTATTATTGTTTGTCAAGGGATTTTATTCTTGTTTTCTAATATTGCAAAAGTAGGCAGAAAGATTGAATTTCTGCCTACTTTTTGTTCAAACAACCATGTGTATGGTTATTTCTATTTTGGGATTTAAAGATATTGTCATGTGGTAGCAAAATTCTTTGTTTCTTTTTTCCTCAATTTCATCAAAAATTTTCTTTACATCCTTTACTACCTCTTTGAATTGTTCTCTTTTCACATATTGTGAAATATAATTGGCTATACTTCCATGACCTAATAGAACGACGTCCTCATAATAGGAAGCTTGCTCTTTTATAATGAGCAAGTGAGAATTTTTCGGTGGATAACAAGACTGTATTTCCCACTGAAGTCTGCTCATGAGCCAATAAAACAAAGTATCTTTTTCCCTTTCTCTTGGACTTTTTTCGGTGTTTATTAATTCTTTATTTATATCCGCCAAAGTCCGTGCTGCAGCAAAATATTTTTCATTTACCATGGAAAAATTTCTCCTTTCTGGATGTTTACTGGTTCTATATGTTATAACTAAGGAGTAAGTATTCCTTACTCAATAGAGAATAAAGGAAATAAATAATACAAAAACTACTGCTTATACGATACTATTATATAATAAATTAACATAATTTGCAAGTTTGGCTGGGGTACTGTGATTCGAACACAGGAATGTCGGAGTCAGAGTCCGATGCCTTACCGCTTGGCGATACCCCAATGTGTGAACAAAAGAGAGTGCCCCTTTTGTTCCTAGACTTCGGTGAACTTTTAAGAGTGTCCCCAAAGTTCAATTTTATTTATTATTTTATAGCTTTTCTTCCTCTAAATACTGCTACATCTTCTAATTCATCTTCAATGTTTAGAAGTCTATTGTATTTAGCAACTCTATCTGTTCTACATGGTGCACCAGTTTTAATTTGTCCAGCATTTGTAGCTACTGCAACATCTGCTAAAGTTGTGTCTTCTGTTTCACCACTTCTATGAGAAACTACTGCTGTATATCCATTTTTATGAGCTAGTTCAATAGCATCTAATGTTTCTGTTAATGTTCCTATTTGGTTTAATTTAATTAATATGCTATTTGCAACTCCCATATCAATTCCTTTTTGTAATCTCTTGATGTTTGTAACAAATAAATCATCACCAACAAGTTGTACTTTGTCTCCAATTTTTTCTGTTAATAGCTTCCAAGATTCCCAATCTTCTTCTGCTAATCCATCTTCAATAGAGATTATTGGATAATTATTTGCTAAATCTACAACAAAGTCTACCATTTGTTCTTTTGTCTTGAATTCTCCTGTTTTCCAGAATAGATATCCGTCTTTTCCTACTTTTTTAGCTTCATCAAACATTTCTGTTGAAGCACAGTCTAATGCTAGGCATACATCTTTTCCTGGAACATATCCAGCTTTTTCTATAGCTTCCATAATTAAATCTAATGCTTCTTTTTCGCTAGATACATTTGGTGCGAATCCACCTTCATCACCAACACCTGTTGATAATCCTTTTTCTTTTAATACTTTCTTTAAGTTGTGGTATACTTCTACACCCATTCTCATACATTCTTTAAAAGATTTTGCTCCTACTGGCATAATCATGAATTCTTGTACTGTTAATCCGCTATCTGCATGTTTTCCACCATTCATAATGTTCATCATTGGAACTGGTAATTCTTTTGCATTTACTCCTCCAATGTAGTTATATAGGCTCATTCCAAGAGATGCTGCTGCTGCTTTAGCTACTGCTAAAGATACACCAAGTGTAGCATTTGCTCCTAATTTTGCTTTGTTTTCTGTTCCATCAATGTCTATTAGCATTTTGTCTATTTTTACTTGCTCATAAACATTCATTCCTTCTAATTTATCAGCAATAATATTATTTACATTATCTACTGCTTTTTGAACACCTTTTCCTAAATATCTATCTTTATCTCCATCACGTAATT
>CAMMEP010000007.1 GCA_946495905.1 uncultured Clostridium sp.
CCTTTTGGTCCTAATACTTTACCTAATCTTCCTACAACACCCATCATATCTGGAGTTGCAACTATTACATCATAGTCAAACCAATTTTCTTTTTCAATTTTTGGTATTAATTCTTCTGCTCCAACAAAATCTGCTCCAGCTTTTTGAGCTTCTTCAGCTTTTGGTCCTTTCGCGAAAACTAATACTCTTAATGTTTTACCTGTACCATTTGGAAGTACTGTTGTACCTCTAACTTGTTGATCAGCTTGTTTAGAATCTACACCTAATTTAACATGTAATTCTACTGTTTCATCAAATTTTGGTTTTGGCATTTTTTGAATGGTATCTAGTGCTTCTTTTACACTATATACTTTTGCTTTATCAATAAGCTTTTCTGCTTCTTGATATCTCTTTCCTCTTTTCATTTTTTACCTCCTTTGGTTCTAACGAACAAGTTTCCTCATTCTCCCATAAAATTTACTAATTATTCTTCTACTACAACACCCATAGATCTTGCAGTACCTGCTACCATGCTCATTGCTGCCTCTAATGATGCTGCATTTAAGTCTGGCATTTTTTGTTTTGCAATTTCTTCCACTTGTGCTTTTGTTAATTTAGCTACTTTATCTCTGTTAGGTTTTCCTGAAGCTTTTTCTATTTTAGCAGCTTTCTTAATTAATACAGCCATTGGTGGTTCTTTTGTAATAAATTCAAATGATTTATCTTTGTATACTGTGATTACAACTGGAACTACTGTTCCGTTAAGATTTGCTGTTCTATCATTGAATTCTTTTACAAATTGCATAATATTAACACCACTAGCACCTAAAGCTGGTCCAACTGGTGGAGCTGGTGAAGCTTTTCCTGCAGGTATTTGTAATTTGATAACACTACCAATTTCCTTCTCTGCCATTACTATTAGCACCTCCTTTTTTGTACATATGTATATTAATCTAAAAATAGATTGTTAACTATTTTACTGCTTAAAACAAATTAGAAACGAGTATTGCTAGGAAACCAAGCAAAAATTTTTGAAATAGTACGTTTGTACATTGAAAAAATTTTATGCGTAGGTTGACACCGCAAGACGAAGTTTATAATTCGTTTTAAATTTTTTGAACTTGAGAAAAATCCAGCTCAACTGGTGTTTCTCTTCCAAACATTGATACTAGTACCTTTACTTTATGTTTTTCTTTATTTAATTCCGTTACAGTTCCTATGAAATCTTTTAATGGACCATCCAATACTTTTACAGAATCGTTAACATCATAATCCACATTAACTTCTGCAACCTCAAATCCCATTGCTCTTATTTCATCCTCTGTAAGTGGAATAGGATCTGTACCAGAACCAACGAAGCCTGTAACACCTCTAGTATTTCTTACAATATACCAAGTTTTTTCTGTTACAATCATTTTTATTAAAACATAACCTGGAAAAACTTTTTTTAGGTTTGTTTTTCTTTGTCCATCTTTAATTTCTATTTGTTCTTCCATTGGAACAATTATATTAAAGAAATAATCTTCTAACTCCCTATTTTTTATTGTTTTTTCAAGGTCTGTTTTTACTTTATTTTCATAACCTGAATAGGTGTGTATTACATACCATCTTGGCACTAATTCTTTTTCATCTTGAGACATATTTCTAGCCTCCTTTATTCTTCTACACTGTTAGAATCTTCAGAAACATTATTTTCCGTTTCGTTAGAAGCTTCTGATTCATTATTTTCTGTGTCATTAGTAGCTTCTTCATTATCTGTTGTTACGTTTGCTGAATCATCTAAACCAACTAAACTATTGGTATCTACGGTATTGGTTGTTTCTACAACTTCTTTTAATTTGTTGATACCATATGTATTCATACTTTCAAAAACAAAATCTAACACAAATACAATGGCAGCTGTAATAAGTACAACTGTTATGACAGCAACTGTATTATTAAGTAATTGTTTTGGTGTTGGCCAAATTACTCTTTTTAATTCTGCCTTAAAATCTTTCATAAAATGCTTTTTATTTTTACTGTCTTGTTTTTTTGTGTCTTTTTTAACCTCTTGTTTTTTTGTATTTTGTTTTTTATTTGTATCTTTAGGCATTCTTTCTTCCCCCTTAAAGGTTACATACTATTTTGTTTCTTTATGTGTAGTACGTTTTTTACAATATTTGCAATATTTAACAACTTCTAGTCTTTCTGTGTTGTTTTTCTTGTTTTTTTCTGTCATGTAATTTCTTCTCTTACATTCTGTACATTCTAATGTTATTGGTTCTCTTGCTCCTTTTGCAGCCATTCTATACACCTCCAGATTTATTTATGCTTATTTTCTTTAAGACTTATACAAGCGTATGCATCTACATACGCTTGATTATTTTATCATGTTTACTAAGAAATGTCAACTCTATTTCATTATTTTTATCAAATTTTGGCTCTTAGGGGTATTATTCTGTTCTTAATGCTTCTACTGGGTCTTTTTTACTTGCCATCTTCGCTGGAATTAATCCTGCAATAACCGTAAGTAACATACTTATTACAACAAGTATAATTCCACCTGCTACTGGAAGACTTGCTAATCCTCCAATGTCTGTTACTGCTTTTATAATCATATTAATTGGTATATTTAAAATTAGTGTTACAATAATTCCTAAAAGTCCTGCTCCTAATCCTACAATAAAAGTTTCTGCATTGAACACTCTTGAAATATCCTTTTTCGAAGCACCAATACTTCTTAAAATTCCAATTTCTTTTGTTCTCTCTAGAACTGAAATGTAAGTAATAATTCCTATCATGATGGAAGAAACCACAAGGGATATTGCTACAAAGGCAATTAATACATAACTAATTGCGTCGATAATAGTAGATACCGAACTCATCATAGTTCCTACTAAATCCGTATACGTAATTACATTTTCTTCGTTTCCATCATCACGTTGTTTTTGATTGTAATTCTCTATCGCTGTTGCTATTTGATCTTTCGATTCAAAATCTTTCGGATAAATACTAATAGAACTTGGATTATCTAAATCTACTACTCCCATTTTTTCTAGATTTCCTTCATAAGTGGCACTAGCATTTTCTGTATATTGTTGCATTAAATTCGCAAGTTCTTCTTCACTTAAAGATGCCATGTACATTCTTTGTTCCTCTGTTAAACTAGAAAAATCAAAATCTGCATCCGTATCTTCTGGAAATTCTGTTCCTGTAAATACATTTATATCTGGATTTTCCTTTTGTTCTTTCACAATTTCTGCATCGTTTACTTCATTAATAACATGTTCTTTTAAGTCTTTTGTATAACCTATTGCCCCAGACATTGCTGTTGCTACTGTTCCTTCACTTGGTCTAATAATACCAACTACTTCAATTTCTTCTGCATCTTTTATTTTTTCTTTTATATATTCATCGTCTTCACTTTTATCAATCCAGATATCTTCATCTTTTTCATAGTAATCTGTATTTAATAAAACTTTAAACTTTGTATTTAACAATTCTTCGTAAGTATATTCTTTTTGCTCTACGTCTTCTACTTCTTCTCCATTTTGTATTTTTTCATGTTTTTCTTCCAATTCGTCTTGATCAAGTATTCCTAATGCATATAAAGTATAATCACTTATTTCGTTATTTTCATCTACTATTAAAACGACTTCATTATAATTCTCTGGCCATTTTCCTGCTAGTACATCATATTGTGATTGTAATAATTCTTGATTATCTAATAGTTCTTGCCATACATCTGTCTCGGCAATCATCATATTTTCCATATCTTCCATTCCAAGTTTGGAAAAAATTTGGCTTGGATTTACTTGTACAATTTCTTCTTCATTTTCTTTGTAGATATTTAAATCTAAGTTATAGCTATATTGAATTGCATTCACGTAACTATTTATCTCGCTATTTTCATCGTCTAAATACTTTTTAAATTCTTCTAAATTATTGCTTTGTATCTTGGTAGAGATTGTACTTAGCATGTCATTTACAATGTCTCTGGAATATACTTTTCCTTCTTCATGTTCTGTTTCTTCATTAGTTCCCATAAAAGATGTCATCATACTAGATATGTCTATGGTTTCCTCTTGAACTGTAATTGGATACGAGGATAAGGTATCTTCCTCTACTCTATTAATATAAGTCTGCATTCCACTGGACAAAGAAAGAATTAAAGCAATACCAATTATACCTATACTACCGGCAAAAGAGGTTAAAATGGTTCTTCCTTTCTTTGTCATTAAATTGTTTAAGCTTAGTGATAATGCTGTTAAAAAGCTCATGGAAACTTTGCTATTTGCTTTTGCAGTTCTATCTTCCTTCTCCTCTTCCTCTTTGTTGTATGGATTCGAATCATCTGTAATTTTTCCATCTAATATTTTTATAATTCTAGAAGAATACTTTTCTGCTAATTCTGGATTATGGGTAACCATAATAATAAGTCTATCCTTGGAAATCTTTTTTAGAATTTCCATAATTTGCACACTAGTCTTTGTGTCCAAAGCTCCTGTTGGTTCATCCGCTAAAATAATCTCTGGATCATTGACTAATGCTCTTGCAATTGCTACCCTTTGCATTTGTCCACCAGATAATTGATTTGGCTTTTTATTAATTTGTTCTCCTAATCCTACTTCTTCTAATGCCTTAATGGCTCTTTTCTTTCTTTCTGCTTTTGATACTCCTGAAAGAGTAAGTGCTAGCTCAACATTGGATAATATTGTTTGATGAGGAATTAGATTGTAAGTTTGAAATACAAAGCCAACACTATGGTTTCGATAAGAGTCCCAATCTTTATCCTTAAATTCTTTTGTAGATCTTCCATTAATTACTAAATCACCTGAAGTATATCGGTCTAAGCCTCCTATAATGTTTAAAAGAGTGGTCTTTCCACAACCGCTTTGACCTAATATTGATACAAATTCGCTTTTTCTAAATTGTAGCGTTATTCCTTTTAATGCCTCAACTTTACTGTCACCTGTAATATAATCTTTTGTGATATTTTCTAATCGTAACATAAACATATTCCTTTCTCTATATGTTTTTTGCATTAATTTATTTTAGTTAAGTATGGTGTAAATAATACCATTTTATTAAAATATATTCAATGTTTTTCACAATTAATTCACATTACATAGAATAAAATACAGAAAAATTGCAATAAGCTACCTAATAAGATAAATAAATGAAATACAGAATGCATCCATTTATGTTTTTTTCCTACTCCATATAAAATAGCGCCAATAGTATAAGCAAGTCCTCCTGCTACTAGTAGAATTAATCCTGGTAATGGAATAAGTACAGGAAGCAAATTTATTTTAAAGATAATTGCCCACCCCATTCCTAGATAGCAAATCATTGAAAATTTTTTATATTTTTTTAAATCAATTGCATTTAATATAATGCCTAGTATTGCCATTGTCCAAATAATGCCAAATATTGTCCAACCAGTTGTAGTATCATACTCTCTGAAAGTAGATAATGCAAATGGTGTATAAGAGCCTGCTATTAACAAGAAAATAGTACAATGGTCTAACACTTGCATTACTTTTTTTCCAGTACATCTTGGGCTTAGTCCATGATAAATACTAGACATTGTGTATAAAATGAGCATCGTTGTTCCATAAATTGCACCGCTTACTACTCCATATCCGTTCCCATGTACGGCTGCCATAACAACACATAATACAATAGCTACAATTCCCAAAACCGCTCCTACAATGTGGGATGTCATGTTAAATATTTCTTCTCCCTTTGTATAATTTGGGAGTATTCTATCTTTTAATTTGGTTCTTGTCATATATTTTTTAACCTTTCTTATCGTTTTTATACATTAATTATTTACATTTTAGATATTTTTAAACAATATATACTATTTTTTAATTTTATCATATTAGAATAAAGCATTCAATATATGTTTGTTATATTATAGTTGTAAAAAAATTATTTATCATTTTTAAATGCTCTATAAATTGCCACAATTGCTAGTACTATTAATATTCCAGCAAATACACCTAATGTATCAATACATACATCCATAACAGATGGTCCTCTTCCAGGTATCCAACTTTGATGATATTCATCCGTTATAGCATAAATTAATCCTACTAATAGACTTATACTAAATTGTATTTTTAATTTAGTATTAAATGTAAACATAAATGCCATTATAAAAATTCCTACTAATGTGTATATTGAGAAATGAGCTAATTTTCTTACAATAATTTCTCCATGTTCTATTAAATTTTCCTTGGTATCTATACTTAAATCTCTAGTATATGGAAATATATTTACAAATTTTGTGGTGACTTTTCTACTTAAACTACTGGATTCTGTTCCACTTTGTGAAGAAAAACCAAATATCACAAAAAAAGTAGAACATAAAAGTAGCAAAAATATAATTCTTAATATTATTTTTTTCATATTTATTATTCCTTTTTTATTCTATTTTTACCAGAAAAGGGCATCCAAACTGAATGCCCCTTTTTTATTTATTCACCTAGTACATCACTAATTTCTTGTTTTGCCTCTGCTACCGAAGATTCATTTGGAAGCATAATATAAAGTCTTGTACTTCCCATTGAATATGTTGGTCCATAGGAACCAGTTCCTGTTAATGCATTATTTTTGATTGTCCAAGATGACATATTACTTAATTGGTCTTTTACTAAATTACTAATGTCATTTTGTTCTATATTTGTTTGGAAGCTTCCTTCTAATGATTCTAGTATACTAGTATATCTAGTAAGTAATGTTGTACTATTTAATACTTTTTTAATAATTGCTTCTATAACAGCTTGTTGATTCTTTACTCTTTGGTTATCTCCAGAAGCAAAAGAATATCTTTCCCTGCTAAATGCTAAAGCTTCTTCTCCATTTAATGTATTATATCCTTTGCTAAAGTGATATCCTTGAGTACTAAAGTCATAATCAGAATAAACCTGAATTCCTCCTAAAGTATCTACTAATTTAATAACGGTAGTAAAATTAACTCTTACATAGTAATTTATGTCAGTATCCAATAAATCCTCCACTGTTGTTATAGTTTCATTAATACCATATATTCCAGAGTGTGTAAGCTTATCTTTAGCTCCTTTACTATGAAGTGTTACATAATAATCTCTTGGAATAGAAGTTAATAATACTTCATGTGTTTTGGTATTAACAGTAGCTAGAATATTAGCATCACTTCTTGATACATTACTAATATTTCCTGATGTATCTATTCCACTAATATATACATTAAATATACCATTGTTTATAGTATATTTTGAATTAGCTGAACTAATTACAGCAGTACTTTCTACCTCATGAGTAGCTGTATAAATGATTTTTGTATTATCTGTAAAATTTTCTATCTCTTCAGATAACATACTATATTGTGAAGAACTTACAAATATAACATTAATTTCTCTATTTAATAGATTATTACCTAAATTGGTTAATCCATCCGATGTTCCAAATGTAACATCTACTTTGTTTTCTAATTCGGCTTGCACATCATCTTCTACTTGGAAAATATATACCTCTTCGCCTGCAATATCTTCTACTGAATTATATGTGTTATTATTTCTTACTATAACATAGTATTCATCTGTTTCTTGTAATTCTTGAAACATAGAGCCTAAAAACTCAGTAGTAGCATTAGCATAATTAGCTACATATAAGTACACTCCAGATACAAGTAGTGCAATTATTAAACAAAAAATATTTAATTTTCTGGTTTTATGAGTTTTAGCTAGTCCAATTCCTATAAGTAATGTAAATATAACTTCAGCAATTGTAAAAATTGTTACGTAACTTGTTGGAAGTAAATTTAATCTAAGTACAGATACATAGAACATGATAGTAATTACTATGTATATTAAAGTCAATAATTTAAATACTACTCCTAATTTTCCGCCAGATTTTCTTTTTGGCTTTCTTGTTTGTTTACTATAGGAATTATAATTTTTTCTTGGTGCAGAATAGTTTCTACTTTCTTCTTCATATTTTCTTCTCATTTTTTTATATGGGTCTTCCCCCTGCATTCTTTTTGGTTGATAACTCATTTGATACCTCCCTTTTGTTTTTATAATTATATCACTTTTTGTTTATATAGCAAGTTAAATTTCGAGGATTATATATTTTATAAACCAAACTTTATTTCATTCTTCAAAAAATCTTTTCTTAATTAATATTTATTTTATTGAAAACTTTAAGTACAAATCTTAAAAAAATTTATTATGACTTTGATTTCCTAATTATAAAATTGTACGAATCTCTACACATATCTTCAATATTCAATTCAGCTTTCCAATTTAATTCTTTTTCTGCCTTAGAAGAATCTGCATAACATTCTGCAATATCTCCTGCTCTTCTATCCACTATCTGATAAGGAATTTTAACATTATTCACTTTTTCAAAAGTATGTACCAAATCTAAAACACTATATCCTTTGCCAGTACCCAAATTATAGATATGTATTCCTGAAATATTTTTTTCTAGTGCCTTCACATGTCCTTTTGCTAAATCTACCACATGAATATAGTCTCTTACGCCTGTACCATCATGAGTTGGATAATCATTTCCAAAAATCTTTAAGCACTTTAATTCTCCTGTAGCCACCCTTACAATATATGGCATCAAATTGTTTGGAATCCCTTTTGGATTTTCACCTAAAAGTCCTGTTTTTTCTGAGCCAATAGGATTAAAATATCTTAATAATGTAATTTTCCAATCATTATCTGCATTATATATATCTTCTAATATATACTCAATCATTAATTTAGTTGTCCCATATGGGTTACTAGGTCGTGAGAGCGAAAAATCCTCTTTTATAGGTAATTTATCTGGTGCTCCATATACAGTGGCACTTGATGAAAAAATAATATTCTTGCAATTATATTCTTGCATAACATGTAATAAATTTAAAGTTATTCCCACATTTCCTTCATAATATTTTAAAGGCTCTTTTATTGACTCTCCTACTGCTTTTAATCCTGCAAAATGAATAACTGCATCAATTTTATTTTCTGAGAATATTTTGATTAATGTATTATAATCTCCTACATCTCCTTGAACAAATTTAACTTCTTTATTTGTAATTTGCTTTATTTTATCTATAACATCTTTTTTTGAATTAATTAAATTATCTATAATAATTACTTCATAATTATTCTTAAGCAATTCTACAACTGTATGGCTACCTATGTAGCCTATCCCACCTGTTACTAATATTTTCACTTTTCTCACTTCGCTTTCATAATTAAATTAATGCTCTAATCTTTGTTATATATTTTATTGTTTTGCTTCGTGATATTCTTTTTCTGTATTTATATTCCATAAACTTGCTTTATCTTTATCATTGTTTATAATTTTATTTACAGCAATAAATCCAGTTAATATAAAATGGTCCAATACAAATTCTGTAATAATATTATTATACTATCTAGTGCATTACTATTTATCGTCAATGATGACGTATTGCTTAATTTGTCTTTTATCAAATTAATTATTTTCTCTTGGTTGATAACTCATTTGGTATCTCCAGTGTTTATTTTACTACGGTTTTATATAATTGTTTATACATTTTTTACCTATAGATTCATATATAACCTTTTTGTTTTTAAATTCGTTTGCATCAAAACAATTTCTACCATCAAGTATAATAGGCTTTTTCATTAACTTTTCAAATAAATTTATATCCATATTTTTAACAAAATCCCATTCTGTAAAAATAAAGCAAATATCTGCATCTTTCAATGTTTCCTCAACTGATTTACAGTATTCGATTTCAGTTGGATATATTTTTTTATAATTATTTTCTGCTACTGGATCATAAGCTTTTATTTTAGCTCCATCGTCTAATAGAATTGGCATACAATCTAATGATGGTGCATCCCTCAAATCATCTGTATTCGGTTTAAAGGATAATCCTAAAACTGCAATATTAAGTCCTTCAAAAGTTTCATAATATTTTCTTGCTTTTTTGATTAATTTGATTTTTTGATTTTCATTTACTTCTATTGCAGCTTTAATTGTTTTTAATTCATAGTCATAATAGTTGCCTAACCAATTCAATGCTTTGGTATCTTTTGGGAAACAAGAGCCACCATAACCTATTCCAGCATTCAAAAATTTATTTCCTATTCTACTATCTAGGCCCATACCTTTGGCAACATCAGTAATATTCGCTCCTACAATTTCACAAAGATTTGCAATTTCGTTAATATATGATATCTTTAATGCCAAAAAATCATTTGATGCATATTTTATCATTTCTGCACTCTCTCTATCAGTAATTACATACTTTATGCCAAAAGACTCATATACATTTCTCATAATTTCTTCTGCCTTTTTAGATTTTACACCTATAACAATTCTTTGTGCATGTAACGTATCATGTACTGCAGTTCCCTGTGAAAGGAACTCTGGGTTAGACACTAGCTCAATTTTTACATTATTTTTCAAATTGCTCTTTATATACTTTTCAATTTTTTGATTCGTTCCGATTGGTACTGTTGATTTTAACACAACTAAACAATCTTTTTCAACACTTTGTGCAATTTCTTTTGCCACTTCATACACATATTTTAGATTAGCACTACCATCTTTCTTTTCTGGTGTTCCTACACCAATAAAGATTACATCAGCATTTTTGTATGCTATTGCTGCATCAGTAGTATAGTTTAATCTTTCTTTGTTTTTTTGCATTAGTTCCTCTAAATCTTTTTCATATATTGGTGATTTTCCTTCCTTCATATAATCAATTTTCTCTTGATTTACATCAACACATGTTACATTATGTCCTTTCTCTGCTAAACAAACTCCTGTAACCAATCCTACATATCCTGTTCCCGCTACTACTATATTATATTGTTTCATCTTAAATCCACTCCTTATTTTATAATATAATTTATATATTTATTATTTATTTTATATAAAATCAAACTTATTGCTATAATAAAAATTATTGTCAAGAAAAACATTTTCCAGTTACCCAGATATAAATTAAACAATTCTGCATAATAAATTATTGGTGAATGCATGAAATATATGCTTGTACTTAAATTTCTAAAAATATTGGTATTTATTCTTTTACATCTAACTTTTTTGCACCTTATGCACATCAATAGTAATAAACTGACAATTACTATTGTTGTAAAAAATAGACTATGGTCATCCTTGTAGTTTTGATTTCTAATTAATGTAACTTCACATATTAGTACTAATATGGCAATACAAAAGCAAGTTAAAATTTTATTTATTTTTATTTTTTCAATATTTTTTTCTTTCAAAGCAATATATACACCCACCGTAAAGATTGGAAAAGCTTCAAAAAATCCATTTCTTGTTGTCTCAAAGATCTGTATATAAACATCCATTATTTTTTTCATAGGTGTACCCTCTAAAAGGAAATAATAACTATTACCTAAAAGACATATACAATATAAAACAATTCCTATGAATAATGCTAATTTTAATTTTTTCTTTCTTAAAAAATAATATTCCAATCCTATAGCTACAATTAGCGCTAATATAAACCAAAGTGCACCCTAAGGATAAAATATAGCTTCTTTTAAAATTTTTAATACAATTTCTAATATGTTGTTTCCTTTTGTTGTTATAATAACATATGGTAAACTAACCAACATCCAAAACATAAATGGTATTAACAACCTTTTTATCTGCATTTTAGAAATTTCTTTAAGATTTTCTTTGTTTTTTATATATTTTTTTCCAAATAAAAATCCTGATGCAATAAAGAAAAATGGAACAGCCATTCTAAAGAAAATATGTAAAATGTACCATTGATAAGTACTCTTTGGATTACTCATAATATGGGTATGTATACCAACAACAAATATTGCAAATATGAATTTTAAAATATCTATCATTTCATACTTATCTTTTTCTAGATTAGTTACAGCTACGCTTTCATTTTTCACTATATCTTCTCTCTTTGCACACATTGTTTTTTCCTTTTATTTGATTATTTTTATAATATTGACTTACATTATTTTATATTATCTATTTATACAATTCAATATTTTCATTATACCATTTTACAAATTTATTAATTCCTTCTTCAAAACTGGTCTTTGGCTCATATCCTATTAATTTCTTTGCTTTTGATATATCTGCATAAGTCCTTTCTACATCTCCAGGTTGCATTGGCAATTGTTTTATTTTTGGCTCTACTCCTAAAGTTTTCGCAATTACATTTATCATTTCTTTTAATGATATTGGTGATGAATTTCCTATATTTAATATTTCATAAACGTCTTTGTTTTCTAAAGCATATTTACAAGCTCTATCAATTCCATCAACAATATCTTCTATATATGTATAATCTCTAGAAGTTGTACCATCTCCAAACATTGGTATTTCTTTATTTTCTAACATTAATCTAGTAAATTTATTAATTGCTAAATCTGGTCTTTGCTTTGGCCCATATACTGTAAAAAATCTTAGCATAATAACATTCATATCATATAGTTTATGATACACATGTGTCATTACTTCGTTTGCTTTTTTAGTGGCTGCATAAGGACTTATTGCAAAATCCACAATCATATCCTCTCTAAAAGGAACTTCTTTGCAATTACCATATACACTACTTGATGAAGCCATTACTAAATTTTTGCAATTGTGTGACTTCATTTCCTCTAATATATTTTGTGTTCCTAAACAATTCACTTCTTGGTATAAAATAGGGTTTTGGATTGAAGGCCTAACCCCTGCCATTGCAGCTAGATGCATAACTATATCTATTTGATTTTCATCAAATATTTTCTTTAATATTTCTTTATCTCTTATATCTCCTTTGTATATTTTAAAATCCGCATTAGTTATAAGATTTTTTATATTATTTTCTTTAATTTTTGGATTATAAAAATCGCAAAAATTATCTATTGCTACAACCTTATTTCCATCATCAAGTAATTTTTCTGCTAGGCTAGAACCTATAAATCCTGCCCCTCCTGTAATAAAATATGTTTTCATTTTATACTACCCCTTTTCCTTTAAAAATTCTTTTTGACATATTCCATAAATCTTTTAGATCTTTTCTATATATAATACCATTTATAATTCCTATTATTGCAAAATTAATAACGCACATTATACCAGCAACAATAATCCAAGTAAAATATGAATTAAATTCAATTGATTGTATAATATTAATTTCTGTTGGTGAAATTATAATAACTTGTATTACTAATATCAATACCCTTATAATATTTTGTTTTTTTGATCTTTTAAGTATATATTTTGATGTATGATACATAAATTCTATTGTTCTTATTGCCATTGCAACTAAAGTTCCAATTGTTACACCTATTATACCAAATTTAAATACTAATATAATAGATAATATTAAATTAGTAAGCGCTTCAATCCACGCTCCTACTTTTGTCTCCTTAAAGTGTCCTGCTGCTAGTGTTATTGAACTATATGGCAATCGTATTGCCCATACCAATTCTGCTAAAACTATTAATATCGCAAATAATGGTCTAATATAATTAGCATCAGTTATTCCTCTTGTATAAACTTGTATAAAAGGAATAATCATTACCATTGCTACACTGTAAACTATTGTAATTAAAGTAAAATAAAATAATTCATAAGTTCTAAAACTCCTATTTAAATTATCATATTCTTTTCTCGCAAGCATATCTCCAAAAGATGAATCTATGCCTCCAGTTAATGCTTGCACTAAATTCTTTATCCCATTTACAACAAACAGATAAACCGTATAAACCGAAACTTCAGTTGTGCCACAAAAAATTGTTATTATGGCTGTATCTACATTATTATGCACTACACTTGCTATGTGTTGAGCTAAACCATCCCATTTTTGCTTTATATTATATTTTTCTGTTACATTCTTTAAGTTAATATTATATTTTTTCTTTACATATATACCTTGTAAAATAGGTCTTAAAACAAATATAAATGCACTACCTAGTTTTACTATTTGTATATTTGTACCAAATGCAATTAGGACCACAACTACAATAGTGTTTAGAATTGTTGTCATGATTTGTATTGAAGATGTTACATATGTTTTTTGTTCTGCTTGTAAATATAATCTATATATCATTCCAAAAAAGTATTCTGCAAATGTACTAATAGCAATAATTAAAATTAATGAAATCGTATATCCAGTTTCAAACTCATTACTTACAATCATAGGATAAACAAAACATAGTATTACTAAATAAATTATAAATATAATGGCAATTACTCTAAAAAATCTTTGACTTGCTTTCAGTATTTTTTCTATCTGACTTTTATCTTTATTAGCAATGGGCTTGTACAACAAAGATTTAATAACTGGTCCAATACCTGCTTCCAATAATGTTATATAAGATAAGAATTGTGTTATAGATGATGTTAGTCCATTAACACTTGAACCAAAAGCCCCAATTATTGCTCTTGGAACTATTAGACCACAAATTAGTGTAACAACTTGCTGGAATAATGAAGTTATAATATTTTTTATTGCTTGTCTACTCCTCAAGTCTATTTCTCTCCTTTCGCTATTTCAGGTAATATTAGCATATCTCCTATAATTTTATCATATTCTTCAGGTTCAAATGGTATAAATCCAGAGCAAGGATAAAAAGTTAACTCACTGAAGAGAATTTTACCTTTAATTTCATAAAAATCAACTCTTAAAAATGTCATACCATTTGAAAGTATTTCAGATAATTCTTTCATTTTTTCAAAATTTAATGGTTTCTTAGGAATTTCTTTATATTCTCTATAGTCTTTTCTTTTAAATCTTGCTCTTTTGAAGTCCATATCTAAAAAGCTTATAGATGCAGTTTCATGATTTTCAAGACCTTCCGAAATATACAAGAATTTTGGTACACCGTTAAAGCAAAAGAATTTATAATCTATTAATCCTTTATCTTTCTGATTTTCTAAATACGGCTCTGCAATAATCCTAGGCTTCACATTTTTATACGGCCATTCTCTAGAAGCATAGTAATAATTTTTTTTCAACGACTTATTAATTTTATTTTTTGCCTCTTCAATATTAAATTTTTCTTTTGACCTACATATGGATAATCCCCCAGAGTCATGCGTACATTTTAACACAAATTGTTCTGGTAATTTGTCAAAATCAATTTCATCAAATTTGTCCCATTTCCCAATTGTTGGTATAATATATTCTTCTCCAATTAAATCTGCAACATATTTTTTTGCTTCATATTTGTCTACCATTGTTGTATAAATATCTTTTCTATCATTTAGCTTAAGCCAATTTAATTTTTCATTAAATGTTTGTGGATTATCTAAATTAATCTTTTTTCCCATTCTTTCTTTATACAAAAGTTTCAAATATGTTTTATCTGATATTTTTAAAATATTCTTACTTGCTAGTCTATTGATTATTTTAATTGGATGCAATATATAGTTCGCATACTTTTCCATTTTCTCTTCTCCTTGCATTCTTTAATCTAACATAAATCCTGTATTTCTCAGTTCTGCTAAGCCATATGGTAGTAAACCACATAAAAGGAAAATTAATACTCCATAACAAAATATTTTTTGCTTTTTTTCTAAATTTTCTTCTATTAAATAAACGAATGGTATCATAAAAAAAGCTAATAAAAAAGTTAATCTTCTTGTAAAAATATCAACTACAAAGGTTAATGCAAAAATAAACAATATATATATTTGAACAAAGTTTAGATATTGGTCAAATTTTTTATTTTTATTCTTCTTTTCTATGATTATGCTAATTACATAGAGAAAAATTAAAAACATCCATATAACTAACATCCATCTAATATCTTCTTTTGATTCAGTTACTATATATGCATTCATTTTTTGTGCTAAATAATTAGTTATTTCTATATTAATAAGCTTAAATAAATTCATTATCGGTCTATATAATAGTCCAATTAGTAAAATAACATATTTTATTTTATTTAACCATTTTATATTTAATAATAATCTAATTATAATTACTATATATGCCACTGGGTGAATTAATGCAGCAATTATGTAAGGCCAAATTTTTTTTACTAGTTTCTCTTTCCTTATTAAATCTAAATATAATCCTAAAGCCAAAAACGAACAGGCCATTGCATTTCTTATTCCTGAAGCCGTCACATAAAACGAACATAACGCAAAGCTAAGTAATATTGAAATAGAAATTACTCTTGAAGTTGTTTCATTTCTTTTCGTAAAATCATAAATAATATACATTGAAATACCATATGTAATTATTACTGAAATAGTTGGAAGAAAATGATTACTTGGTAAAAGTGCAACTAAATTAAATAGTAATCTTACAATTATTACATAGTCATATTCTAATTCTATATCAAATCCTTTTTCTCTAATTAAGTCGATTTTTTCAAAATGTCTAAAAAGGTCATTAGTTTCTTTAGGTTCTATAAGAAATGCTAAAACTGCTAATGCTATAATTAAAATTATTTGTACTGTAATTAGCATTCTTTTCTTAACTTTTTTATTAACAATTATTCCATAAATTAGTACTCCTAATATTGAAATTAATACTAATATTACAACTATGAACAACCACAGCATTATTATTTTTTCATCTCCTCTATATAAGACTTCCACTGTTTTAAAATATTAATTGAATTTAACTTTTCTTTTATTTTTTCTGCATTCTTTCCCATCTTTGCTGTCTCTTCTTGATTTTCTATTAAATATTTCATCTTTTTTGTCAAATCTTCCACATCTCCAACCTCTATTAATAGTCCATTCTTTTCATTTTCTATTAATTCCTTTGGACCACCACATGGACAGTCTGTTGATATTACTGGTAATCCAACCGCCATTGCTTCTATCAATGCATTTGGCATTCCTTCATAATCTGAACTTAGTACAAATATTTTTGCTTTTTCTAATTCCGTTTTTATGTCATCACATATGCCACAAAGTATAATTCTATCTAATAAATTTAATTCTTCTATTTGTTTTTTTAAATTTGATTCTAAAGGTCCTGCTCCAAATATTTTCAACGTATAGTTTGGATATTCTTTTGCGATTTTTGAAAATGCTTCTATTAGCATTTTCTGATTTTTCTGCTCTACTAATCTACCTACAGAAATAATAGTATTTTCTTTTTGCATTGATTTGTTTGCATTAAGGAACTCATCCTTTATTGGATTATATATAATAACAGATTTTTTTTGAATTTCTTTATCAAAAAATTCCTTTTGTTTTTCCGTTTGAAATACAAATCCGTCTGCTTTTGGATATAATTTTTTCATTAAAAAATTACTAATAAATGATTTATATTCTTTGTTAGGGTCATTCCTGTCTGATACAATTATTGGTACTTTTATAAGTTCTCGTAAAAGTAATATTCTGTAACTCGGCATTGGTAAAAAAGAAATTATTATATCTGGTTGTTCTTTCTTTAAGATTTTAGCAGATGTCCAAATTCTTTTTAAGTTTCTAAATAAAGCTATTGAAATATATTTCTTATCTAGTTCTAATAATTTAATTTTTTCATTTAAATCATATGCTTTATTCTCTTTCGTATTTAGTAGAATAGAAACATCATTTTCTTTTATTAATTCATTAGCTAATACTGATATTACTCTTTCAGCTCCACCTTTTCCCATACTAGAAGTATTGAACATAATCTTCATATTATTTTTGTTTGCACTCCATTTCCTTGCTATTATTTCTCTTGAACTTATTTTTTTGATAAAGTTGCATTAATCTTTTAGGCATTAATCCTGCCACAATAGGTTTTAAGCAATATACATATTGAGGTAAACCTATTTTTAATTTTCTATAATAGTGAAATCTTATTTTTGCTTCCAAAACGCGGTACTTAAATTTTTTCTTCTTATATCCATCACTATCCATTCTATAATCAATAAGTATATCATCCATTATGTATCCCTTAAATCCATTAGCATACATATTCATAGCCATTGCATAATCTTGGCATCTTCGATATAAAGGATAACCTCCGATTTCTTGTATATGCTTCTTATTAATTAACATCGTAGGATGAATAAAAGGAGTCCCTTTTATCAAATCATATATATATATTTCTCCGCTTTTAGTCGTTGTATAATATATTCCTTTATCATCAAAAAAATTAGCTCTTCCACTGATAATACTGTATTGAGGGTTGCTTTCAGCGAATTTTACTTGTTTCTCTATCCTATCTATTTTAGCAATGTCATCAGTATCCATTCTGATTATATAATTTGTTGTTGCTAACTCTATTCCTTTATTTAGAGAGGCTGCTAGTCCCAAATTCTTTTCATTCCTTATTAGTTTAATCCTATCGTCCTTATAGTTTTCTATAAGTTTTATATTCTCCTCATTTGAGCAGTCATCTATAATAATAAGTTCAAAATTATTATAAGTTTGATTTAATATACTTTCTATAGCTTGTTTTAATTGTTCTTTTTTTGTGTTGTATTCTGACATCAATACTGTTACTTTTTTTCTATTTTCCATTTCATATAAACTCCATATAAATTTCTTTCATTTCTTTTAATACATTTTCCAAAAGATATTTTTCTATATTTTGTTTTGCTCTATCTGTAAGTTCTTTTTTTTCATTTTCTTGATAATTCAACAATTTTATAATTTTCTTAAACATTTCATCTGCTGTATTTTTATTTAGCAAAATTCCTGTCATTTTATTTTGTATCAATTCTCTATGTCCTCTATTATTAGTTGAAACAACTGGTACTTTAGAATACATTGCTTCCATAATATTTAATGGCAATCCTTCCCTTTTACTAGAAGCCATATATATATATGTAATTGATAATATTTCTGGTACATCATTTCTTCTTCCTAAAAGTATTACATTTTCTTGAAGATTTCTCTTTTTGACTTCATTTCCATATTTTTTCATATAACTTCCATCGCCTACTAACAATAATTTAATATTTTCATTTTCTTTTTTTATTTTTTCAATTGCATTTATCAATAATATTTGATTTTTGTTTTTATTCAATTCAGCGACATAAGAAAATACAATATCTTTATCATTTATTCCAAGTTCTTGTCTTAATTTACTTTTTTGTTCTTCTGTAATATCTTCTGAAAATCTCTCAGTATTTACACCAATTCCATTAATATGCTTTATTTCCTTTGCTTTTAAATGTTTTTTTGCAAACTCATAATCTTCATTAACAATTGTAATTAAACAATCTGTAAAGTGAGCCATTATTTTCTCTATCGGATAATAAATTAGCCAGTTAAGTAATGGTGCCCCTTTATAAAAATGAAATCCATGTGCGGTATATAACACCTTTGTTCCTTTTTTTCTTTCTTTTCTAGCTGCTAATCTTGCCAAAACTCCTCCAACAGGAGTATGGCAATGAATAATATCATAATTATTATTTTTTATAATTTCTTTTAATTCCTTGTAAGCTTTAATATTATTAATTTGTAATGGAAATCTTTCAAAAGGTATATCAAAATGTTTATCACAATATTCTATTTTTTCAGTTCCTCTACTAGCTACATGAACTTCATACCCTTGTTCCTTAAACCATTTTAGATATGGTAAATGACAACCAATTATATGCCTATTTACAGTCGCTACAAACAAAACTTTTTTCATCTTTGTTCTCCCTTTATGCTCTATAAATCGGAAAATATGTACTATTTATATCAATATTTCCTTCTTTTTTTCTTATATTTATTAATTTTTTATACATTTTTTTATTAAAAATATTCTTTCCTATGTAAAAATCATATATTCCATTTTTAGGTGCAAAGCTTTTTTTATATTTATATATTCCATCATCTTCTCCACCATATCCACCACCTAATATGAAATTCTTTATTTCTTTATTATACGCCCATTTTATAATTTCATATTTTAGAAAATCATTTGGTCGTAAATCAAAATATTCACTCAAAGTTCCTCCCAAATACGAATAGCAATTATTAGGTGAATAAATTACTAATTCTGTTGAAATTACTTTTCCTTCATACAGTACATTAAAATATACAACATTATCTTTCATTTCATTTAATTTTTCAAAAAATTCTCTTTTAAAGTAATATCCATCTTCGGCATTATTCCTATCCATTGTTGAATAATAAATATTCAAAAAGTCATCCAAGCTTTTTCCATCTGTATCTATTTGAATTTGCAATCCATTTCTATTTGCTTTTTTTATATTTTTTCTTACTTTATGTTCAAAATCCATTAACATCTCTTCTGGATTCATATCCAATTTTCTAATTATATTATGTTTTATATTTTCTGCTTTTCCATTATACTTTTTTTCGTAACCTTCTAATAAATGGAATCTAACGAATTCAGAAACTATATTATTTTTTTTGCAATATTTCTTATAAGCTTTATTTACTTTTTTGTAATCTTCTCCTTCAATGATAAATCCACCATATCCATAAGGAGAACTTAAATCAAAATATTTATTTTTTTCTAACTTATCCTTAAAAATATCCGCCTTTGCAATGTCTCTTTTCATAACAACATTCATTGCTTTAGTTTTTCCATCATTATAATAAAACAATATTGGTTCTCCATCTCCGTGCATTTTAAAAGCTTCAACATATTCTGGAAGATAAAAAACATCATAATTAGAAAAACTTTTTACAATATTATTCCATTTTTCTTTTTCTTTTAATGTTATAATTGCTATTTCATTTTCTTTCATTTTCTTCTCCTAGTAATATCTTAATTTCTTTGCACATTTCTTTTAATGCCACTTCATCACAATCTTGATGCACTGGTAGATTTAAGATTTTTGAGCCTAAATTGTTTGCTATATTATACTCTTCTTTTTGTAAATCTTTAATCATTGTATGATATAAACTTACCACTCCAAAGCCCTTTGCATTTAATTTATGATAAAATTCATTTTTATCTGCATTTAAAATTAAAATAGGATAAGTTTGTGGAGTTTGATTTTTATAAACCGTGGTTTTTCTTAAAATTTTTATTCCTTGAACACCTTTTAATTCTTGTTCTATAAGTATTGTATTTTTCTTTCTTTTTTCTGCTATTTTCCTTAAATCATATTCTAGAATATTATAATAATTATCTGTTTGATCTAATTGTATTACTTCTAGATTATTAATTCTTACCATTCCGCCATCTTTGTAAGGTAACATTTTATGCAAAGAATAAATTGATACATCTGAATAATCTCCGCAATTTCTATCAATATAATCTGTATAAAGAGCATGTGCACAATCTTCAAGTATAATCGCATTATTATCTCTTGCAATTTTTACTACTTCTTCTATTTTTGGATCAACATATCCAAAATAATGTACTAATAAAACAACAACTTGTCCTTTTGCTTTTAATAATTTATTTTTATAGTCATTAATATCTATATTTATATTTTCATCCATATAATAAAAATAATGTGATATATTATTTTCTATAATTGGATCATAAATTCCGCTTCCTTCATTTGGTGAGTATCCAATATATGCAGGCAATAATAATGTATATTCATTATATTTATTTTTCAAAAATTTTAATATTTCTGAGAAACCTTGTCTTGCACTTTTATAAAAAATTGTTTTTCTTTTATAATTATTTATATCTTTTGCTGTTTTTTCTATATTTTTTTGCATAATTTAACCCTCTCTTCTTCAAACCCTTGTTTTTTATAAAAATTTACAGCTGTTGCATTTTTAGTTGTTACCATCAACTCAACCTCTTGTATTTGCATTTCTTTTGCTATTTCATATATTTTCTCTATTAATTGACTTCCTATTCCCTGTTTTCTACATTTTTCATCTACTACAAAATAGTTTATATGTATTCTGTTTTTATCATTTGTGCTTGTTTTATACCCCCATATAAATCCAAGTAATTTTTCTGTTTGAAATACCCCTATTATTATTGCTGATTTATCTTCTATAAATTGTTTCATTTCTCCCATTATTTTTTCTATTTTATTATTATCATTTGATATTCCATTTTCATCAAGTACATCTTTTAAATATAATTTAATCTCTTCTTTATATTTATTTACTGTTTCAATGTCAAATTCTTTTAATTCTATTTCGTTCATTTTTCTCTCCTCGTCTAAATTCAACAAAATTTGTTCTTTTCCTACTAATATATCTTCCTTCTTTATTACTTTCATAATTGTTTTGAATAATATTTTTAAATCTCCAAGAAACGTTATCTTATGTGTATACTCTACATCATATTTAAATCTGTCTGTCCAATTTGTTGTATTTCTGCCGTGTATCTGTGCTAAGCCTGTAAGTCCTGGCCTTACATCGTGTCTATGCCTTTCCTCTTCTGTATAGTATGGTAAATATCTCACAAGAAGTGGTCTAGGTCCTACTATTGCCATATCTCCTTTTAATATATTAAAAAGTTCAGGTAGTTCATCTAAACTTGTACTTCTTAATGATTTTCCAAATTTAGTAAGTCTTTCTGAATCTGGTAATAAATTGCCAGATTTATCTTTTGCATCTGTCATAGTTCTAAACTTGTAAAGAGTAAAATTTTTTTCATCTTTGCCTGGTCTTTCTTGTTTAAATATCACAGGACTTCCTAATTTTACCCTTACCAGTATTGCAATAATTAGAAATACTGGTGAAAGTATAATTAGCGCAATAAGACTAAGTAAAAAATCTAATATTCTTTTAAAACATTTAGCATACATAACATTCCTCTTTATTTCCATAAATTTTTAATAATTTTTATTACTCTTTTTTGCTCTTCTTCTGTCATTTTTGTATCACTAGGTAAGCATATACCATTTTCAAACAATTTTTGTCCTATGGATTTATCTCCATCACAAACCTTAATAAAATCACAATTCTGAAATACAGGTTGTAAATTCATTGGTTTCCAAACTGGTCTGGATTCTATATTTTCTGCATCTAAAGCATCCATGATATCTTTTGGTTTTACCTTAGAGTTTTCGTCTACAACAAAAGCTGATAGCCAATGATTTGGCACAGTGTTTTCTGGTACTGGTTGCATCCTAATTTCTGGTATATCTTTAAAAGCTTCTTTATATCTATTAAATATTTCCGTTTTTTGTTTTATTCTTTTCTTTATTACTTTTAGTTGTCCTCTTCCTATTCCTGCACAAATATTGCTCATTCTATAATTGTAACCTATTTCTTTATGTTCATAATGACGAGCTTTTTCTCTAGCTTGTGTTGCCCAAAAACGAACTTTTTGAATTCTTTCTTCATCATCTGAAACAAGCATTCCTCCGCCACTTGTTGTTATTATTTTGTTTCCGTTGAAAGAATATATTCCATATTTTCCAAAGGTTCCAGTTTGCTTTTCTTTGTATGTAGAACCTAAACTCTCTGCAGCATCTTCTACAAGTGGTACATCATGTTTTTTACAAATTTCCATTATTTCATCTATCTTTGCTGGTGTTCCATATAAATGAACAACAATAACTGCTTTTGGATTTGGATATTTTTCAAATGCTTTTTCTAATGCTTTTGGATCCATATTCCAAGTATCTTCTTCACTATCAATAAATACTGGAGTAGCATTTTGGTATACTACTGGATTTACCGTTGCTGAAAAAGTAAGAGAAGAACAAAAAACAATATCTCCTTGTTTTACTCCAATTGCTTTTAACGCTAAGTGCATTGCAGCGGTTCCTGCTGATAATGCTGCTGCATGTTTTGCTCCAACATATTCTGCTAGTTCTTCTTCAAATTTGTTAACATTTTCTCCTAAAGGTGCTATCCAATTAGTATCAAATGCTTCTTTTATATATTTTTGTTCATATCCTTCTTTTGACATATGTGGTGATGCCAATAAAATTCTTTTTTCCATTTATATTCCTCTTTTCTTTTTTCATTCTTTTATATTATTATTTATCCTTCTTTTCCTCTTTTTCTTTTGTTTCTTCTACTATTATCTCTTTCTCCTCATTTTCATTTTTTCTTTCTTTATAGGTAGGGACTACCTTTCTCATATTTGCTTTGATTTTTTTAAGTTCTATATGCTCGTCTGAAATGGTTTCTCTTAGTATTTCTAATTTCTTTTCTACATCCTCCATTGTGATTTTAGAAGGTTTCGCAATAAAGATTTTACTATGTTCTGTACTTTTTAATCCTTCTTCATTCATTAAGATTTCCTCATATAGTTTTTCACCAGGGCGTAATCCTGTTATTTTTATTGGAATATCTACTTCTGGTTGTAATCCAGATAGTTTTATTAAACTTACTGCTAAATCATATATTTTAACAGGTTCTCCCATGTCAAGCACAAATATTTCTCCACCTTTTGCATAGGTAGATGCTTGTAATACAAGTTGTACTGCTTCTGGTATTGTCATAAAGAATCTTGTAATATCTTTATGGGTTACAGTAACAGGTCCTCCTTTGGCAATTTGTTTTTTAAATAAAGGTACAACAGATCCGTTACTTCCTAGCACATTTCCAAATCGAACTGCCACAAATTCTGTTTTACTAACCTTATCTTTTGCTTGTATAATCATTTCACACATTCTTTTTGTTGCTCCCATAATGTTTGTTGGGTTTACTGCTTTATCTGTTGAAATTAATACACATCTTTTTACTTCATATTTATCACAACAATTAACTACATTATATGTTCCAAACACATTATTTTTAATTGCTTCTAATGGACTTTCCTCCATTAAAGGTACATGTTTATGTGCAGCCGCATGAAAAACAGCATAAGGCTTTACCTTTTCAAATATATTTTCCATTCTTGCTTTATCTCTAACACTTGCTACAATGGCATCTATTTTAATGTTATTCGTATTTGCTTTTAATTCTAATTCAATATCATACAAATTATTTTCATAAATATCAATTAATACCATTTCTTTAGGTTCATATTTTGCTATTTGTCTGCATAACTCTGAGCCAATAGAACCTCCTGCACCAGTAATCAATATAGTATGATCTTTTATTAATGTTTCTATATTATTATTATCTAGTACAATAGGGTCTCTTCCTAAAATATCTTCAATTTCTACATCTCTCAAATTTTGCATTACATTTTTATCAGTAATGAAATCTTGTATTCCAGGAAGTATTCTTAATTTGACACCAGTCTCTTGACATATATTTAAAATGTCTTTTCTATCTTTATTGTCTATATTAGATATGGCAAAAAAGATAATATCAATTCTTTTTTCTTTACATATTTTTACAATGTCATTTCTATTTCCTAGTATCTCTACTCCATTTATTTTACAATGCGCTTTTTTTACGTTGTCATCAATAATTCCAATAATATTATAACTTGTAATTAAATTTTCTTTAATGTTTTTTATAACTTCTTTACCAGCTTCTCCTCCACCAATAATAAGCAATCTTTTTCTTTCTTGTTCGGGTTTGATTGTTACTTTATTGGTTAGCATAAATTTAATAACTACTCGGTAGAATATAAGCATAATTGCTGTAAAGATTCCTGCTAGTAAATTTTCTTTTGGAGAAACAATATCTAAATTGAATATTATCCCTAGTAATGAAATAACATTACAAGAAACCATACATACTAGGGCATAACCAAAATACTCCTTTGCACTTTCATAAATAGTGATGTTTTTGTACACTTCAAATAAATTTAAGAATATTTGATATATGATAATAGCAAATAATATAGTATATGCTAATTGGTTTGTAAGAATTTGTGTTATACTAAAACTGTCAAAAACAAACATTTCTGCTATTAGATAGGAAATGATAATCATAAATATATCTATTAAGAATAGGGCTATTTTAGTTAGTTTAATTTTATTAATCAATATTTTCATTTTCAACTCTTCCTTTTATTCTCCACTACAAAAAGGATAGTGATATTAGCAGATAATCTAATTGCTAATTCTTCTATCCTCTATTTTTTTATTTTATATAAAATATTACGTTTTTATTACATTCATTTTTCTTTAGGGCTGTAATAGTTACAGGCATTTTAATTGTTTTCAATTTAAATCTCCTTCCTTTTTCTATTATGGTTTCGCCCTTATTATATATCATCCCTATATAATTTTCAACATTTTTCTTGTTTTTTTGCAGTTCTTTTGTTGAACTTTAGGGACACTCTTAAAAGTTCACAATTAATACTTTATTTAAAAGTTGACAAAGGAGTGTATGTTTTTTAATTTTATGTTGGAGTGCTTAAGGTGGGGACCGACAAGTTTACAAACTGTTAAATGATACGTAAGTAGCATTTATACAGTTTGTACGATGTTGGGGGCCGGAAACGTAAAATTAAAAAACATACACTCCTTCCAAAAATGAATTGTAAATTATAGCATCTGAACTTTTAAGAGTGTCCCTAAAGTTCATTTACAATTTTATCAATGGAATCTACTCTCATTTTCTTAATAATTTTACAGCTCTCATTCAACTTTTTCTGTTCTACTTCATCTAATTCTAAATCTAATAATTCTCGTACTCCTTTTGCATTAATTACCGCTGGTACTCCAATGTATATATCATCTTGTCCATAAGCACCATTTTCCAAATAAGTGGATACCGTAAGGATAGAGTTTTCGTTATCTAGTATCGCCCTTACAATTCTATTTAATGCCATTCCTATTCCATAGTAAGTTGCTTTTTTCTTCTCGATTATTTCGTAAGCAGCATCTACTACCCCTTTATGAATTTTCTCCAAGTCTGTCATTGGATGTTTATTATCTTTCATAACATCTATAACACTTTTGCAACCAATATAAGCATGTTTCCATGGCACGAAAGAAGAATCGCCATGTTCTCCCATAATATAAGCATGAATGTTTTTACTAGATATTTTAAAGTAATCTGCTAATAAATAACGAAGTCTTGCTGTATCCAAAACTGTTCCTGAACCAAATACTTGGTTTTTAGGAAGTCCTGATACTTTTGCTACAACATAAGTCATTAAATCTACAGGATTGCTTGCAACTACAATAATTCCGTCAAATCCACTTGCCATTATTTGTTCTGTAATACTTTTCATGATTTTTGTGTTTACTTCCGCAAGCTCTAACCTTGTTTGGCCTGGTTTTTGTGCAGCTCCTGCTGTAATAACTACAATTTGTGCATCTTTACAATCACTATAATCTCCTGCTTTTATCACCATTTTTTGTGGAGCGTAAGGAAGTCCATGTGATAAATCCATCTCTTCTCCAATAGTTTTATCTTTGTCCAAATCTACTAAAACAAGTTCGTTAATACCTCCTCTATTTAGCATTGAATATGCCATGCTCATTCCAACAAATCCAGTTCCAACTAATACAATCTTTCCTTTTTTCATAATGTGTATCCTCCTATTTTTTCTCATAATTTTATCTTTATTACTTTATCATATTATACCTATTTTTTCAATTATTTATACTAATTCATTTATTTATGTTATTAAACAAGCAATTGGGGACTGTCCCCAATTGCTTGTTTATTCTACTTTTATTTCATCATTGTCGACAACTATTTTTGCTTTTTTATGTGGAGCTATTTTTCCATCAAGTATTGCTTCCGCAATTTTATCTTCTACGTTACTTTGTATAGCTCTTTTTAATGGACGTGCACCATAATTTGCATCAATGCCTTTTTTAGCTACTAAGTCTTTTACCGATTTATCAATTTCCACATTATATTCTTGCACTTTTAATCTATTTTGCACTTGTTTTAGCATTATCTCTATTATTTGTCCTATATCTTCATCTGTCAATTTATGGAACACTATAATATCATCAATACGGTTTATAAATTCTGGTCTAAATTGTTTCTTTAATTCTGACATTACATCTTTTTTAATGTTCTCATATTCTTTTTCTTGTCCTTCTTTATTATCTGTTCCTTGACTAAATCCTAGTACATTTTTATCTGTAATCATTCTAGCACCTACATTAGATGTCATTATTATAACAGTATTTTTAAAGTTTACTGTTCTACCTTGTGCATCTGTTAATCTACCATCATCTAATATTTGAAGTAACATGTTCATTACATCAGGATGTGCTTTTTCTATTTCATCAAATAGTATTACAGAATATGGTTTTCTTCTTATTTTTTCTGTTAATTGACCACCTTCATCGTATCCAACATATCCTGGAGGTGAGCCAATAAGTTTTGCAACAGAATGTGGTTCCATGTATTCAGACATATCAACTCTTATCATTGCCTCTTCATTTCCGAAAAGTGCTTCTGCTAGAGCTTTTGAAAGTTCTGTTTTACCAACACCTGTTGGTCCTAAGAATAGGAATGAGCCTATTGGTCTATTTGGATCTTTTAAACCAACTCTACCTCTTCTTATTGCTTTACTTACCGCTTCTACTGCTTCATTTTGTCCAATTACTCTTTTATGTAATGTTTCCTCCAAATGTTTTAATTTTTCATTTTCATCTTGAGTAATTTTTTGTACTGGAATTCCAGTCCAACTAGCTATTACTTCTGCAATATCTTCATCTGTAAGGCTCATTACATTTTTGCTATTTTTACTTTGCCATTTTTTCTTTTCTTTTTCTAATTTATCTTTTTGCTCATTTTCTTTATCCCTTAAAGTAGCAGCCTTTTCAAAATCTTGCACACGAATGGCTTCTTCTTTGTCTCTATCAAGAGTTGCAATTTTTTCTTCTATTTCTTTGATGCTATCTGGCATTGTATAAGTTCTCATTTTTACTCTTGATGCAGCCTCATCCATTAAGTCTATTGCTTTATCTGGTAAAAATCTATCATTAATATATCTTATAGATAAATCTACTGCTGCTTTTATAGCCTCTTCTGTAATCTTTACATTATGATGAGCTTCATATTTGTCTCTTAAACCTTCTAGTATTTTTATTGTTTCCTCTTCAGTTGGCTCACCTACTGTAACAGGACTAAATCTTCTTTCCAACGCACTATCTTTCTCAATATATTTTCTATATTCATTTAATGTTGTAGCACCTACTACTTGAACCTCTCCTCTTGCTAAAAGAGGTTTTAAAATGTTAGCAGCGTCTACAGCTCCTTCAGCAGAACCTGCACCAACTATTGTATGAATTTCATCTATGAAAAGAATTACATCACCTGCTTTTTTTACTTCTGACAAGCATTTCTTAATTCTCTCTTCGAAATCTCCTCTATACTTAGCGCCTGCTACCATTCCTGATATATCAAGTGTTACAACTCTTTTATTTTTTAACATTTCTGGTACATCATCTGATACTATTTTTTCAGCCAATCCTTCTACTACTGCTGTTTTACCAACACCTGGTTCACCAATTAAACATGGATTATTTTTAGTTCTCCTTGATAAAATTTGTATAACTCTATCTATTTCATTTTTTCTACCTATTACAGGGTCCAACTTGCCTTCTCTTGCTTGCTTTGTTAAGTCAGAACCAAATTGATTCAATGTTGGAGTAGAATTGAAACTTCCTA
>CAMMEP010000008.1 GCA_946495905.1 uncultured Clostridium sp.
AATTTATATTAAAAGGTGGAATGCTAATAACAGCTATAGTTGGAATAGATATGAGAAATACACTAGATATGGATGCAACAATAAAAGGTTTTGATTTAGAAAAAGATAATCTTGAAAATATCTTAGACAATATATTTAAGATAGATTTAGATGATGGTGTAACTTTTGAATTTAAAGGAATAAAAGAAATAAGACAAGAAGATGAATATGGTGGATATAGAGTATCATTAGATGCAAAATTTGATAAGTTAGTTGTACCTATGAAATTAGACATAACAACAGGAGATGTAATTGTTCCGAAAGAAGCAAATTATAAGTTCGATTTAATGTTTGAGAATCGTTCAATAGAAATATTAGCATATAATATGGAAACAGTAATAGCAGATAAGTTTGAAACAATTATATCAAGAAATATAGATACTACAAGAGCAAGGGATTTTTATGATATTTATATATTATGGACGACGCAACAGAAAAATTTTGATAAAAAATTGCTAGGACAAGCTATTGTGAAGAAATTTGAGTATAGAGAATCTATTAATAAATTGAATAATATAGATGAAATAATGGAAGTTATAAAAGAAAGTGACGCTTTGAAAGAACATTGGAAGAATTATCAATCTAAATTTAGTTATGCAGAAGATATTAGTTATGAAGATACGATAAAGGTGTTAGAAGAAATAGTTGATGTTATAAAAAGCAAAAAGTAATTAAACTAAAACATATTAAAAGAAAGGTAGAAAAACATGGGGAAAGTCTTAAAAGTAAGAGAAGTAGGAGAACCTATCCTAGAAAAACAATGTGAAGAAGTTAATATAAAAAATATTAATAGAGATATTATAGACATTATAGAAGATTTAAAAGCAACACTAGAGTTTGGAACAGGATTAGGAATTGCTGCACCTCAAATAGGGGTAGATAAAAGAATGAAAGATATAAAAATATAGAATTGACTTATTATAATGAAAATGGAGAGAAAATAGTAAAAAAATTAAATGGATTTTTTGCAAGATTAGTGCAACATGAATGTGATCATTTAGAGGGAATAGTATTTTTAGAAAAAGTAAAAGGGCCTAATGGATTTGCAACTAAAGAGAATATTGATAAATATAATCTAAGAAATGAAAAATGATATATCTATAAACATAAAGAATAAAAACAATTACAGTTCGCATACTAAATCCAAAAGGAGGATATCGTATGCGAAAAATTTTTTATCATGGGGATTTTATTACTTTAGAGAACACAAGTCCAGAGGCAATTTTAATAGAAGATAATATTATTTTGCAATTAGGAAAAAAGGAAGAAATCCTACAGCAAAAAGACAAAAATACAGAAGTAATAGATTTAAAGGGTAAAACAATGATGCCTGCTTTTATAGATAGTCATAGTCACTTTTTAGCAGTAGCCAATAATATGTTGCAGGCATCTTTGAATAATTGTACGTCTATTAAAGAAATACAAGAAAAGTTGTATGAATTTAAGCAAGAGTACCAAATAGAAGACGGTAAATGGATTTTAGCAAATGGCTACGACCATAATAATTTGAAAGAAACAAAAAATATTACAAAAAATGAAATAGATAAGGTATTGCCAAATAACCCTGTTGTTATTAGCCATCAATCAGGTCATAGTGGTATCATAAACTCAATGGGACTAGAGAGACTAGGAATAACAGCAGATACTGTTGCTCCAGAAGGTGGGAAAATAGAGAAAATAGAAGGAGAACTCACTGGATATTTGGAAGAAAATGCATTTGTTGAAAATTTAAGAAAAATTCCAATACCAGAGATTAATGAGATTTTGAAAGGCGTAAAGAAAGCACAAGAAAAATATGCTTCTTATGGTATAACTACTGTTCAAGAAGGATATATGACAAAAGAATTAATTCCTATTTATAAAGCAATGCTACAACAAGATAGTCTATATTTAGATTTCGTTGCTTATATAGAGCCAAGTTGTAAAGCAGAAATAGAAAAAACTTTTTGTGAAAATATAAAACAGTATCAGCGTCATTTAAAAATAGGTGGATATAAAATATTTTTAGATGGTTCTCCACAAAGTAAAACCGCTTGGATGAGAACTCCGTATTGGAACGATAATACTTATTTTGGATATGGTACGATGAAGGATAGTGAAGTAGAGAAAATAGTAAAAGAAGCATATCAAGAGAATATGCAATTATTGGCACATTGCAATGGAGATAGAGCTGCACAGCAATATATAGATGCAGCAAAAAAAGTGGGAGAGAATATTAAGAAAATTAGACCTGTGTTAATTCATGGACAATTGCTAGGTATAGATCAATTAGATGAAGTAAAAAAACTAGGGATAATACCATCTTATTTTGTGGCTCATACCTATTATTGGGGAGATGTGCATATAAAAAATTTTGGAAGAGAAAGAGCAAATACAATAAGCCCAACAGGAAGTAGTAAAAGAAGGAAAATGATATTTACGTTACATCAAGATGCTCCTGTAATAGAGCCAAATATGCTGGAAACAATTTGGTGTGCTGTAAATAGAAAAACAAAGAAAGGAGAAATCTTGGGAGAAGAAGAAAAGATAGAAACCATTGACGCTATAAAAGCAGTTACTATTAATGCTGCTTATCAATATTTTGAAGAAAATACAAAAGGCAGTATTAAGGAAGGAAAAAAAGCTGATTTAATTATATTGGATAAAAATCCACTAAAAGTACCAAAAGAAGAAATAAAGAGTATAAGAGTATTGGAAACCATAAAAAATGGAAAAACAATATTTAGGTTGTGAAGTTACAAGTTGTAGTTGCTTTTTGTCGGAGCATGTATGTTTTAATTTTATATCTATACTACTAAAGCGACTCTATCTATCTACACTGAACTGTAACACCTTTTTTGCACACTTTTCCATAAAAATACAAAAAAGAACTTCTAAAACATACAAGGATGTGATATAATATAATGCATTGTGTAAAGAGATAAAAAAGAAAGGAATGCAAAAAAATGACGAATTTGTTAATAAAACTATTTATAAAAAATAAAGATGATGTTCAAAATCAAGAAGTGAGAGGAAAATATGCAATGCTATCTAGTATAACTGGAATAGTGGTTAATATTTTACTTTCTGTATTTAAATTAATTATTGGAGTAATAGCAAATTCTATGTCTATTATATCGGATGCGCTTAATAATGTTACAGATGCGGGGTCTTCTGTTGTAACCATGATAGGATTTAAAATGTCGCAGAAAAAAGTGGATAGCGACCATCCTTGGGGACATGGAAGAATGGAATATATTACAGGCTTTTTTGTGGATATTTTAATTATTCTTGTGGGATTTGAATTGCTTCAAAGTTCCATAGAAAAAATCTTACATCCAGAATTACCAAATATAAGTAATATAACATTAGTCTTACTAGCGGTTGCTATACTTGCTAAGTTATGGTTATTTGTATTTTATAGAAAGATTGCCAAAAAGATTGATTCGGCTGCAATAAAAGGTACTGCTTATGACAGTATATCTGATTCTATTTCTACACTAGCTGTATTTATTTCAGCATTAATAGCACGTTTTGCTGGAATTACCATTGATGGATATGTGAGTTTATTAGTATCTGTATTTATACTAATAACAGGATGTAGAGCGACTAAAGAAATTATCGATTTACTATTAGGTCAAAAGCCAGATCCGGAGTTTGTAAAGGAAATAGAAGACTTTGCTAGTCAATATGAAACGATTCAAGGAATACACGATATTATGGTACATGACTATGGCCCAGGAAGAAAAATTGTATCTTTCCACGCTGAAATACCAGCAAATTCAAATATTCTAAAAGCACATGATATTATTGACCAAATGGAACAAGATATTTTTGAAAAATTCCACTGTATTACAACAATACATATGGATCCTATTGTAGTGGATGATGAAGAAATAAACGAAATGAAACAATATACAGAAGCTATTGTAAAAGAAATTAATGAAAAATTCTCTATTCATGACTTCAGAATGACAGATGGAGGAGAAAGAATAAACTTAATATTTGACTTAGTAATCCCAACGGATGAAAAAATTGATGTAGAAAAAGTTGTTTCGGAAATTAGACAAGAAATCCATAAAAAGAATGAAAAATATTATGCAGTAATTAAGGCAGAGCATTCTTATGTATAGTTTTCCTAAAAGGAGACAGTCCCCAATTAGGAAAAATCAGACAAAAAAGCCTGTCCCCAATTAGGAAAGAAAGGAAAATTAATGCTAAGTGTATTAGAAGTAAAAAGAAAATTACCAAATGTATTTATTGATAAATTATACGAAAATTATACACCCTTAACAGTAGATAAGATTTTAGCAGGAATGTGTGGAGAAAGAAGCACTACACTTCGAGTAAATACAATAAAAAGTAATGTACAAGAAGTAATGAATATTCTGAAGCAAAATGGAATTAAGTTTGAGCGAGTACCTTGGTATAAAGATGCTTTAATTTTAAAAAATGCAACAGAAAAACAAATACAAAAATTAGAAATTTATGAAGAAGGAATTATCTATTTACAAAGTTTATCTAGTATGGTTCCACCACTTGTTCTTCAGCCAGAAAAGAACGAAAAAGTGTTAGATTTAACGGCTGCACCAGGTAGCAAAACAACACAAATGGCAGCTATGATGCAGAATAGTGGTTATATTTTAGCAAATGAGTTAGATGCATTAAGATGCGAAAGACTTAGTTATAATATCAATAAGCAAGGGGCTAAAATAGTAGAAGTAAATAATGGAAGAGGAGAAATAGTAGGAAAGCAATATGAAAGATATTTTGATAAAGTGTTGTTAGATGCACCTTGTAGTGGTGAAGGCAGATTTTTAGCAACGGATGCAAGAACATATCGAAATTGGTCAGAAAGAACAGTAAAAGAACTTGTTAAACTGCAAAAGAAGTTATTAAAAAGTGCTTATCAAGCTTTAAAACCAGGCGGCGAGATGGTGTATTCCACTTGCACTTTAAATAGAGAAGAAAATGAAATGATATTGGAATGGGCAATTCAAGAATTAGAAATAGAATTGTTAGATATAGAACTTACAATAAAGAATACAGTACCAGCAATATCGGAAAATAGTGAAGTAAAGAAAGCATTAAGAATACTTCCATCTAAAGAAACAGAAGGCTTTTTTGTAGCAAAACTAAAAAAGTTGTCGTTATAGGGACAAGCCAAAAAACGACAACTTTGTCGTTTCGGGGACAGACCTTTTTCCTAAAAGGGGACAGTCCCCAATTAGGAAAAAACGGAAAAAAGGGACAAACATCAATTGAATATAATACCAAGTCTGTCCCTTTTTAGGAAAAAGCAGACAAAAAAGCCTGTCCCCAATTAGGAAAAAGTGGACAAATAGGCCAGGACACAAATAGGAAAGGAGAAAAAATGCAGAAGCAACAGTATATAACCATAAAAGACCAAAATATACCTATTGTGATAAGAACTTATAAAACTTCAAGGCATTTAAAAATGTATTTTAAAGCTAATATTTTGTATGTAAGTAAGCCAAAATATGTAAGTGTAAAGAAAGCATTGGAATTTGTAGAAGAAAATAAAAAAGAAATTTATGTAATGTTTTTGAAGTTAAATTCTAATGAAAATTCAAAAATAAAAAAATGGAATACAGGGGAAAGTTTTTTCTTAAAGGGTGAGGAATATAGTATAAATGCAAAAGAAATTTCTGGTAATAAAATAAATTTACAGATAGATAATGAAAAAAAGGAATTAATTATAACATATCCGAAAAATTTAACAGAAGAGGAAAAAAAGTATAATATAGATAGGGGAATAAAGAAACTCTTAAGATATCATACAGAAATTTTTTTGGAAAATAGAGTTCCTTATTGGAGTAAAATAACTAATATACAATATAAACAGTTTAAAGTAAATGACGCTACTAGCAAGTATGGTAGTTGTATGCCAAGTACAAAGGTAATGCATTTTTCTTCTAGGCTTATTATGCTTCCAGAGGATAAAATAGATGCCATCATCGTACATGAATTGTGCCACATGATACATCCAAATCATAGTAAAAATTTTTATAGTTTAGTAAAAGAATACATACCAAATTATGATGAAATAAATAAGTGGCTTAAAGCAAATGGCAAAATAATATTATTTTAGAGAAACAAGCAATTGGGTACGCACTGCTTAGAATGGATGCGTACCCAATTGTTTGCTTATGCTAGCTCATTACACATAGATTGATATACTCTTTCTTTTAAGTCAGTAATGGCTTCTTTTTTTCTTAATAAGCGATTAGGATAAATTGGCTTTTGAATAACTAAGGTAATAGTAGATCTTGTTTTTATAAAGTTATTAATTTTTTTAGGTTTATTAAATTTAATAACCATTGGTACAATGGGAACATTGTTTCTAACAGCAAAATCAAATGCTCCATTTTTGAAATGTCTAATTTTATCATATCTTGGCCACAAAGAACCTTCTGGATAAAAGTGTACCGTTTTATTATTTTTTAGTAGTTCATCAATGGAATCCATAAAAGCTTTCGTATATTTTATATTTTGTGGAATAGGAACGGTATTTAATAATTTTATTATTCTGCGTACAATTGGTATTTTAAAATTAGTTTCTAGTGAAGTATAAAAGGTCTTTTTAGGGGCATTAGCAAGCCCTACCATGGTGCAATCTAGAGGATGTACGTGGTTTGATACGGTAACTTTACCAGTAGTAATATTTTCTATATTTTCTTTACCTTCTATTTTAAATCCGTAAAAGAATTTTGTGATGAAATGTAAAAGTGGATAAGCAATCATATATAGTAAGTTGGAAAATGTATTAAATAAAAAACTGTTATTAACAAAATTAAAGTTTTCATCTATTTCGAATTTACATGGTTGCCAAAAATGTAATAGATGAGAGTCTTCGGAAATATTTTCTTCTTTTTCTTTATCAATATTCTCTAATTGCATCTTCAAACATCTCCTCCATTTTTTTGATACTATCCTTTAATCTGTATTTATTAGCATTTTGGGCGTATTTTAGTTCCATTTCTTTTCGATAATATTCATGTTCTATCCAGTAATCTATTTTATTTGCCAAATCTTTGCTATTACCTGCTTCAAATAAACTTTCTTTTACTAAAGCGAACTGTTTTGTGGCAGAATTAGGACTATTTGCTATAATTGGAACATTTCCACAAGCAAAAGCTTCAATACAAGAAATGGCTTCGATTTCAGCATCTGCACTATGTACATATAAGTCCGTAGATCTTAATAGTTTTAGCAAATCATCTGTAGTATAGAATTTCATGATAGGAGGGTTAACTAGTTTTTCCCCTAGTTTTTTGTATTTAGCTTCTTTTGGCCCTTTTCCCGCTAAGACAAGTTGAATTTTGTCCGCATATTTTGAATTAGAAATAGCGTCAATTAATACGTCTTGTCTTTTTTCGTTGGAATATCTACCAATCATAGTAATTACAAATTTATCCTTGAATTCAGGCAATTTTTCTTTTCCAGCATAATGAAATGCGTCATCTACTCCATTAGATATGACATGTAATTTTGCTGTATAACCATGTTTTTGTAATTCATTTGCAATAAATTCACTTGGACAATGTATATGTGTAAAATGATTAAAAAATGAATCACGATAATGCGTATAAATGAAATCATTTACTTTAGTTTTGGTACCAAGACCAATAGAATACGTAATATTCTCAGGTTGTACATGAAAAGCAGCTGTGTGGGGAACGTGCAATTTTTCACAGATTTTTAAACCAGACTTCGAAAGCCAAAATGGCATATAAAAATGTACAACATCTACACTAGAGATTGCTTTTTCTAAAATTTCGGTATCAGGAATTGCAAAACTCATTCCTTGTGATTTTATTAGATGTGAGATACCAGGAGGTAAAGGAAGTTCTTTCACATTAAATTTATATTCATCTTTCTTATCGCCAGTACTTACTACATATACTTCATTTCCTGCTGCTTGCAATCCTTTAGCAAAGCGTCTTGCAGAAATGGTAGTTCCATTATTAGAATTATCAAATTGATCAATTACTATTAAAATTTTCATAAAAAACCCCTATTATATAGTATTCAGAAATCAATAGATATTATACAATATGTGACAAAAAAATACAAGAAATAGTGTAGGATATTTTTGCATTTTTATTGATAATTATGCTAAAATATGGTATATTTTCTAAAGAATAAATTCATACTAGTTAAGGGGTTATATTATGTGGGCTTTAATAACAGGAGCTTCTTCTGGAATTGGAAGAGATATGGCAAGATATTTATATGATTTAGGATATAATCTAATAATTGTTGCTAGAAATAAAAATGGATTAGAAAAATTGAAAAAAGATTTAGAAAACTCTAAAAAGCGTATAGATCAGGAAGAATCTAATGAGAAAATCAAAAATAAAAAAAGTGAAAATAGAACAATGCAAGAAATACTAGTAATACCTAAAGACTTAAGCATAGCAGAAAAATGCGTCGAATTATATGAAGAAACAAAACATATATCATTAGATTTACTAGTAAATAATGCGGGCTTTGGAGTATTTGGTGAATTTATAGAAACAGATTTAGAAAAAGAAATAGATTTAATTAATACCAATATAACGGCTGTTCATGTATTGACGAAATTATACTTAAAAGATATGATAAAGCAAAATAAAGGTCATATTTTAAATGTTGCTTCTATTGCAGGAATGGAACCAGGACCACTAATGGCTGCATATTATGCATCAAAAGCTTATGTAATAAGACTATCCAGGGCAATAAATAAAGAACTAAAAAAGAAAAAAGCAAAGGTAAAAATAAGTATTCTTTGTCCAGGACCAGTTGATACCAATTTTAATAATGTGGCAAAAGTGGTATTTAAAGCGCCTAGTATGTCTAGTGAAAAAGTAGCAAAATATGGTATAGATAAAGCTTTAAGAGGAAAACTTATTATTATACCAGGCTTCTTGAATAAGAGTATTCGATTCTTTTCCAAGATAATACCAGATGCTATTTTAGAAGAAGTAGCCTATCACATACAAAGAAAAAAGAAAATTTAAAATGTTAGTGACAGACTTTGTACTTCAGAAACATAGAAAAATCGATAGCTTTTTAGGATAAGTAAAGGAAAAAATATTCAGGAGCAAAAAAAATAGACACCATCATTTGAAAAAGGAGAAAAGATGAAAGTTGTAGTAACAGGAGCAACAGGACATATAGGAAATGTACTTGTTAGAAAATTAATAGAACATGGATATGAAGTAAAATCTTTAGCAATGAATGAAAAAGATGGCGAAATATTAAAAGATTTAAATACTGAAATAGTGTATGGAGATGTGCGAAAAATAGAAACATTAGTTAAAGCTTTTGAGGGAGCTGATGTTGTATTTCATTTGGCTGGAATAATAGAAATTGGAAGTGGAAACAAGAAAAATGTACATGAGGTAAATGTAGATGGTAGTAAAAATGTAGTTGCAGCTTGTAAAATGGCTCATGTAAGAAGATTGGTATATACTAGTTCGGTACATGCGATTCCAGAAAAAGAAGGAATTATTACAGAAACAAAAGAATTTAGTCCGAAATTAGTAAAAGGGACATATGCTAAGTCTAAAGCCAAGGCAACTTCATACATATTAAATTCTAATTCAAATGATTTAGAAGTAATAATAGTACATCCGTCAGGAGTAATAGGACCATATGAATTTATTAAATCAAATATGGGACAACTTATTATTGATTGTGCGAATGGAACGATGAAGGCAAGTATTAAAGGTGGATATAATTTTGTTGATGTACGAGATGTTGCTGAAGGTATAGTGCTTGCTGAAGAAAAGGGAAAGCCAGGAGAATGCTATATTTTAGCAGGACATAGTATTACCATAAAAGAGCTTATGACAATAATTGAGAGACTAACAGGAAAAAAAGCACCTAAATTTATTATTGCTAGATGGTTTGCTTATATTACAGGAGCTCTTTCTGAAGTGTACTATAAAATTGTACATGAAAAACCTTTATTTACTTCTTATGCTGTTTATACAACAGGAACGAATCATAATTTCTCAATAGAGAAAGCAAAAAAAGAACTTGGATATACCATAAGACCAATAGAAGAAACAATAAAAGATACTATTGAATGGTATAAACAAAGAGGAGAAATAAAGGAAAATAACAAAAAGGAATGAGAGGTAAGATGAAAAAATTTACAAATTTTATAAACAAGGAAGGTACCAAAAAGGTTATTATTGTTTTATTAGCACTATTTGTAACTATTTCATTTAGTTTATCCTTAGATATGGTAACAAATAGTGATATAAAAGATATAACAGAAAATACAGGTTATATAACTAAAATATTAATGAAGTTAAACGCTTCAATAGATAAAGATATTTTTCAAAGTTTAATTTTATTTATAGGATTTTATCTGTTATTTAACTATACTTTTTTCAAAACAAAACAAGATAAAAAAATATGGAAAATCCTATTAGCATTGCTATTTTCTTTCTTTATAGTTTTTGGGTATAGTTATAAAGAAACAAATAGTTGGGATTTAATATTTGGAAATACATTTCAATTATTTAAAGCAATAGTTAAAGGTGTAGGATATTATATATTATTTAGAGCTTTAATTAATTATTTGTTTGATATAGCATTCAAAAATATAAAAGTGAAAGAAACAGCCAATAAAGTTTATAATTTTATATTTATAAAGCATTCATTTATCATACCATTATTAATAATTTTAATATGTTGGCTTCCATATATAGTATCTTTTTATCCAGGTATTTTATTCCAAGATTCAAGTAATCAGATAAGACAATATTTTGGATATGATATACCAGAAGATAGTTCAACCAATTCAGCTAATTTGATTGACGAAAATGTAAAAATCACGAATCACCATCCAGTAGTGCATACCGTAATATTAGGATTATGTATGCAATTTGGAAAATTAATAGGAAATGATAATCTTGGATTGTTTACGTATACGATATTACAAGTACTATTATTAGCTTCCACTTTTGCTTATTGTATTCATTTCATGAAAAAACTAAAAATACCGAATTGGATAAGAACAGTGGCATTATTAATATTTTCATTATTGCCAATCATTCCTGTATATGCGATGGAAGTAACAAAAGACGTACCATTTACATGCTTTGTTATTTTATATGTAATACTAATGTACAAGCTAATAACAAATGCCAATACGAAAAAGCTAGCAATAAAAGATATCGTAAAAATAATCGTATTATCTATGTTAGTAATACTTTTTAGAAATAATGGAATTTATGTTATCATCATGTCATTACCATTTATTGCAATATTTGATAAAACAAATCGAAAAGCAATATTGATTACTTCTGTAGTAATAATTGCATTATCCCAAATTTTTAATTCGGTTTTATTACCAGCATTGAAAATTACACCGTCAAGTATAAGAGAAGCACTATGCATCCCATTCCAACAAACAGCAAGATATGTAAGAGCATATGAAGAGGATGTTACAGAGGAAGAAAAAGAGATTATCGATAAAGTGTTGGATTATTCTACTTTAGCAGAAAGATATGATCCTACTAATGCAGATGCTGTAAAAAATCAGTATAACAAAGATGCAACAACAGAGGATTTGGTTAATTATTTAAAAGTATGGTTTGGTCAATTCTTTAAACATCCAAACGCGTATATTCAGGCTACCATGAATAATGCATACGGATATTTTTATCCAGAGAGCAATATTAGACAGTATACAACTGATTTTATAGTAGATGCGCATGGTTCAATTAATAACACAGGTAATTTTAATTATCATTATATAGAAGGATTACGAAATGCTAGAGAAAGCATAAAAACGATTACTGATATAACAGAACGAATTCCAGTAATTTCATGGATTAATAATATTGCTTTTAATGTATGGCTAATAATTATGATATTAGTTTACTTTATATACACGAAAAAATTCAGATATATTGTTTATATTATGCCATTCATTTCAATAATACTTGTTTGCATTGCATCACCAATTAATGCTTATTTTAGGTATACAATACCATATGTATTTACAATGCCACTAACAATAGCAATATTTATTGATATTATAAAAAATAATGAAAGGATAGAGAAGAATGAAGAATAAAATTGCAGTATTAATACCTTGTTATAACGAAAGTAAAACAATAGAAAAAGTAGTAAAGGATTATAAAAAAGCTTTACCAGAAGCAGATATTTATGTATATGATAATAACTCAACAGATGGAACCGATGAAATAGCAAGAAAAGCTGGCGCTATTGTAAGATATGAGAGAAAGCAAGGAAAAGGAAATGTAATAAGAACTATGTTCCGAGAAATAGAAGCAGATTGTTATCTTATGATAGATGGAGATGACACCTATCCAGCAGAAAGCGCTAAGGAAATGTGTGATTATGTACTAAATGATAATGTGGATATGGTAATAGGTGATAGATTGTCATCTACCTATTTTACAGAAAACAAAAGAGCTTTTCATAATTTCGGTAACAGAATTGTAAGATGGTCCATTAATACCATATTTAGAAGTAAAATAAATGATATTATGACAGGATATAGAGCATTTAGCTATGAATTTGTAAAAAGTTACCCTGTACTTTCAAAAGGTTTTGAAATAGAGACTGAAATGACAATACATGCAATTGATAAAAATTTTACATTAAAAGAGATACCAATACAATATAGAGATAGACCAGAAGGAAGCGTATCAAAGTTAAATACCTATAAAGATGGAGTAAAAGTGATAAAAACAATTGCTACCTTATTTAAAGAGTATAAACCAGGACTTTTCTTTAATATAATATCATTATTTATCTTTTTAATAGCAGCAATTTTAGCAATACCAGTATTTATTGAATATATGAATACAGGTTTAGTGCCAAGATTTCCTACCTTAATAGTTGCTTGCATTCTATTAGTCATTTGCTTATTACTATCAACAACAGGAATAATTTTGCAAGTAATAGTAAAGAAACATAAGCAATTATTTGAAATTTTACTAAATCAAATTGTTGCTAGTAGAAAAAAAGAATAAGTTCTAGTTGCAAAATAAGCAATAATATTATAAAATTGTAGGCATATAGCAAAAAAAGGAGAAAAGAGAATGAACACCTTTATTGGAATAATAAAAGATCATATACAATATAAACAACAAATATTTAAACTAGCAAAAGCCGATTTAGTAAAGACTTATCGAGGTGCGGCACTAGGCTGGGCATGGGCTATAATTAAACCTGCTGTAACTATTTTTGTGTATTGGTTTGCTTTTCAAATTGGGCTTAGGGCAGGAAAAGATGTAGAGGGATTTCCATTCTTTCTTTGGCTAATAGCAGGATTGATTCCATGGTTTTATATTAATGATATGCTAACACAAGGAACAGAATCCATTAGAAAATATAGTTATTTAGTTACAAAAATGAAATTCCCAATAGCAACAATTCCTACTTTTGTAAGTATTTCAAAACTTATGGTAAATTTATTTTTGATTATAGTAATGATTTTTATCTTTATTTTTATGGGATATACGCCAGATATTTACATTATACAATTACCAATTTATATATTGCTTAGCTTTTTACTTTTTACTGTATTTTCGTTACTAGCTTCTCTTCTAGCATGCATGAGTAAAGACTTTTTGAATTTATTAAAATCGTTAGTTACGGCAGTATTTTGGTTATCAGGAATTGTTTGGAATGTTAATACAATTGATATTCCATGGTTAAAAACATTATTAAAAGCAAATCCAGTTACTTATATAGTAGAAGGATTTAGAAATTGTTTTATTCATAAAACATGGATATGGGAAAGTCCAAAAACACTTTTATGTTTTCTAGCAATTTTAGTTGTTTTAACAGTAATAGCAGTAATTTTATATAAAAAGTTAAGAAAAGAAATCCCAGATGTATTAAATTAATAAAAAAAGGGAATAAAACAGGTTAGAAAAGAAAAATGTAATAGCCGAAAAGAAAAGAGGGTAAGAATGCAAGAAATAGTAATTAGATTTAAAAATGTTACAAAAATTTATAAACTATTTAAAAATGACAAAAAAAGATTATTATATACATTTTGCAAAAAAATCGGATATAAAGAAAAAAGAGCGGTAGATGATGTTTCTTTTCGTATTATGAAAGGAGAATCGGTTGCTTTATTTGGAAAAAATGGAGCTGGAAAATCCACCATTCTAAAAATGATAACAGGAGTAGCATTTCCAACAAGTGGAACTATTGAAGTAAATGGTAGGGTAAGTGCTTTACTTGAACTTACTTCTGGATTTGATCCAGAATTCACAGGAAGAGAAAATATATATTTGAAAGGACAATTATTAGGCATTAGTAATCAAGAAATAAAAGAATTAGAACAAGATATTATTGATTTTGCTGAAATAGAGGAATATATCGATCAACCAGTAAGAACGTATTCAAGTGGTATGAAAGCAAGACTAGGTTTTTCCATTAATGTTAATATAAGGCCAGAGATTTTAATTGTCGATGAAGCATTAAGTGTAGGGGATGAAGAATTTAAAAATAAATGTACTACAAAGGTAAATGAAATTATACAAAAAGATAATGTAACTTTGCTTTTTGTAACACATTCTACAGCAATGGCAAAAGAATTTTGCAAAAGGGGAATTGTAATGGAAAAAGGAAAATTAAAGTTTGACGGAACTATTGATGAAGCAATAGAAAAATATGAAAAAACCTTGAAGAAGAAATAATAAAGAAACGGAGTAACTAGAATTTGTGCAGTTGGAAGGAATGAAATAAAAAGATGAAAATTTCAATAATAGTATTAGGAAACATTGTAGAAGAAATAGAGCAAACCATATTGAATGTAAAGAAAAACAGTAAATGGGAAGAAATAGAAATTCTAATAATGAATCATGACGAAAAAGATGAAGAAATAGAGGCTCTATGTGAAAAGTATGGAAATGTAAAACATATCCATGTAGAAGATAAAAATAAAGCAGAAGCTTTTAATTTAGGATTACAGCAAGCAACAGGAGAATATGTTACTTTTATTGAACAAGGTACGACATATTCACAAGGAGCATTAAAAAAAGTTAGGAAATATGCCAAAAACAAAAAAGCGGATGTCATTTGTATGCATCCTTATCATGTAATAGAAAATGTAAAGAAAAAATATAAAATGTCACATAAAACAGAAATTGTTAATTTAGAAGAAATGCCAAATAAATTAAATTTAGCATTTGATTCTTATTTCTTTCATAAAAAACTTTTAGAAAATAAAAACTTTCGCGAGGACACATGCTGTGAAGATGCCGAAATGAAATTATTATTAGAGATTTTAGATGAAAATAGAGTATATTATAATATAGATGTAGAAATGTATTATAAAAATGCGAAAGAAGATAATACCTCAGTCAGTTTTGTGCAATACAATAAGGAGTGGTATACGACTTCTTTAACAAAATTTATCCTTCCTTTTTGTGAGAAATACGTAAAAGAAAAGAAAGAAATTCCAGAATTTATACAAGAGGCTTTATTATATTACATATTTGCAAAATATAATTGCAATTTAAATGATAGAAATAAAATGATATTAAATGCAGACGAAGCAAGAGAATTTTTTACAGAAACAGCAAAAGCATTACAATATATTAATAATGACTTGATTTTAGGTAATAGTAAAGGAAAATTATTTAAAATTCCTAGATGGCTTGCTTTTGAAATGATTATGAATAAATGTAGAATAGGTAATTACCAAGCGAAAATAGCCTATGATCAAGATCTTTTCTTATTAAAAGAAGCGTCAGAAGAAGAAGGCTATAAAATTGGTAATATACATGGAGAACATGCTACTTTTTATGCGATTAACTATAATAAGGGAAAATTAGAATTTGATTTTACAATAGGATTACAAGATTTTATTGATGCAGAAGAACTAGAAATATATGCTCTTTATAAAGGACAAAAGATTTATGCAACCAAAACAGAATTTTATCCATTACTACAATGCTTTGGCCTTACAATTAGAAAGAAGATTCCTTTCCATCTTGAAATTGAATTAGGAGACATTGGTAATAAAGAAGAAATTTCGTTACATTATCTTTATAAAGAAATAGACGAAGAATTTAATTTTAATTTTTATAAAGTACAAGCTCATTTAAATAAATCTAAATTCTCGTATTGGAAAATGAATGATAACTATTATTTAAAAAACAGAACCAAAAAGTTTATCTTACAAAAGAAAAAAATATTTACGGGAATAATGAATGAAATTAAGTATTTTTTTGCAAGAATTTATCGAGCAAAAAGAAAAATGTTTACCATACGATATTTTGCACTTAGATTTAGTTATTTTATTTGTAAGCCTTTCACAAAGAATAAAGAAATTTGGATTACTTTTGACAAATTATATAAAGCAGGTGATAATGGAGAATATATTTTTAAATATATTATGGAAAATAAAAAAGAAGTAAGTGCTTACTATATTATAAAAAAGGATTCGCTTGATTATAAGAGGCTAAAGCAATATAGTAGATCTCATGTACTTACCTATGGAACCTTTAAACAGAAACTTATTTCGTTATTATGTACAGCTATATTAGATACACATGCCAATGCTGTATCCTACTGTAGTTTTGATACCAAAAGAGCAAGAAACTATATCTGTGATTTGTTTAATAGCGAAGTTATCTGTATCCAACATGGATTATCCATACAAAAAATAGCACAATATCAAAATCGATTATTTGATAATATTAAATTATATTGTTGTGCTTCTAAATATGAATTGGAAAATTTACTTAGTACACCAATGTATGACTTTAAACCAGAACAATTAAAATTAACAGGACTTGCAAGGTATGATGGACTAAAATCAAAAGCAGAAAAAATTATCCTAATTACACCAACTTGGAGAAGAAATATTGTAAATTCCAATGTTGCTCATATGAAAAAGAAGCATAATGATTTCTTTAAGAACAGTACTTATTACAAAATATATAATACATTAATAAATGACGAAAAACTAATTAATAAAGCTAAAGAAAAGGGATACAAAATTATCTATTTATTACATCCTGCAATTAGTGCCCAAAAAGATGATTTTACTCCAAACCCATATGTGGAATTAATGGCAGCTACAGATGATATGAATTATGAAGATATTTTAACAAGATCTAGTGTGATGGTTACAGACTATTCAGGAGTACAATTTGATTTTGCATATATGAGAAAAGTATTAGTTTACTATCATCCAGACGAATTGCCTCCACATTATGAAGCAGGAGGACTTAAATATGATACAATGGGATTTGGACCAATATGTAAAAACAATAAAGAAATTGTTGATACATTGTGTATGTACATGGATAATAACTGTGTGACAGAAGAAAAATACAAGAAAAGAGCAGATGACTTTTTTGCTTTCAATGACCATAATAATTGTGAGAGAATCTATAGTGAAGTAAAAAAATATATGGAGGGGAGAGTTGAAAAATAATTACAATTTTGGACTGTGTCAAACTTCATTTAAAATTTATTCAACGTACAAAAAGTACGCCTCATAAATTTTAAATTCGTTTTCCTTGCCAAAATTTAATTCTTTTTCAACCAGGTTGATTAAATAGAAAGGAATGTGATTAATATGAATATAGCTATAATTTTTGCTGGTGGTAGCGGTAAAAGAATGAAAACCCAAGGACTGCCAAAACAATTTTTAAAAGTAGAAGGAAAGCCTATTATTATAAAAACATTAGAAAACTTTGAACGAAATGACAATATAGATAAAATCTATATTGCATGTAAAGAAGATTGGATTGATTACTTAAAAGAGGAACTGGAAAGCTATCAGATAGCAAAAGTGGCTAAAATAGTTCCAGGAGGAGAAACAGGACTAGATTCAATTTATAACGCATTAGAAGCAGCTGGTAAGGAAAATCCTTCCGATTCTATTGTTCTTATCCATGATGGAGTAAGACCTTTTATCACACAAGAATTAATTGACCAAAATATAAAAGATGTAAGAGATTATGGCTCATCTATTACATCTACTCCATGTTACGAAACTGCTATTGTAAGTAAAGATGGCGAAAATGTACAAGATGTTCCAGATAGAGAAATAATGTATACAGCGCAAGCACCACAATGTTTCTATTTAGGAGATATTTTGAAAGTTCATGATAAAGTAAGAAAAACAGAGCAAAGGTATAATGGAGCAGTTGACTCTTGTAATTTAATGAGAAACAATGGATATAATGTACATATTACCATAGGACCAAGAAATAATATAAAGGTTACTACACCATCAGATTATTATATTATTCAAGCTTTATATAAATATGAGCAAGATGAATATAAGACAAATAAAGAACTTAATCCAATTATAGAAAAAGATATTGAAGAAATATTAGGATGTAACATTAATTTTAAAAAATTAGAAAATAGTACAATATTAATTACTGGAGCGGCAGGAATGTTAGGAACGTATATGTTATATACTTTAGCAGCATTAAATGATTTAAGATCGTATAATATAAAAATATTAGCATTAATTAGAAATAAGGACAAGTTGGCTTCTTATTTTAAGAATAGACCAGATATTGTGATTTTGGAACAGGATGTATGTGACAGAATTGCTTATAATGATAGAGTAGACTATATTATTCATGCAGCAAGTCCAGCAAGTCCAAAGATTATGAAAGAAAAACCAGTAGACACTATTATGGCAAATACAATAGGAACTTTTAACACATTAAAATTTGCTAAAAAGAATAATGTAAAAAGTTATTTATATGTATCTTCCAGAGAAGTATATGGAGAGCCATATTCTTGGCAGGAAAAATTTGATGAAAATACATATGGATTTATTGATCCACTTTCTCCTAGATCTTGTTATCCAGAAGGAAAACGTGCCGCGGAAAATATGTGTATCTCTTTTAAAGAACAGTATGGACTAAATGTAAAAATTGCTAGACCAGCGCATACTTATGGACCAGGAATGTCTATTTATGACGGAAGAGTACAAGCCGATTTCCTTAAAAATATTGTAAATAACGAAAATATTATTATGAAAAGTACAGGAGAGGCTGTTAGAACTTATACGTATGTTAGAGATGTGGTTTCGGCGATTTTTCTAGTACTATTGGATTCTGATGATGTAGTATACAATATGGCGGATGAAAGAGCAAAAACAAGTATAAAAGAATTAGCAGAAATGTTGGTAAATCTATATCCAGAAAGAAATTTAAAAGTAGAGATGCAAATAGATAAAGAACAAAAAGGTTGTGCACCTTTTAAACTAGGAATTATTGATAGTGAGAAAATTAGAAAATTAGGTTGGAAACCTTCACTAAGTTTAGAAGAAGGATTTAGAAGAACGGTAGAATACATTGAAATAGAGAAGAAAAAAAGTAAGGAAATTTAATAAAGATGGAAATAAAAATAATTGATATATTTTGGGATAGGATATATTTAAATCTTCTATTTCAAGGAAAAGAAATAGAAGATAAACAGATATTCCTAGTTTCTGAAAGTCAAAAAATAAAATTGGAAGTAATAAAAATTTCAGAAGATACCTATAAAAGTGTAATAAACATTACTAATATAAATAATGTAATTATGCTTAAAAATGAAGATTATAACTTTGTAATAGAAGAAAATTCTACCATGAGCAAAATAGAGATTACAAGTGAAGTAGGATATAAACTGGAAAGTTTGGATAGGATTTATCGCTATACAAAAAATAATTTCGCATACACAGTAAGTTTTAATGCAGAAGAAGTGGAAGGGAAAATAACTTTAGTATTAATATCTAGGTTTATGCTAGAAAACAACAAATATAAAAAAGAGAGAATATTAGGCAATAAAAATAAAATAAAAAAGGCTATATTTAGTTTTGGAAAATATGGTATAAACGTATATTACAAGCTATGCTCTGCTATTCATCCAAATAAAAAGAATAAAATTTTGTTAATGTCAGAAACGAGAGCTCCTATTAGCGGAAATTTAAAGGCATTGGACGAGAGAATAAAAGAAAGAGAAATTGATAAAAAATATAAGGTTAGTTATGCCTTTTTTAAAACATTAGAATTGTCTAAAATGAATATTATTTTTCAATATTTAAAACTAATATGGAAAATAGCAAAACAAGAATATATTTTTATTGATGATTATTCTCCTATTTTTAAATTTATAAATTTAAGTAAAAAAACAAAATTTATTCAAATATGGCATGCAGGAGTAGGATTTAAATCGGTGGGATATGCAAGATTTGGCTTTTCTGGTCCACATCCTTATAAAAGTTGTCACCGTAGATATGATTATGCCATTGTAGGAGGAAAAGCATTAATACCAGTTTATGAAGAAGTATTTGGAATTGCAAAAGAAAAAATATTACCATATGGTTTGCCAAGGTTAGATAATTTTTTAGATAAGGATAAAATACAGGCGGTAAAAGAACAATTATATCAAGAATATCCTATATTAGCTGGAAAAAAGGTTATTTTATTTGCTCCTACTTTTAGAGGAGCAGGACAAAAAGAAGCTATGTATCCTTTTGAAAAAATAAATTTAAAAGAAATGGTAGCATTATGTAAAAAAGAAAATGCAGTATTTGTAATCAAAATGCATCCTTTTGTTAAAGAAAAAACGAATATTCCAGAAGATTATAGAGAATGGATTATGGATTTGAGCAATTATCCAAATATAAATGACTTGTTTTATATAACCGATATTTTGATTACAGATTATTCTTCTAATATATATGACTTTAGTTTACTAAATAAACCAATTATTTTTTATACTTTTGACCTAGACAATTATCAAATTATAAATAAAGTACATAGACCAATTAGAGAATATGCTCCAGGAAAAGTATGTATTACATTTGAAGAAGTAATAAAAGTAATAGAAGAAAAAGATTTTCAACTAGAAAAATTGCAAAAATTTAGGGAGGAAAACTTTAGTGTACAAAACAAAAAGGCATCAGACTTGATTATAGACAATATTATACTAAAGGAAGGTCAGTATATAAAAAGTTACTAGATAATGGCTTTCGAAAAAGCATGTCCTGCAACGGGAGTTCTATTAAAATTGTCTCGCTTCGTCCCGACGGAGCTCCCTGCTCCGCTCGTCAATTTTAATTAGAACATCCCTGCGCGGACTTAATATTTAGTATAAAACATTATCTAGTAACTATAAAAAGGAATGAATAAAATGATTAAAAAAGTAGTGATTTTAGGAGCAAGGCTTTTATATAGTTTTTTTAAAGTATTACCAACACAAAATAAGATAACAATGATAAGCAGACAATCCAATAGCGAAACCGTAGATTTTAGGTTATTACGTACAGAAATAGAAAAAGAAAATGAAAAAGAGGAAAAAAGGAAAAAAATAAAAGTGGTAACATTGTGTCATAAACTAGAAGGTGGAGCTAATGCAAAATTTAGTGAGAAAATAAAATATGGATTTCATATGCTATCACAAATGCACCATATTGCAACTTCAAAAGTACTAATCTTGGATTCTTATTGTATTTTAGCTAGTATTTTAAAACATAAAAAAGATTTAAAAATAATACAAATGTGGCATTCCATGGGAACGATGAAAAAGTTTGGTTATCAAATTTTAGATAAAACAGAAGGCTCCAAAAAGGAAATGGCAGATGTTATGCGTATGCACAAAAACTACAACTATGTTTTCGCAAGTAGTAAAGCTTATGCAAAACAGTTAGCAGAAGGATTCGGATGTGAAACCACAAAAATAAGGATCTATTCCTTACCAAGAGTGGATTTGCTCACAAGCAAAGAATATAAGAAAGAAATATTTGAAAAAATCAAAGAAAAATATCCGGAAATATCTGCAAAGAAAAATATTTTATATTGTCCTACTTTTAGAAAAGAGGAAAGAAAACTCGAAAAAGAAATTTATAACATGATGGAACATGTGGATTTTAATAAATACAATCTTATTATAAAATTGCATCCATTAAGTAAAATAGAACTAAAAGAAGACAATAAAAATGTTATTTTAGATAAATCTTTTTCAAGTATGGATATGCTATTTATGGCAGATTATCTAATAAGTGATTATAGCTGCATTATTTACGAGGCAGCGGTATTAAATATTCCGTTATTCTTCTTTGCATTCGACTTACAAGAATATTTAAATAATAGAGGGCTTACCATAGATTATGAAAAAGTATTGCCAGGAATAGTTAGCAGTAATGCAAAAGATATTATTACAGCAGTTGAAAATAACCAATACGATATTAATTCAGTAATGAAATTTAGAGAAAAATATGTAACCAACACAAAGGATTGTACGAAAAAAATAGTAGATTTTATTAAGAATTTAATTTAAAAAATAGAGTCAAGGGGCTGTCCCTCTTGACTCTATTTTTCCAATTTATGATATACTTTTTTACCTTTTCTTAAAATGGCATATCCCTCTTTAAAATCATTATCTGATAAAACATAATTAACATCCGAAACTTTTTCATCATTCAATGTAATACCACCTTGATTAATAAGTGTTCTTGCTTGTCCTTTAGAAGGAGCCATACCTGCGGTAATAATAGCATCTAAAATAGAAATGTTTGCATCTACCTTAGATGTTGGCATATTTTCTAGAGAACCTTGTCCTTCAAATAATGCTTTAGCGGCTTCTTCTGCTTTTTTTGCTTCTTCTTCATCATGAATTAATTTTGTTATTTCAAATGCAGCTACTTTTTTAGCTTCATTAATTTGTTCATCTTTTAAACTAGATAATCTATTTACTTCTTCCATTGGTAAGAAAGTAAGAAGAGATAATACGGTTTTTACATCTGCGTCATCAATATTTCTCCAGTATTGATAAAATTCATATGGAGATGTTTTGGATGCGTCTAACCATAAAGCACCTTTTTCTGTTTTTCCCATTTTCTTTCCTTCTTTGGTAGTAAGAAGTTTAAAAGTTAATCCATAAGAATCAGAATGCCCCACTCTTCTAATTAAATCAACACCACCTAGAATGTTAGACCATTGGTCATTTCCACCCATTTGAAGTTTGCAACCATAGGTATTGTATAAATGTAAGAAATCATATGATTGCATAAGCATATAGCCAAGTTCAAAAAAGGTTAAACCACGTTCCATTCTTTGTTTATAACATTCTGCTGCAAGCATTTTATTAACAGAAAATAAAGAACCAATATCTCTCATGAATTCAACAAAGTTTAAATTTAAAAGCCAATCAGCATTATTTACAATGATGGCACCATTATCTCCTTCAAAACTAATAAATTTAGAAAGTTGCTTTTTAAAACATTCTACATTATGGTTAATTTCTTCTCGAGACATCATTCTTCTCATATCGGTTTTTCCAGAAGGGTCGCCAATTGTTGCTGTACCTCCACCAATTAAAATGATAGGTTTATGACCAGCTTTTTGCATTTGAGCAGCTACCATCATAGAAACAAAGTGACCAACATGTAAGCTATCTGCGGTTGGATCAAAACCAATATAGAATGGAATAGAGCTATTATCTAAAACATCTTTTATTTCCTCATGCGTTATTTGTTCAATATAGCCTCTTTCCATTAATTCTTCAAATATTTTTGACATATAATCATTCCTTTCTCGTTATACTGTAAAGTTGAATCTATTGTATCACAGAATAATAAGTTTTTTCAATGTTTTGTTGACAAAAATTAACAAAATCAATATAATTAAACAAGTAGAAAAGGAGAAATTTATGCAAGACAGAAAAAACTTTATTAGAAATTTTAGTATAATAGCACATATCGATCATGGAAAATCCACATTAGCAGACCGATTAATTGAAATGACAGGTGTGCTTTCTAGTCGTGAAATGGAAAGTCAAGTATTAGATAATATGGATATTGAACGTGAAAGAGGAATTACGATAAAATCCCAAGCAGTAAAGATGACATATAAAGCAAAAGATGGAAATGAGTATGAACTTAATTTAATAGATACTCCAGGGCATGTCGATTTTAATTATGAGGTATCAAGAAGTTTAGCCGCATGTGATGGCGCTATTCTAGTAGTGGATAGCACACAAGGAGTAGAGGCACAAACGTTAGCAAATGTGTATTTGGCAATTGATAACAATTTGGAAATATTACCTGTTATTAATAAAGTGGATTTACCAAATGCAAGACCAGAAGAAGTAAAAAAGGAAATTGAAGACATTATCGGAATTCCAGCAGAAGATGCACCTTGCATTTCAGCGAAAACAGGACTTAATGTGGACGAGGTATTAGAAAGAATTGTAACCGATTTGCCAGCTCCAACAGGAAATGAAAATGCAGAACTAAAATGCTTAATATTCGATTCCATTTATAATGATTATAAAGGAGCTATTGCTTATGTTCGAGTAAAAGATGGAACAGTAAAAGTAGGAGACGAAATTCTTCTTATGGCTAGTAAAAAATCATTTACTGTAACAGAGGTGGGATATTTTGAACCAGGAGCATATTCTCCATGTGAAAAATTGCAAGCAGGAGAGGTTGGTTATATAGCTGCAAGCATCAAGAGTTTATCCGATATTCGAGTAGGAGATACCATTACATTAAAGGATAAGCCTGCACCAGAACCACTTCCTGGATATAAAAAGGTAAATCCTATGGTATATTGTGGAATTTATCCAGTAGATGGTAGCGATTACGAGAATTTAAAAGTAGCACTAGAAAAATTGAAATTAAATGATGCTGCGTTAGAATATGAGCCAGAATCTTCTGGAGCGTTAGGATTCGGATTTCGATGTGGTTTTTTAGGACTACTACATTTAGAAATTATTGAAGAGAGATTAGATAGAGAATTTGATTTAAGCTTAATAACAACAGCACCATCCGTTATTTACAAAGTGCATAAAACAGATGGTGAGGTAATAGAACTCTATAATCCATCCGATTTACCACCAACAAGCGAAATTTCTTATATGGAAGAGCCAATGGTAACAGCAGAAATATTGTCGCCAAAAGAATTTGTTGGAAACATAATGGAAATTTGTCAAAATAGACGTGGTATTTATATTGATATGAAATATCTTGATGAAAACAGAGTAACGTTAATTTACGAAATGCCACTTAATGAAATTATATATGATTTCTTTGACCAATTAAAATCTAGAACAAAAGGGTATGCTTCTTTTGATTATGAATTTAAAGAATATAAAAAATCAGAATTAGTAAAACTAGATATTCATGTGAATGGAGAGCCAGTGGATGCCCTTTCATTTATTGTTCATAAAGACAATAGCTATGAACGTGGAAGAAAAATGGTAGAAAAATTAAAAACAGTTATTCCAAGACAATTATTCATTATCCCAATACAAGCAGTAATTGGTGGAAAAGTAATTGCAAGAGAGACTATTTCTGCATTAAGAAAGGATGTACTTGCAAAATGTTATGGAGGAGATATTACCAGAAAGAAGAAATTATTAGAAAAACAAAAACGTGGAAAAAAGAAAATGAGACAAATTGGAAATGTAGAAATTCCACAAGAAGCGTTTTTAAGTGTACTTAAGCTAGATGAGGAGTAGAAAATGATAGATTTGTCTAATCTTAGATTGAAAATTGAAAAATACAATGACGAAATCTTCGAAAAAGAAGAAATAAGAAAACAAAATAAAGAACTATCCTTTCAAATAGTAGAAGGAAGTATACCAATTATCGTATCTGCACCACATTGTGTTATACAAACAAGAGAAGGAAAAATGAAATCAAAAGAAGGAGAAACTGGAGCAATTGTACAATTATTAGCGAAAAGAACAAAATGTTATGCTATTTACAAAACTTATCATAATAATGATGATGCCAATTATGATATTACCAATAATCCTTATAAAGAGGAGTTAAAAAATATTATTATAACAAAGAACATAAAATTGCTTATAGATATACATGGTGCAAGAAATGAAAATGATTTTGATATTGATATTGGCACAGATAATGGAATAAATGTTCAAAATAATGCCGAATTGATAAATGTTTTAAAAAATTGTTTGAAAAGCCATGGAATAGAGAATATAAAAGAAAATGAAAAATTTAAAGCCAGTTCTCCTCATACTATAAGTAAATATATTTCTGAAACTACAAATATCCCATGCATACAATTAGAAGTTGCGGGAAGGTATCGTTATATTGAAAATATAGAAGGAATAGAAAAGCTATTAAATGCATTAAGCGAATTTATTGGTATGATTATGCTAGAAGGCAAAGATTAATATCATTGTAATCAATAAAATATGGAATTAGAAGGAATGTGATAAATAATGAAAGAAGAGTATCAAGATCAAGTAGAAGGAAGAAATGCTGTATTAGAACTTTTGGAGTCTAATAGAGATATTAACAAAATTTATATTGCAGAAGGGGAAAAGCATGGCTCCATTCATAAAATTATAGCATTAGCAAAACAGAGAAAGATTGTTATAAATGAAATAGGAAGAGCAAAATTAAATTCTATGTCACAAACAGAAAATAATCAAGGGGTTATTGCTGTCGTTCCTCCATTTAACTATTGTGAAATAGAGGACATCTTAGCAGTTTCCAAAGAAAAAAATACGAAACCATTTATTCTAATTTTAGATGGTATAGAAGATCCTCATAATTTAGGCTCTATTATAAGAACTGCAGAAACCGCTGGAGTAGATGGAATTATCATTCCAAAAAGAAGAGCAGCTGGCGTAAATAGCACCGTAGCAAAAGTGTCTGCTGGTGCAGTGGAATATATGAAAATAGCAAGAGTAAATAACATTAATGAAGCAATTAACACATTAAAAAAAGGGGATGTTTGGATTTGCGGAACAGATATGAATACAGATAAATACTATTATGAAGAAGATTTTACTGGTGGTATTGGTATTGTAATAGGAAGTGAAGGTTTTGGAATGAGCAGATTAGTAAAAGAAAATTGTGACTTCCTAGTAAAAATCCCAATGCAAGGAAAAATTACATCCTTAAATGCATCTGTATCAGCAGGAATCGTGATGTATGAAGTGGTGAAGCAAAGAAGCAGTTTAGCAAAACAAACTACCTTTTGAGTTATTAAAATGGCAAGATTTGTGCTTTTTAAGAAAGGAATGTGAGAATTGATGAGAAAAAAGAAGTTTTTAATTATTGTACCAATTGTTGTTATATTAATAGTAGCAGCAGTGATAGCAGTTCTGTATTTTACCACAGATTTATTTAAGCCAACAAACGATTTATTTTGGAAGTATTTTGCACAAAATCAGGATATTATTTCTATTTTAGCAAATGATAATAATACGATACAATCGCAATTTAAGCAGAATAATACGTATACTTCTAGTGGAAATTTATCTTTTGTAATGGAACAAGGAGAGAATAGTTCTAAACAATTTACAGTAGAAACCACTTCTAGACATGATGTTAACACAGGTAGAACATATGCGGATGCAACTTTAAAAAATGGCGATATTGATTTATTTCAAGTTTCCTATATTAACAGTGAGGATATTTATGCAATAAAATGCGATGAAGTCTTTGCAAATTATGTAGGAATTAGAAATTCGGGATTAAAAGAATTAGCTACCAATTATGGAATAGAGAATGTAAATAATATTCCAGATAGTTTCAATGTAAATGATTTTATCAATGCTATGGAAATTACAGAAGCACAAAAACAACATATATTGGATACATATTTGCCAATCATACAAAATAGAATTTTGGAAGAACAATATACAAAAACAAATGAACAAATTCAAATAGAAGGAAATTCCTATTCTGCAAATGTATATACAGTACAATTAACAGGAGAAAATGCAAAACAAATTATAATAGATTGTTTAAATACATTAAAATCCGATACGGAAACATTAGTATTAATTAGTAATAAGTTATCAACTATTGGATTTGGAATTGAATATACAGATATTACGAATCTTACCACTAGAATAGATGAGATGTTACAACAAATTGGACAATTATCAATAGAAAATCCTGTACGTATTTCTATTTATGAAGCGGATAGAGAAACCATAAGAACTGTCTTTGCAATAGAAAATAGTATAAGTATTACTTATGATAGAACAGAGACTGTATCTGCATTAACAATAGAGGGAACACAAATGAGTGATTATTTGAGCTTGAATGCTAATGGAGAATCAGGAGCTTCTAATATAATTACAGGAGATAGTAACGGAGAAAATGTAGATGAATCTGAAAATGTGAATACAATCGCAGCAGATAGCAATGAAAATCAAGGCGCAAATGAAATAATTGATTTAACTAGTCAAGAAAATATGGATACATCTATAACATCACAACTTATAATTAGAAAAAGTAAAAACAATAATTTAACCACAAATACAGTACAAATTATTCCAGATATTGCAGATAGCAATACAAATATTCTATTAGAATGGAATAAGAGTAATGTACAAAATGATACAATTAGTAATTCTTATCTTATTATATTAAATACAAATACTAATGAAAATACAGAAACTATTACAATCAGTTACAATAATACAATTGCAAAGGTAGACCAAGTGGAAGAAATTCAAGAATTAACAAATGCCAATACAGCGATTGCTAATAATTATAGTGCAGAAGAGTTTACTAATTTTATAAATAGTTGGTCAACTATATTTTCAAAAAGATTAACAGAGAAAATGGCTCTTTTAGGATTTGAAATTTAAGTGTTGTGGATTCATAAGTAAATTTAACATTAAATCCTGTAGCTCAGAGTGTTTTTGAAGAAGTCACTCTGGGCTTTAGAATTAGCCTGTCACTTTTTTTATTACTTGTATGATAATTAGTTATAAAAACTAGTTAACAGAAATTACCAGTAAAAAAATCAAAAAAAGTATTGACTTAGAAAGATTAAGGTGGTATTATTAATAATAGCTTCTGGCGAAGCTAATTTTTTATTATGTAGAGTATAATTTCTATGCGAAAAATAGTTTTAAAAAAAATTCTTAAAAAAAACTTAAAAAAATTAAAAAAAACTATTGACAGTATAATATAAATTATGCTAAAATATCACTTGTCGTCGACGAGGACGATTGAGAACATAAAAAGCACATTGAAAAGTAAACAATAAACTTTGAGAAACCA
>CAMMEP010000009.1 GCA_946495905.1 uncultured Clostridium sp.
GGCACCAGACTTTGACTCTGGCATGCGCTAGTTCGAATCTAGCCAGCCCAACCAACGGAAAATAGCGACTTTCATGAAATTGAAAGTTGTTATTTTTTTATAATGTCAAACAAATTCGTTAGTTTCTACAATTTTATGATTAATAGTTATAGTATTGTTAGTAAAGTCAAAAGCAGACCATTTTAAACCTAAAACTTCACTTCTTCTTAATCCATAAAAACTTGCGATTAGTATTACTAATTCTAATGGATCATTTTTAGATTTTTCAAAAAGTAATTGTAATTCTTCTAAAGTATAGTGGTCGCCAATAAATTGATTTTTCTTTGGTCTTTCAATTTTATCAGCAGGATTAGTAGGAATAATATCCAGTTTCATTGCAGTATCTAAAGCTTTTCTTATATTGGCATGATAATGTAATATAGAATTTCCATTTAATCCTTTTGCATATAAAGAGTCATAGAATTTTTGTATATGAACAGGTTTTAAATCTTTCAATTTAATATTTTTTCCGTTTAAAAAACTCTGTTGTTTTGGTAACTACAGTCTTATAAGAATTATAGGTATTTTCTTCAATTCTATGCTTATATGATTCTAGCCACTCATTCAGATATACTTCAAAATATTTTTCTGCCTCATCAGTTTCAAAAGTAGATTCTGTTGGTAAATAGTCTTTATAATTTTGTTTAATTTCGTCTAACTTTTGATTTGCTAGTCTTTTGTTATTCCCTTTTTCTGTAATTCCTGTAGGAATCCATTTTTGTTTTCTTTTGTTGTTACTATCTCTGTAACTTAAAATAACATAGTATAAACCATGTTGTATAAATAGGTTTGCTGTTATATTCATAAATACTCCTTTCTTTTCATAACAACTAAAATTAACCTACTTATTGATATCATAACTATAATACCATGAAAGTAAATTAAAATCTAGTTATATTTCATTTTGATTTGTTAAATAGGCGATAACATTTCTTTTTGGTATTTTATATTCTCTACCAACTTTTAAGGCTTGAATGGTATTATTTTTTACTAATCTGTATGCAAGTGTAATACCAATACCAAGCATTTCTTTTAATTGTTTGATATCTACTAAATCTGGATATGAAGTAAACATCATTTGATAATTTTCTTTAATAGTACCCATATTGTAAGTCCTCCTTTCTCTAAAATTCACAATAAAAAAGACCTATTAAGTAATCTTAATAAAAGTCCTGTTAATAACTATAAACATATCTATTTTTATATTTTTGTGTTGGAACTTTGATATTCATATTTATTGATTTTGGAACATCAGATCCAACTTTTAATTTTTTATCTATTACTAAAATTCCTTTGCTATTTGTATGATAAGCACTTGAGTTCCATTTTGCAAAAGCATAGTCTGACATATTATTAGTAGTATAAGATAATTCTATTGCATCTTGTTTTTGCTGTGCTATCATTTGCTCATAACTGTTGTCATCTTTCTTTGGTCTGTCATAAGTTTTAAAATATTCTTGTAAATAAACTTTTCTATTTTCTGCATTTGTCTTTTTACGAGTTTCCTTTTCTTGTTTGTTTCTATTGTCAGCTTTTACAACTTTTGAAATATAAGGACAGCTTTTTCCAACTATTTTAGCAATTTCATTTTGTTTTAGATGTTGATTATAATATAAGTCTAAAATCTGTTCTTTAGTATTCAATTATTTTTCATCCTCCTTAGGTTAATTTTTTGTTTGCAAGTTTTTAAATACAATTCGCCTATTGACATTTGTTATTAATTGTTGTATGATTATATTGTAAAAAATCTTACATAACAATTTCATATTGTTATTATATAATTATATTTTACATTTGTCAATACAATTTTAAATATTTTATTGAAATTTTTTACATAAATTTAATTGGAGGAATAAAAAATGAGAGAATTACCTCGCCATTTAGTATTAAAAGACTTTTATATGTGGTTTAATATTAAGGAAAAAGAAGAATATTATTCAACACCACTATACTTATATGGAGTAAAAAGAATTGAGAAGAATAAAGATGAAACTAGACAATATTTAGAGTTAGAAAAAGATATATCTAAAATAAAATTTAATAATAAGAAAGAAATTCGTAAACAACCATCTACTATATATATTCATTATGCAGAAAGTATAGGAATGATATTAATAAGACTATTAAATGCTGATTTTTCAACTTTTGAAAGTGCATATAATACTTTTCTATATGCTTATGGTTTTGAACTTATAAGAGAAGATGAACATTATTTAGAATCAAAAGAGCCTTTATCAGATAAAGAATTTTTAAAATTACTAGAAGATATATATAATGACTATTTAGAAATACTATTAGAAATACAAGCAGAATTTAAAAGATGTGTTGATTTTGTTTATAATTTAAATGGAAACGAAGAATTAAGAGCAAGTAATACATATTCAAAATTTGTTGCATATACAATTAAAAATGATATCTATACATATTCACAAGATATTGAAATCATTTTAGATAACTATATAAACATACATAATCATAATAGCCAAGAAACGATGGAAAATTTAATAAAAAGAATTGATGATAGAGATCCTAATTTAGAATTGCATAATGTTTATACAAGTACAAAATTAAGAAGTATTTGTTTTGCAGTATTAGAGCAGTTAGTAAAGCAAGAAAACTTGCCGATTAAAACTTGTCAAATTTGTGGTAGATACTTTATTCCAACTTTTAGACAAAACGAAATCTATTGTGATTTGGAAAATGTCGATGGTAGCCCAACATGTAGAGAAAAAGGAGCAAGCGAAACATATAAGAAAAATTTGGAAAATATACCTGCATTATTATTATACAGAAGAACATATCAACAAAAAGTTATGACTGTATATAGAAATAAAGAAAATAAACAGTTAAAGAAAGATTTTGATAAATGGAAAAAAGAAGCACAAGAAAAAATTAAATTGTTTAAAAAAGGTCAATTAGATGAAGATACTTTGTATAACTGGATGATGGAAAATAAATAAAATATGGATAAGTAAAAATATTATCAATAATATGTAGTAAAATTTTGACTTTAATGTTATAATAATATTAATTTAGAAAGGATGGTATAAGTGGATAATATAAATTTAATGGAATATTGGTTAAATAGTAGTGAAGAAGATTATAATGTAATGAAATATTTATATAGTGGAAAGAAAAATAGTTATTGTTTATTTTTAGGACATTTAGTCATAGAAAAATTATTAAAAGGATTATATGCCAAAAATAACGAAGAAAACCCATATACAATAAAATCTCATAACTTATTGGCACTTGCTGAAAAATGTAATTTAGATTTAACTGATGAGCAAGTCGAAAAGTTACAAATAATTACACAATTCAATATAAGTGCAAGATATGATGATTACAAAGAATCATTTAATCGAAAATGCACAGATGAATATACATCTGAACAAATAAAAAATATAGAGGAGGTACGAACATGGTTGAAAAGTCTATTAACAGCGGAATAATGGAATCTATACAAAAATATATAGAAAAAATCAGTCAATACTATAAAATAGAAGCAATTATATTGTTTGGTTCTTATGCAAAAGGAACAGAAAATGAAGATAGTGATATTGATATAGCTATAATTTCAAGTGATTTTAATGATATTATTGAAGATGGAGCAAAATTAATTGGGTTGACTTGGAAAATAGATACTAGAATAGAGCCACACCCAATAACAACAGAAGATTATGAAAAAGTTTCAAATCCTTTTGTAAAGGAAGTAATGAATACGGGAATTAAAGTAGCATGAGTAATTTATTCACTTTCCTATGAGAATCCTTCTCATAGGAAATTTTTGTTATATTAAGCTATTTTAAGGCCAATATTGGTAATTCGTTGATAAATAGGAAACTTTATGATAATATATGAAAAGAAATGTAAAAAAATGAGCAATAATTTTAAAGGGAGAAAATTATAATGAGATGGGTACTAAAATTCATAAAAGAATATAATTTTAAATATTGGATTGCAAATATTATGATAGTATTAGGTGGGGGAATTTCAAAAGTTTTTCCAGTTATATTATTAGGAGAAATAATAGATAAAGGGATATACCAAAATAATTTTTCAAGTATTCCATATATGTTTATTACATCTATAAGTATGTATTTTATAGGAAGAATGCTAACTTATTTTGGAATATTAATAATAGATAATGTTAGATTCAAGCTAGCACATAAATTAAAAGTTGAATGTTATAAAAAATTAAATGAATTAGACCAATTATTCTATCAAGAAAATTCTCTAGGAGAGTTAAATACACGATTGACAACTGATGTCAATATTATTCATCACAATGTGTGTTTTGTGATAAAACAATCTATGAGTATGTTAACAACTAGTATTTTAGCTATAATATATTGTTTATATATTAATCCTATTTTAACATTAATTATTCTAATTCCAACACCTATAATTGCATTTATTTCTAGTAAGCATATTAAAAATTCTAAAAATTTATATACAGAGCAAAGAGAAAGCTTATCTGATTTAAATAGCTATATACAAGAAAATATAGAAGGAAATAGATTGGTAAAAACCTTTGGAACTGAACAAAAAGAAATAGATGAGTTTAAAACAAAAAATAGAAAAGTAAAAAATAAAAATATGAATATTCAAAATGTTAATATTGATTATAACAATAAAGTAACTTTCTTATCTTACTGTATGCAACTCTTATTAGTTATATTTGGTGGAATATTTGTAATAGAAGGTAATACAACAATAGGAGAATTTATTATTATTAATTCTTTTATAAGCACTATAAAAAGACCTTTTATAGAATTGAGTGGATTTATAAACGAGTGGCAACAATTTAAAGTATCTGTATCTAAAGTGAGAAAACTATTAGAAACAGAACCTAAAATTAAAAACATAGGAAATCTAGAATTGGATAATTGGAATGATATTACATTTGACAATGTGTCTGCAAAATATGAAAATAAACAAGTTGTTAAAAACATTAATCTAAACTTTAAGCCAAATAAAACATATGCTTTTATTGGAGAAATTGGAAGTGGAAAATCTACTATAGGAAAATTATTATTAAGATTAGTAGAAACCTCAAATGGTAAAATTACAATTAATGGAATTCCAATATATGATTATACTTTAGAATCTTTAAGAAAAAATATTGGTTATGTGTCTCAAACACCATTTTTATTTTCAGATACTATTGCAAATAATGTTTCCTTTGGAAATGAGAATTTAACAAAAGAAGAAATTATAAATTATTTAGAATTAGTGAAAGCTGATTATGTGTTTAATTTGCCATATAATATTGATACAATTATTGGAGAAAATGGGGTAAGTTTATCTGGAGGAGAAAAGCAAAGACTTTCTTTGGCAAGAGCTATTGCAAAGAAACCAAGTATTTTAATTTTAGATGATATAACTTCAGCACTGGATTTTGAAACAGAATTAGATGTAACCAATAATATTAACAATATGAAATATGAATGTACCAAAATTATTATTGCCCAAAAAATTCTTTCTGTAAAAAATGCAGATACCATTTTTGTTATGAGTAATGGAAAGATTGCAGAATGTGGTTCACATGGAGAATTATTACAAAAAAATGGAATATATAAAGAAATTTATGATATTCAAACAAATAGTATGGAGGAATGCATATGGAAGTAAATAAATATGATCAAGATGAAAAAAACACATCATTTAGTTTTTCTAATTATAAAAGAGGATTAGAGTATATAAAAAAGTATAAAGCTAAATTATTTATTGTATTTATTTTAAACTGTATATCAGTAATTACTACCTTATTTATTACTAAGATGTTACAATATGTGATTGATGATGTCATTCCTAGTAGCAATTATGAAAAGCTATTTATTATGATATTAATAGCATTCTTATTAGTATTGGTATCAATTATTTTAACAAAAGCTTATTCAAAAATATTGGCACAAGTAAATCAAAATATTGTAGAAGATATAAAGAATGATTTATTTTCTCATATTCAATATTTATCGTTTAATTATTATGATACAAGGCCTCACGGAAAAATACTAGTTAGGTTAACAGAATATGCAGAAGATGTATCTACTTTAATTACAGATAAATTAGTAACAACATTTTTAAACATATTTAATATGCTTATAATTTTAGTATTTATGTTTTTGACTAATGTTAAACTAACATTAATTGCAATAATAGGAATTATAGTACTTAGCTTAATATTTGCAATAACTGCTAGAATAAAAAGAAATTATAAATTATTAATAAATAACAAAAATTCTAATCTTAATGCATATCTAGTGGAAAGTTTAAAAGGAATGCAAACAACTCAAAGTTTTAATAGAGAAGAAAAGAATCAAAAAATATTTAATAAATTAAGTAAAGACTGGAGAGATGCTAGTTGTAAGTGTATAAAGTTTGGTAATATAGGTTGGTGTAGTGTTCAAATAATGTCCCACTTTGTATCTGCAACAATTTATTTTGTAGGAGCTTTTGTATTGTATCCAACTGTATCTGTAGGAGTTATTGTTGCTATGGGAAGTTATTCTTCTAATTTTTGGCAACCAATAGAAGATTTATTTAAAACATTAGATGAATTTATTAATTCTATTACATATCTAGAAAGAATATTTGAAACAATGGATGAAGAAATAGAAATTAAAGATGTAGAAAATGCAATTGATATCAACTTAGAAGGGTTAATAGAATTTAAGAATGTAACATTTTCTTATATAGATAATAGAAAAGTTTTAGATAATATATCTTTCAAAGTAAAACCACAAGAAAAGGTAGCTATTGTTGGAGAAACAGGAAGTGGAAAAACTACTATTACTAATTTAATTGGTAGATTTTATGATATTGATAGTGGCAAGATTTTGATTGATGGAAAAGATATTAAAAATTTAAAACTAAACAGCATTAGGAAACAAATTGCTATAATGCAACAAGAAAATTATTTGTTTAGTACAAGCATTATGAAGAATTTAAAATATGGTACAGATAATATAACAGATGAAGAAGTTATAGAAATATGCAAAAAATTAAATGTACATAACTGGATAATGACTCTAGAAAATGGTTATAATACGAAGTTAAGTAACAATGGAAAAAATCTATCTGATGGAGAAAGACAAGTATTATGCTATATTAGAACAATTATTAATAATCCTAAAATACTAATCTTTGATGAAGCAACAAGTAAGATTGATATAAAAACTGAAAAGATGCTTCAAAATCTAACAAAGGAAATGATAAAAAATAAAACATTAGTTACAATTGCACATAGGTTATCTACTATAGTAGATAGTGATAGAATACTATTTGTTAAGGATAAGAAAATAGTAGAATGTGGAACTCATAAAGAATTAATGCAATTAAGAGGTAACTATTATAATTTATATATGAGTCAAGCAGAAACACTTAATTAATTAAATACATATAAATATATAGGAACATCTCAAGAGTATAAAAAAATTATGAGATGTTCCTATAAAAATTTGGTCAATATATTAAGGGATTATCTTTCTAAATCCCACTCTTTTTCTAATTCTTCATGTTCTAATTGTTTTACTGGATCAATAAAAGTATTAGTTTGTTTTTCAAAATCCTTAATTAATTGTTTTGATTCTCCAATACCAAATCTATGACAAACCCAATCTATAAATTTTTCAACCGTTTCATAAAATTTATCAATGATCTTGTGTAGATGGCTATTTTCTTTTTCTAAAGACTTAATCTTACTTTTATATTTATATTCAATATCAAATTCCTTATTTTTAAATTCTTTTTCTAGTTCATTTTTTCTATTTTTATAATCAAAATCTAAATTATTGCTTTTCTTTTTATATTCATGTTCTAAATGCCTTACAGTACTGTGCAATTCTTCATTGTCAGCAAGTATTGAATTTCTTTCTTTTTGGTACATTTCAGCCTCATCAATAATTTTTGATTGTTTTGACAATTCCTTATGCAAAGCCAAATTATCTTTATATAATTCTTGTATTAGTTCATCTTTTGGCCTTATAATTTCATTTTCTACTTTTTCTCTATTAAGTTTAATTAATTTAATGTCATTTATATCTGGAATTTCTGGCAACTCTAATTTTATACTATCTAATACTTTTTTAGTATTTTCAAAATTAGTTATTTTCTTTAAATCTTCTATTTTTTGATGTTTTGATCCTGTTTCTTCTACTGGTAGACCTCTTTCTAAATCAAAACCCTTTGATGTTATATATTCGTGAAAAGCATTTTGCAATTTTCTATAACTATCTTTACCTCTCCAAAAATCTCTTGCACAGATTTTGTCTATTGGATTTCCTTTTTCATCTTTTGTATGAATTACAGGTGTATATACCAAGTGCATATGTGGTGTTGTTTCATCTAAATGTACTGCTGCTGATACTATATATTTCTCTCCAAGATTTTTGTAATTACATACAAACTTATAACTTTCTTTGAAATATCTTTTTGTTTCTTCTATTCCAATTTTATCAAAAAACTCATTATCAGATGTAATCATCATTTCACACATTATAATGCTATTACTTCTAATATGACCTTGTAAATTATATTCTTTTTTCATTTTATCAAATTCTTTTATATATGTTAGTTCATTTTTCTTACAGTAAAAATTTAAATGTGTTCTTGTGGGATCAATATCTTTATTAGAATGACCTTTTGACCTTCTATCATTGTGAATGTGTGACCCCTGTGCATCAACTCTTGTTAATTTATCATTTCTTATAATGGCATAGCTCATATTCTTCGTAGCCTCCTTTCTCACTAGAATAAATTTATTTGTCTAACATACTAGTCAAGCAAGCTTGACCGTATGGCAGGGTTTTACAACCCCACACCCCAAACCTAAAAATTGCTATTTGCATTTTTAGGTTCTTTCATAAAAAATGCATGTCGCAATTTTTATGAAAGTAGAGCCAAGAAAAATAAATTTTCTTGACTCTATCACTTTAGCAACTACTAAGCAGAAACCAGAGGGAGAGAGCTAAAGTGAATTAGGTGTAATAATCCCATTTATGAAAATAGAATTATTACACCTATATAAGCTGAAACCGTCGGTCGTTCGCCTCGTTTCATAGGTAGTCTAGTAAGTAGCTTTTGCTACTATAATTGCTGATACTATTAAAGTATCTTGTTCATACTTGCCCAAACTTTTTACAATTACAAATCCATTTCAAGTTTTGCCACCGAATACTCTTTTATTATTGTGAGTCTGTGTTCTAAAATCTCACTCACGCACCTTGTATAATTAGACTGCTTATACAAATACGAATGAACTTTATAGCATCGGCTCATCACACCAAACACTTTTTAAGAGGTGTTGCATTTCTCTTTTGGACAACAAAAAAAGACTATTTATAGCAATAAAACTATAAGTAATCTAATTTGGTATTATTCCTATTCAATTAAGCCCTAAAATTAATTTTAAGGCGATTTTATTTTAATGTAAAGATTTCCTCTTTATAATATTAATAGTAGATTATCTGTTATTATATCTAACCAACATCTAACAAATATCTAACATTTTTTCAAAAAACTTGAAATTTTTAAAAAATTATAGTGGTATATATTTATCAATAAAAGTTAATAAAAGGTGCTAAAAGTCCACTGTTTTATAGTGGTTAAAGAATAGCATTTATTACTTATAATTAATAAATGTTAAAATTCTTTAAAGACTCAAAATCTGGCGGGAAACCATGTGGGTTCGAGTCCCACCATCGGTACCATAATTGAATATTTTTTGTTTTATAATCCTTTTACACAAACAATCCAACCATATAAAAACTAAATATTCCAAGCAAAATAAGCGCTTTCAATCTAGTAATTGTATTTTTCTTTCCAATATAGTTAAAGACCCACAATAGAAGAGTAGAAAAGAACAATAATATTAAATTTTGAGTAAAATCGGTAGAAAATTCTAAAGGTGTAATAATGGCACCAATTCCTAAAATTAAAAATAGGTTAAGAACACAAGAACCAACTAAATTTCCTACTGCTAAATCAGTATCTTTTCGAATAACTGCTATAATGGAGGTTACTAGCTCTGGCATAGCTGTTCCAATAGCAACTATTGTTAGGCCAATAACTCTTTCAGATATATTAAAGTATTCAGCAATTAAAGTCGAATTATCTACTACAAAATCTCCACCGTACTTTAAAAGTACAATACCAATAATAATAAATATAATAGAAAGAAACACATTAATTTTTTTAGTATTACCATTATTTTTTGCTTCTTTATAGGCTTGTCTAATATCTTTTATTTCGGTAAAAATTGGGTATGTAAAATATACAATAAATAAGACAACAAGTAAAATTCCATCCCACCTGTCAATAAAAGCACTAGCGCTACCTAAATTACTTAATTCAATTACTAATATGACAAATACGGCAAATACGGCAACAGGAATATGAATTTTTTTTGCTTCTCCATCAATAAAAACGGGACGAATTATTGCCATCAAACCTAGAATAAGTAAAAGATTGCAAAGATTGCTTCCAATAGCATTACCAATAATTAAATCGGTAGCTCCAGATTGTGCAGAAGTAATAGTTATAATTAGTTCAGGAGCAGAGGTCCCTAAAGCCACTATTGTTAATCCAATTAACATTTCTGGAATATGAAATTTTTTTGCAATATTACTAGCTCCTCGTACCAATAAATCTGCGCCAATTACTAACAGCACAAAGCCTAAAGTTATCATTAGTGTATTAGATAGCATCGTATTCCTCCTAATTTTTATTTTGTATGAGTATACACTTTTTTATTAAAATTATACAATATGTTTTATTATACATTAAAAAAATGAATTTTTTGTCAATACTTTTTTTCATTTTATTTGATAAAATAAGCAAAAAAACAGTGTTGAATACCATTTAAAGAGAAGAAAGAAAAAAATTTTATAAAAAACTTGACGTGTAAATAAAAAAATAGTACAATAATATTGTAGGTTTTATTATTTAATGTATAAAAAGCAAAAAATAATAAATAATAATAAAAGATATATCTAAAGAAGAAGGAGAGGAAAGATATGTTAAAAGTGAGAAATGTAGTAATTTTATTAGTGGTATTTTTATTAGTGATGAGTATTGGAATGCAAGTAAAAGCAACAAACTTAACACTTGATTTAACAAATTTATCAACATCAGGAACAGCTAATGAAACTGCAGATACAAATACTACGACGAATGAAGCAACATTAAATATAGCAACGAATGAAGAAGAATCACAAGTAGTTCAACCAGTTACAAATACAAGCAATAGCACAAGTTCAGGAAATGATCTTCCTCAAACAGGTGTAACTGAGGATATTACGGTAATGTTCTTTATTGTAGTTTGTGTTATTTCTGCAATATATGCATATAAGAAAATAAGAGATTATAAAGCATAGATAATAAATAAAGAAATACCTTAAATTTTTAAGGTATTTCTTTTGCATGTACCACTAAACGCTTCCCATTTACATTATTACAAGTTACAAGAGTAACGATTCTTGTGTTATTTGTATTTTGAAACGTACAAGAAGTATCATTTGACTTTGTTTCATAAATATCATAAATTTTATAAGTAATATAATTTCCAGTTAAATCATAAATTTTAATTTCGTCATCAATATTTAATTCATTTAAACGACTAAAAAATTTGTAATCTACGTAATTGTGTCCTGCAATACATAAATTTCCTATTTCATTTGGCATTGGGCCAGCAAAGCGACATACTGAAATATCTAATAAATCATTGTTACTAATAGAAAGAATAGAATAGTTTACATTTATTTTATCAATTTTTATAATACCTATTACAAAAGGGTCTGTTGTAGATGATTCTTGCACTTCAGCTTGATAATTTGTTGTATTAGCATATAAAGTAGAAATAGCGTATGAGTCTGTTAACTTTTGTGATAAAATAGAATTTTGATTATTTTGATATAGTTTTGCAAACATAAAAATAATTGCTACAAATGCAATAGAGGAAAAAATCATAAATAGTATTTTATATTTTTGATTAGGATTTTTGATATAGTGATTATTAGAAGGATTTTTACTAGTATTATTTTTAGATGAATCATCATTAGAAAAAGGAGGTAAACTATTATTAGAATAAATAATTTGATTCATAGTAACACCCATCTTTAAAAATTTAAGTTTCATTTATTAGTATAAGCAGAAAAGAAAAAAATATAACTAAATAAAGTGTTTGATAGAAAATATAAATTATTAATATTACAGATATATTACAAAAATATGAAGAATATATTACAAAATGTAAAAAGGCTTGATAAATAATAGATGAAAATGTTAAAATTAAAATGATTATGAAAGTTAAAAACTTTTCTAAAAATCTAAATATATACAAGGGAGAAAATAAAAATGAAGTCAAAAAAAAGAAATTTTAAAAAATTGAAAGAAGAAAAAGGTATTACATTGGTGGCTTTGGTAATAACAATAATTATCTTGATAATACTAGCCACAGTAGCAATAAACTTTGCATTTGGAAATAATGGATTAATTAATAGAGCAGAAGATGCAAAAATAGAAACTGAAAAAGCAAACATAAAAGAAAGATTAAGTATGGCAATTATTGATATTAAAATTGAAGAATTGGCAAATGGAAGAGAAATGACAATAGATACAATAATAGAAAAATTACCATTAAGAGTAGAAAATACAACAATAGAAAAAGACGGAGAAGGAGCAAAAGGTATTTCAAATGGCTACAATTTCACTATAGATAGTGAATATAATGTTACAGTAGGAGAAAAAGGACAAGACGTAGTAGAAGATGTAAAAGTAACAGATATAATATTAGACCAATCAAATATAGTGCTATCTGTAGATGAAACTTCTCAAATTAATGCAACTGTAGAACCATCAAATGCAACCAATAAAACACTAAAATGGACAAGTGACAATGAAGATATAGCGACAGTTGACAATGGCATGATAACAGCAAAGAAAATAGGTACAACAACAATAACAGTAGAAGCACAAGACGGAAGTGGAATAAAAAAGACATGTGAAGTAAGAGTAGAAGAAGTATTAAAAGATATAGCAAAGCCAGGAAATTATGTAAAATATGATACAGGAATAAGTGAAATAGGCGAAAATGGAATAATAACATTTAGAGTATTATATAATGATAAAACAAATGGATTACAAATAATATCAGACGGTACGGTAGAGGATTTAGCATTAGGAGGAGATACCTGGGCGACTGCAAGGGACAGTTATAATAATGCAATAAGTACGTTAAACCAAAGGGCAGAGAAATATGCTACAAGCAGCCCATATGCGATAGATGGAAGATGTGTAGGAAGTGTACCAACAGTTGATGCTGACGGAAAGTTTAATGCAAAAAACACAGAAAATGTGGGACCAGCAGATTTACAGTTTACGACATCAGTAGAAGGGGCAAATAACTTAAAAGCAGAAGATACAAACTATACAGCAGACAAAGCAGCAATGGAAGCAGCTGACTTGATGGGAATAAATTCTTGGTATTGGTTAGCTTCCCGTGAACCTACCTCTAGCTCAACCAATTTCGGCTGTTATGTTCGTATCGTATACATTGGCGGCGGTATGGGTAGTGAAGGATTATGCAGTGTGAGATCAGATAATTCTACTAATTCTAATTATACGAGAGAGATTGGACTTCGTCCATGTATTTCTCTAAATACTAATGTTAAAGTAGTAGGTGGAGGAGATGGAAGCTCTGAAACAGAGGCATTTGAGTTAGGTCTATAAAAAATATATATTTTTTTATAGATAAGAAGAAATGCACTAAATTGTGCGTATCTCACAATGGAATAAATTAAATGAAAAAAATAAAACCTCGTGCATAATATAATTATGTAACTTAAAACTTACAAATATATTAAGCATGAGGTTTTTTTATATAAAATACTACAAATAATAAAAAGTATAAAAATAATCTTAGCTGAAAATTATAACCAAAAATTAAAAAAAGTCTTAAGAAATTTTTCAAAAATAGTGCAAAAAAATAGAAATATATGATAGAATAGATAAGAATTAAAATATAGAATAAGGAGAGTGTTTAAAAGTGCCTGAAAATAAGTACAAAAGGATTCTACTAAAACTAAGTGGTGAGGCATTAGCAGGAGATAAAAAAGTAGGAATCGATGCAGAAACAGTAGATAATATTTGTGAACAAATAAAAGAACTAGTAAAAATGAAAACTGAAGTTGCCGTAGTGGTAGGTGGAGGCAATTTCTGGAGAGGTGCCAATAAAAAGATGGAAAGAACTACCTCTGATTATATGGGAATGCTTGCTACTACCATGAATGGGTTAGCACTTCAAAATGCATTAGAAGAAAAAGGTGTATATACTAGACTTCAAACTGCTATTGAAATGCGAGAAATTGCAGAACCTTACATAAAAAGAAGAGCAGTAAGACATTTAGAAAAAGGAAGAGTAGTAATTTTTGGATGTGGAACAGGAAATCCATATTTTACAACAGATACAGCAGCAGCTTTAAGAGCAGCTGAGATTGATGCAGAAGTAATCTTAGTTGGAAAAACAATTGATGGAGTATATTCTGCAGATCCAAAAATAGATAAAACTGCAAAGAAATATGATGAAATTTCGTATTTAGATATTTTAAGCGATAACTTAAAAGTAATGGATTCTACTGCAATTTCACTTTGCAGAGATAATGATATTCATTTGATTGTATTTGGAATTGATAAACCAGATAATATTGTTAAAATAGTAAAAGGTGAAAAAGTAGGCACTTTAATAAAGTAAAAATTAGAAATTAGAAATTAAAAAATAAAATAGGAAAGGAGAGCACAAGTTATTAGCTTGTGCAAATAAAATTATGGAATATGATAAATTTGAAGAAAAAATGATAAAATCAATTAGTGTATTTGAAGAGAATTTAGCAGAAATAAGGGCAGGAAGAGCTAATCCAGCTATCCTAAATAAAATAAGTATTGACTATTATGGAACACCAACACCAATTAATCAAGTGGCTGGAATTTCGGTACCAGAAGCGAGACTTATTGTCATTCAACCATGGGATGCAAGTATATTAAAAGAGATTGAAAAAGAAATTTTAAAATCCGATATAGGAATTAATCCAAATAATGATGGAAAAGTAATAAGACTAGCTTTTCCAGAATTAAATGAAGAGAGAAGAAAAGAGATCGTAAAAGACATTAGAAAAATGGCTGAAGATGCAAAAGTTGCTATTAGAAGTATTCGAAGAGATGCTATTGATACTGCAAAAGCAATGCAAAAAAATTCTGAAATTTCAGAAGATGAACTAAAATCAGCAGAAGATAAAATCCAAAAATTAACTGATAAATATGTAGATGAAATTGATAGTATATTGGAGAAGAAAGAGAAAGAAGTAATGAGCATTTAGGCTAAGAAAATAATTGCACTTTAGCGTTGTTGAACTTCACTTCAAAAATTCTCGACGTACATTCAGTACGCCTCCGATTTTTTCGCTCGTTCGCCTAGCCAAAGCAACAATTCTTTTCTTAGTTCTTAAAATTAGAAATAAATAAAAACAAGAAAGAGAGGAAATAATTTTGACTATAAATGAAGCAGATAAAGAATTAATGCCACAGCATATTGCTATCATCATGGATGGAAATAGAAGATGGGCAAAGGAAAAAGGATTAGATACGAAACTAGGACATAAGGCAGGTGCAGAAACATTAGAAAAAATTGCATCTTTTGCTAATAATATAGGGCTAAAGTATCTAACGGTATATGCTTTTTCAACCGAAAATTGGAAAAGAACCAAAGAAGAAGTAGGAACTTTAATGGTACTTTTAAATTATTATTTAGACAAATTTCTAAACAAGGAAAGTTTGCGTAATATTAAGATAAGAGTACTAGGAGATGTGGAAAGCTTAGATAAAGGATTAAAAGATAGTATCTATAAAATAGTAGAAAAATCAAAAAATAATACAGGTCTTACCTTAAATATTGCTTTTAACTATGGAGGAAGAGCAGAAATAGTAAGAGCTATAAAGAATATTTCTGAAAAAGTAAAGAATAACGAAGTAGAAATAGACCAAATAAATGAAGAACTAGTGTCAAATAATTTGTATACGGCAAATGAGCCAGAACCAGATTTATTAATAAGACCAGGTGGAGAATTAAGAATAAGCAATTTCTTGTTATGGCAACTAGCGTATACCGAATTTTTATTTGTTGATAAATATTGGCCAGATTTTTCAGAAGAAGATTTATTACAAGCAATAGAAATGTTTGAAAAAAGAAATAGAAAATTTGGGGGCAAATAAGTATTTAAAATTAGAATGAAAATAAGTATAGAAGGGATAGAAAAATGAGCATAAAAAGAATTTTATCAGGAATAATATTGTTTCCAATATTTGCAATAATTTTAATATTTGGAAACAAATACGTAGTAGATATATTTATTAGTATTGTAGCTATCATGAGCCTACATGAATTTTATAAAGCTTTTAAAGGAAAAGCAAATCCAATTGAGTGGCCAGGATATATAACAGCTCTACTTATTTGCTTTATACATTTAATACCAGGCGAATATGTACTACCAGCAATTACTTTAATTATTTTAATCAATATATTAGCCCTTTTTACTCAAGTGGTAGTGACTTCATTAAAAAGAAATATTACCGACATAGCAATATCGCTATTAGGAACTTGTTATATTGTATTTTTCTTGATGTTTGCACCATTAATTAGAGATAGCTTAGAAAATGGAAGAATACTTATTTGGTATGTATTCTTTGCAGCATGGGGAACAGATATATTTGCATTTTTTATTGGAGGAAAATTTGGAAAACATAAATTTACAGACATTAGTCCAAATAAATCCATTGAAGGATGTGTAGCAGGTTTATGTGGCTCTATCATTATGTGTATGGTATATACCGTGGTTTGCAATGCAGTTTGGAATGTAAACATTAATTACATTTACATATTTGGAATATCCATATTCTTAAGTGTAATTAGCCAAATTGGAGATTTAGCAGCTTCTAGTGTAAAAAGACATTGCGAAATAAAAGATTTTAGCAATTTAATTCCAGGACATGGAGGATTGCTAGATCGAATTGATAGTGTGGTATTTATTTTACCTTTTGCATATTTTTTGCTAAGTATCATATAATGTAAGTGAGACAATTAAATACACAGCGGAGGTTTAATAGAGTTAGATTATATATTTTTTATTTTTGATTCGTTATCCCTACTTCGAACAAACTGTAAAAGCTTCGCTTAACAGTTTGTACCTCGCTGGTCCCCACGAAAACCACTTCATCAAAAAGAAAAAATATATAATCTAACTCTTAATAAATAAAATATAAAGGATTAGGTCTATGGGTATTATTATTACAGTTATAAAGATAGTTATTATACTTGGCTTTCTTGTTTTAATACATGAGACAGGGCATTTTTTAGTTGCGCGTTTATGTAAGATAAAGGTAAATGAATTTGCAATAGGTTTTGGACCACTTATCTGGAGCAAAGAAACCGAAAAAACAAAATACTCACTAAGATTAATACCTCTTGGTGGGTATGTAAATATGCTAGGAGAAGAAGAACGTTCTGAAGAAGAAGGTTCTTTTAGTGAAGCAAGTATTCCAAAAAGAATTGCTATTGTTGCAGCAGGAGGACTTGTAAATATCATATTTGCCATATTATTATTTATTGTATTAGCAACTATTATAACAGGTAGTTTTACGATGGCAATTAATTCTACAGGAAACTTTATTATGTCTATGGTAGAAAGCATAAAACTTTTATTCACGGGTGGAGTAACCGTAGATAACTTAGTGGGACCTATTGGCATTTCTGAAGTAGTGGCACAAACTAGTAGTTTAATAGACTTTTTCTATATTATGGCATTAGTGTCTATGTCATTGGGAGTAACCAATTTACTTCCATTTCCACCATTAGATGGAGGAAAAATATTAATCTATATCATAGAGGCAATTCGAAGAAAACCGATCAATGAAAACTTTGAGCTAAAACTACAAATGATTGGATTTTTAGCATTAATTACATTGTCGGTATATGTGGCGTTTAATGATGTTGGCAGGATTATAGGATAAAACATGTGCAATTGGGGACGGGCTTATTTTGCACAAGGTTAATTTCATTTTTATAATAAATTTATATATTTTTTATTTTGGGTCTTCGACCCTTTGGCTGCGTACAAACTGTACTATGAGAAATGAGAGATGGGAAATGAGATGTGTGATATATTATTATTATAAACTTTCATATCTCACATCACATATCTCACTTCACTTAAATGTAGACTTGTCGGTCCCTACCTTAAGCACTCCGACCAAAAATAAAAAATATATAAATTTACTGAGAGAATTAGAATAGTATTTGTGCAAAATAAGCCCGTCCCCAATTGCACAAACATAGGAGATGAACTTAGGTGGAAAAAACAATTAAAGAAATATTTAAAGATTATAATTCAAACAGTTTTGCACTAAATGCAGGAAAAATTAAATCACTTAATTTATTTAAGAAAACTAATAAGTTTGAAATAGTGATAACAGCAGATGAGTTTATCAAAATAGAAGATATTTATAATTTTGAACAATATTTAAAAAATAGATTTAACATTTTTGAAGTAAATATAAAAGTAGAATATTCTAAACCAATTGAGGTAGATATAGCAAAAGAATGGAATTTAATTATATGCTATATGGCACATAAACATCCATTAAGTAAAGCATTTTTAAAAAATAGTACCATACAAATTGAAGAAAATCGTATTACGGTAAATATGGCAATGAAAGGAAAAATGGTGCTAGATGCTAAAGGGTTTGACAGCATATTATCTCAAATAATAGAAGATATCTATGGAATGAAATATAAAATTACGTTTGTAGAAAATATTTCAGAAGAAGCAGTTAAGTTATATATGGAACATGCAATGCAACTTGAAAAAGAAGCTATTGAGCATGCACAAAGAATGGCAGAGGAAGAAAGACAATCTATGGAGGAAGGAAATGGCCAAGCGGAACATGCGAAAAGTAATAAGCTACCTGCAAACCAAGCAAATGGAAATGCATCGTCAAATGCTCCAGCAGAGGTTAGTGTTTCAATAGAAGTTCCACAAGATAAGCCAGAAGAAGAATCTCCATTAATTTATGGTAGAAGTTTAAAACTAAAAGAGCAATTGGTAAAAGTAATTGATTTAAGTGTAGATAGTGGAAAAGTACAGCTAGATGGCGAAATTTTAAATATAGATTCCCGTGAATTAAAAAGTGGGAAAGTACTTGTTATGTTTGATTTATATGATGGAAGTAGTACTATTACTTGTAAAGTATTTTCCGAGGGAGACAAGTCGAAAGATTTAATTAAAAAACTAAAAGGCGCAAAAGGAATTAAACTAGAAGGAACAGCACAATTTGACCCATTTGCCAAAGAACTTGGAGTTATTGCAAATACTATTATCGAGAGTACTGGATTAAAGAAGCAAACGAGAACAGATGAAGCAAAAGAAAAAAGAGTAGAGCTTCACATGCATACTAAAATGAGCCAGATGGATGGAATAACATCAGCAACAGATTTATTAAAACGAGCAGCAAAATGGGGAATGAAATCTATTGCTATTACTGACCACGGGGTAGTACAAGCTTTTCCAGAGGCACATCATTTTTGTGAGAAGAATCCAGATTTAAAAGTAATTTATGGTGTAGAAGCGTATTTAGCACCAGATAGAACACCAGTTGTATCTTTCCCAAGAGGACAAGATTTGGATACTACCTATTGTGTACTCGACTTAGAAACCACAGGATTTTCGTTTAGAACAGAAAAAATAACTGAAATTGGTATTATGAAAATAAAAAATGGAGAGGTTTTGGATGAATTTTCTTGTTTTGTAAACCCAGAAAAACCAATTCCACAAAGAGTAGTAGAAGTAACTAACATTACCGATGATATGGTAAAAGATGCAGAAGCCATTGACAAAGTATTTCCTAAAATGATGGAATTTATTGGAGATAGTGTGCTTGTTGCACATAATGCCGATTTTGATATAGGATTTTTAAAATATAATGCAACCGAACTTGGATATACACTAGACAATACCTATTTAGATACGTTACGTTTGGCAAAAGAGTTATTTCCAGATTATAAAAAATATAAACTAGGAATTATTGCAGAAAATTTAGGTATTAAAGTGGAAGTAGCCCATAGAGCTTTAGATGATGTGGATACCACGGTTAAAGTATTTAATGTCATGATTGATATGCTAAAAGAAAAAGGTGCTAAAAAGATAGAAGATATCGATGAGTTATGTGCAGGAAAAACAGATTTTAAGAGATTACCAACCTATCATGCTATTATTTTAGCAAAAAATTATGTAGGACTTAAAAATTTGTACAAGCTTATATCTTTCTCTCATTTAGACTATTTTTATAAAAAACCTAGAATATTAAAATCTATCTATAAGCAATATTCGGAAGGTTTAATATTAGGAAGTGCCTGTGAGGCAGGAGAGCTATATAGAGCAATCGTTGCAGGAAAAACAGATGAAGAAATAGAAGATATTGCAAAAGATTATGATTATTTAGAAATTCAACCTATTGGTAATAACATGTTCATGGTTCGAAATGGTACAGTACCAGATGAAAAAGCATTAGAAGATATTAATAAAAAAATAGTAGAACTTGGAGATAAACTTGGAAAGCCAGTAGTAGCAACTTGTGATGTGCATTTTATTGACCCACAAGATGAAGTATATAGACGTATTTTAATGGCAGGACAAGGGTATGATGATGCGGACGAACAAGCCCCACTTTATTTACGTACCACAGAAGAGATGCTAAAAGAATTTGAATATTTAGGGGAAGAAAAAGCATACGAGGTAGTAGTAACTAATACCAATAAAATAGCAGACATGTGCGAAAAAATAAGTCCAATATCACCAGAAAAATGTCCACCACATATTGACGGATGCGAGCAAACCATAAAAGATATTGCTTACAACAAAGCACATGAACTATATGGAGACCCACTTCCAGATTTAGTACAAGAAAGACTGGACAAAGAATTAAACTCCATTATCAAAAATGGATTCTCCGTTATGTACATTATTGCACAAAAACTAGTATGGAAATCCAATGAAGACGGATACATTGTTGGTTCCAGAGGTTCAGTTGGTTCGTCCTTTGTGGCAAATATGACAGGTATTACGGAAGTAAACTCACTTCCACCACATTATAGGTGTCCTAATTGCAAGTATTCGGATTTTACTGATTATGGTTATGCTTGTGGATTCGACCTTCCAGACAAAGACTGTCCAAAATGTGGTACTAAAATGGTAAAAGACGGAATAGACATTCCGTTTGAAACCTTCCTTGGATTTAATGGAGACAAAGAGCCAGATATCGACTTAAACTTCTCTGGAGAATATCAAGCAAAAGCACATAGGTATACCGAAGTAATCTTTGGTAAAGGTACTACTTTTAAAGCGGGTACAGTTGGTACGGTAGCAGATAAAACGGCTTATGGTTATGTAAAAAAATATTATGAAGAGAGAGGAATACCAATAAATAATGCTGAGGTAATTAGGCAAGCACAAGGTTGTACAGGAATAAAGAGAACAACAGGACAGCACCCAGGAGGAATTATAGTTGTACCAAAGGGAAGGGAAATCTATGAATTCTGTCCAGTGCAACATCCAGCAGATGACCCTAACTCAGATATTATAACAACCCACTTTGATTATCACTCCATAGACCAGAACTTACTAAAACTAGATATTCTAGGTCATGATGATCCTACCATGATAAGAATGTTATACGATATCACTGGAATAGACCCAACCAAAGTACCTTTGGATGATAAAGAAACCATGTCTATCTTTAGCTCAACAGATGCACTAGGTGTAACACCAGAGCAAATAAAGAGTAAAGTTGGAAGTTATGGAATACCAGAGTTTGGTACAAAATTCGTAAGAGGAATGCTGGTAGATACAAAACCAACAACCTTTGATGAATTAATACGTATTTCTGGTTTGTCACATGGTACAGATGTATGGCTTGGCAATGCGCAAAGCTTAATTGACGAAGGAACCGTAACCTTAAATGAGGCAATCTGTTGTCGTGATGATATTATGATTTACCTTATAAAGAAAGGACTTCCACCAAATAAAGCCTTCAAAATAATGGAGACAGTACGTAAAGGAAAAGCACTAAAAGACCCAGAAAAATGGGCAGAATTTGTAGTATTAATGAGAGAACATGATGTGCCAGAATGGTATATTAAATCTTGTGAAAAGATAAAATACATGTTCCCAAAAGCACACGCAGCAGCCTATGTAACCAATGCATTTAGAATTGCTTGGTTTAAAGTACATCAGCCAAAAGCTTATTATGCAGCATACTTTACCATTAGAGCAGACGAATTTGATAGTGACATTATGTGCTATGGAAAAGAACGAGTATTAAACAAAATGAAAGAAATAGACTTAGCTGGAACAAGTAGCACTACAAAAGATAAGAACATGTATGCAATACTAGAATTAGTATTAGAAATGTATGAAAGAGGAATAGACTTCTTGCCAATCGATTTATACAAGTCACATGCAACTAAGTTTTTAGTAGAAGAAGATGGAATTAGACCACCATTAAATAGCATACCAGGACTTGGAACCGTTGCAGCAGAAGGAATTGATTCGGCAAAAAAAGAAGGAAAGTTCATGTCTATTGATGATATGAAAATACGTTCTAAAATAGGAAAGTCGGTTATTGAATTATTAGATAAAGTTGGTTGTTTAAAAGGAATGAGCCAAAGCAACCAGATGAGTTTATTTGGATAAAACAAAAAAGGACCAAAGGGGACGAACCCTTTTGGTCCTAAAATTTACATAAAAGTATAGGATATGTGTAATCTTATTTGCACAATTCGACATAATATCTTTAAGAACTATCAAAAAGAATAAAAAATATGGTTTTCATAAAATATTACAAATATTTTTGTGGATAACTTTAAAAATGAAATCCACTATTTATAGTTATTCACAGAGTTATCCACATTATCCACATATCTGTGGAAAAATAAATAGTAAAAAAATACAATAATAATGTAACATAATGTCACAAAAGAAATTAAAAGATAAATATTGATAATAAAAAGTAGAAATATGTCTGTGGATAACTTTCCCTTGACTTTTATATAATATATTGATAAAATTTAGAAATGAAAAATGAATAGACATAGGAATGTCTAAAAATAAAAAATGAACAAAAAGGAGAGTCCCTTTTGTTCAAGGGAGGAAGAAATTAGAAAAATGGAAAAGTTGACAATGGATAAAATAGTAAGCTTATGCAAAAATAGAGGATACATATATCCAGGTTCCGAGATCTATGGAGGATTAGCAAATACTTGGGATTATGGACCTTTAGGAGTAGAACTTAAAGATAATATAAAAAGAGCATGGAGAAAGAAATTTATTCAAGAAAGCAAATATAATGTGGGGTTAGATGCAGCTATTTTAATGAACCCACAAACCTGGGTGGCTTCAGGCCATGTTGGAGGATTTTCTGACCCACTAATCGATTGTAAAGAATGTAAAACTAGACATAGAGCAGATAAATTAATAGAAGAATGGGCACACGAACAAGGTAAAGACATGATTGCAGATGGTATGAGTGATGAAGAATTAATGAACTTTATTAAAGAAAATCATATACCATGTCCTAATTGTGGAAAAGAAAATTTTACCGATATTCGTAAATTTAATTTAATGTTTAAAACATTTCAAGGAGTTACTGAGGATAGCAAGGCAGAAATATATTTAAGACCAGAGACAGCACAAGGTATTTTTGTTAATTTTAAAAATGTAATGCGTACTACAAGAAGAAAATTGCCAATGGGTATTGCACAAGTGGGAAAGGCTTTTAGAAATGAAATTACTCCTGGAAATTTCACATTTAGAACACGTGAATTTGAACAAATGGAGTTAGAATTTTTCTGTAAGCCAGGAACAGATTTGGAATGGCACAAATATTGGAAAGAGTTTTGTGAAAATTGGCTTATTAGCTTAGGAATGAAAAAGGAAAATATTCGTCTAAGAGACCATTCAAAAGAGGAGCTTGTTTTTTATAGTGCAGCTACTACTGATATTGAGTATGCATTTCCATTTGGATGGGGAGAACTTTGGGGAATAGCAGATAGAACCGATTACGATTTAAAACAACATATGGAATATTCTAAAGAGGATATGACATACTTAGATCCAGAGACAAACGAAAAATATGTACCATATTGTATCGAACCATCTCTTGGATGTGATAGAGTAGCGCTAGCTTTCCTATGTAATGCCTATGAAGAGGAAGAAATTGCAGAAGGAGATGTAAGAACCGTATTACATTTACATCCAGCAATTGCTCCATATAAAGTAGCAGTACTTCCACTATCTAAGAAGCTAAGTGAAAAAGCAGAAGAAGTATATGGTATGTTATCAAAAAAATTCATGTGCGATTATGATGAAGCAGGAAGTATTGGAAAGAGATATAGAAGAGAAGACGAAATAGGTACACCATATTGTGTAACAATTGATTTTGATACATTAGAAGATGAATCTGTAACGATTAGAGATAGAGACACCATGGAACAAGTAAGAGTGAAGATTAGTGAGCTTGATATGTGGATACAGAAGAAAATTGATTTCTAAAAGTTAAAAAACAATTGTATTTTGGCGTTGTTAAACTTCACTTCGAAAATCCTCATCGTACACAAAGTACGATTCCGGTTTTCTTGCTCGTTTGCCTAGCCAAAACATCAATTCTTTTTCAACTTAACTTGAAACATAAGAAAGGAATAATACAAAAAATGGGAAATATTAAATATATTTTAAAAAGATTAAAAACAATGGATAAAAAAGCAATGTTTGAAAAAATAGATTCTATTCATAAAAAAACAGGAAAATCAAAATTATATCTTTTATGGGATATGCAAAGATGTGCAGTCAAATATGGTGCAGGCTATATGGATTATGATTTATTTGAAATGTATAATTTATCGCCAGCACAACGTGATACCTATATTACAAGAGGAAGAAATAATGATTTAGTAAGCAAATACAACGATAAATCCTATTTTCATCTATTTGAAAACAAAAATGAATTCAATGAATTATTTAAGGACTACGTAAAACGTGATTGGATAAACGTAAAAGGTACACCTAAAGAAGATATTATTGCATTTATGGAAAGACATCATGAATTTATGGCAAAACCAGTAGATGGCGGATGTGGACATGGAATAGAAAAAATAAATACAGAGGATTATAACTCTTTAGATGAGGTATATAATAAATTAGTAGAAGGAAATAACAATTTTGAATTGGAAGAAGTAATAAAACAACATCCAGCAGTTGCAGCAATTTATCCAGATGCTATAAACACTGTAAGAGTCGTTACTATTTTAAAAGATGGCGTAGCTCATGTTATTTGTGCCTACTTTAGAATTGGAAACGGAAAATTCGTAGATAATTTTAATAGTGGAGGAATGGTAGCTCCAGTAAACGAAGTTACTGGAGAAGTAATGGATAGAGCTATCGATAAAAAGAAAAATTTATACGAGACACATCCACAAACAGGAGCAAAAATAAAAGGATTTAAATTCCCAGATTGGGATAAGGCAATAAAAATGTGTAAAGAAGCAGCAAAAGTAGTACCTCAAATGGGGTATATTGGTTGGGATGTTTGCTTTACACCAGACGGACCAATTTTTGTAGAAGGAAATGAATTCCCTGGACATGATATTTATCAGCTTCCAGGACATACACCAAATAAAATTGGTATGATGCCTAAATTCAATATTTAAGGAGTAGCAAATTGACATTATAATTCATAGCTTGTTCTAAGATGTTGTAGCAATGTATATTTTAAATTTATGTTTTCGGCCCCCAACATCGTACAAACTGTATAAAATTCACATTCGTTCATTTTAACAGTTTGTGAACTTGTCGGTCCCCACCTTAAGCACTCCAACATAAATTTAAAATATACATTGCTACAACCAAAAACAAACATGAATAGTAGCAAAATTTACAAATTAGGAGAAAAAATTGAGAGGAAAAAGATTGAAGAAAACAGCTAACTCTTTTATGAAAAATGTTGTCATTTTAATATGTTCACAATTATTAATAAAAGTGTTAGGGTTAATCTATAAATTAGTAATAACAAATATTGAAGGTTTTGGAGATACAGGGCTTGGATACTATTCCGCAGGTTATCAAATTTATGCTTTATTACTTACTCTTTCTTCTATTGGTATTCCAAGTGTTATATCGAAACTGGTTTCAGAAAGAATAGCAATAGGAGATACCAAAGGTGCACAAAGAATTTTTAGAGTTGCCTTCAAATTCTTTACCACCATAGGTTTAGTACTATCCATAGGTTTATTCTTAGGAGCGGACTTTATTGCAACTAATATTTTAAACGTTCCAGATGTAGCCTATGTAATGAAAGTATTGTCACCTGCTATTTTATTTGTAGCAATGTCAGCAGTATATAGAGGATATTTCTCAGGACAGCAAAACATGAAGCCAACTAGTGTATCACAAACATTAGAGCAATTCTTAAATTGTGTGCTTTCTATCACTTTTGTGTATGCTTGTATTGGAAAAGATCCATATATTATGGCAGCAGCAGGAAATCTTTCTACTACCTGTGCCATTGTGATTACTTTTATATACTTGCTTATGTATTATAAACATAATAAACTTAATACCAAAGATTCGATTGAATCTCCAGAAAGAAAAAAATCGGACAAACAATTATTAAAAACAATTTTAGGAATCTCTATACCAATTACAGTAAGTTCACTAATTTCGGTTATTAGTGGAGTAATAGATACAGCAACAGTAAGTAACTGTATTCAAATTTCATTACAAAACACAGGCATGGCAAAGGAAGCCTTAGAAGAAGCTGCAATGTCTGCAACAGGAATATTATCTAAAGTAGATACTTTAGTAAGTTTCCCACTTGCTATTAACTTAGCATTCTCAACAGCATTAACACCTGCTATATCAGAAGCACTAGCAATTAAAGATAAAAAGACAGCATCCAGAAGATTATCGTTTTCTTTCTTCGCTTCTTTAATTATCATCTTGCCTTGTGCACTTGGATTTATTGCATTAGCGGAACCAATATTAAAAATGCTATATCCAACGGCATATGACGGTGCTGGAGTATTTATGATTGCATCTGTTTCTATGATACTTACTGCATTGTCTCAAACTTTAACAGGAGGATTGTATGGAGTAAATCAATCCAAAATACCAGCAATAGCAGCAGGATTGGGAGCGGTAATTAAATTTGTATTAAATATGATATTAATTAGTAATCCTAATATAGGAATTTATGGAGCAGCAATAAGTTCTTTTGTATATCAAGTAATTGTGTTCTTCATTTGTTACAACGTAATGAACAGATGCGTAAATATGCATATTAAATTCAAAACACATATTTTAAAACCAGTGGTATCTGCTATTGGAATGGGAGTTATTGTATTCTTTGGATATAGATTGTTCAGTAGCTTCTTAGGAAATACGGTAAGCACAATTATTTCTATTTTATTAGGTGCAATTACTTACTGCTTACTAATATTATTTACAAAAGCATTAACCAAGGAAGATATTATGATGATTCCATATGGAACAAAAATTTATAACATACTTGTAAAGCTTAGAATTTATAAAGAAGAAAGAGAACCATTAAAGTAATTTTATGCGCAATTGGGGATGCACCCCTTCTGCGCATTTTAGATTACTATTATATGTAGAAATTATAGGTTTTTTTGAGTATTCAGCCCCCAACTGCGTAAGAGAAAGGAATAATAAGAACTATGTTAAAATATTTTATAATCTACTTAATTGTAATTAACCTAATAGCATTTTTAGCGATGTATATTGATAAACGTAAAGCAAAATATGGTAAGTGGAGAATACCAGAGCAAACTTTACTTATACTAGCCATAATAGGTGGTAGTATTGGAGCAATAGCGGGAATGTATACTTTTAGGCATAAAACGAAGAAATTAAGATTTTCAGTAGGATTTCCTGTGATTTTGGTATTGCAAATAATACTTATTATTTCTGTGTGGAATGATTTTATAAAATAAAGAAAAAATAAATTTACAAAAAATCATAGAAAAGAGCTTTATTTTATGATAGAATATATAAAAAAGATTTAGGAGATGAAAATTATGAGTGATAAACAATTAATTTTAAACACAGTTCAAAATTTTGATGATTTAGCAAGTTATGAAGAAATACTATATGCTTTATATGCACAGCTTGAGATACAAAAAGGAATTAAAGACATGGAAGAGGGCAACACAAAGACTAGTAGTGAAGTAAAGGAGATAATGTAGTAATATTAGCTATAATACATACAAGATTGGATATTGATAAAGCAAT